>JBCCIA010000049.1:0-20807 GCA_039028475.1 Spirochaetota bacterium | reverse complement strand
CCTTTGCGAAAAACACTGTTATAGCTTGTTCCATAATCTATATGCTAGGAAGTGTATTCATGAAACTAAAACAAGGTTTAGAGATAAAGCGCAATGATGATGGTGTGATGCAGATCTTTGCAGATAGCGAATCTTTATTGTACTACGGTATGGGGTATTGCCATGCCAAAGACCGTGGATTGCAAATGCTGCTGATGCGTATTATTGGACAGGGTAGGTTGTCTGAGATTTTAGACTCTAGTGAGGAATCCTTACTGATTGATATCTTTTTTCGCCGTATGAATTGGCAGGCAGAGATTTCTTTGGATGGTTTCACGGAAGAAGTGAAAACGTTTTATGAATCCTATTGTAGAGCTATCAATGATGTATTTGAGAGTTCTTTGCCTTGGGAATTGAAACTTCTAGGCTACCGACACGAAGCGTGGCAAATTACAGATAGTATTCTTTTGTCACGGATGATGGGTTATATTGGTTTGTCTGGTACCCAAGCTGAAATTGAGAAATTATTTTTGGAAATGTTACAAGCGGGTATCAGTATTCGAAAATTAGAAGAGTTGTTTCCGGGACTTCTCCAAGAAGCAGATCTAGAGCTATTGCAAAAGATAAAGCTGGAAGAAAGGCTTGTAACAACGGAGCTGTGGCAAAAGGGAATAAGTCGGTTTATAGCTTCCAATAACTGGGTTGTTGCTAGTTGTAAAAGTAAATCTGGCAAACCTCTCTTGGCAAATGATCCCCATTTAGAAATCAACAGACTACCAGCAGTTTGGTATGAGCAAGTAGCCCATTGGCAAGGAAATTATGTAGTAGGTGCCACAGTTCCTGGCTTACCAGGGGTGATTATAGGCCGTTCGAAGCACCTATCCTGGGGTGTGACCTATACCTTTATGGATGCAATTGATTCTTGGGTAGAAAAATGTAAAGATGGCAAGTACTACCGTGAAGGAGAAGGTTGGCTAGCTTTCCAAGAGCGGCAAGAAGTGATCCTACGTAAGAAAAAACAAGCACACACGATTACAGTTTATGAAAACCAACACGGCATTTTGCAGGGAAATCCGTACGAAGAGGGCTATTACCTAGCTAGCAATTGGTCTGGTTCCAAATCTGGTCTGGCAACCTTCTCTGAGGTTGGGAAGATCCTGCATGCCCAATCTGTAGAAGAAGGTATGGACGTTATGGGAAATTTTGAAACGGCCTGGAATTTTGTATTCGCAGATGCAAAAGACAATATTGGCTACCAAATGTCTGGTCTACTGCCCAAACGCAGGTCTGGTTGGAAAGGTTTTGTCCCTTTGACGGGCTGGTTGGCAGAGAATGACTGGCAAGGTTTTCATTCCTACCAGGATTTGCCAAGAGCCTATAATCCACCACAGGGGTATTTCGTTACGGCTAACAACGATCTGAATGCATGGGGGAAGGTAGAAGCGATCAACATGCCCCATGAAAGTTACCGTGCGGATAGGATCAGTCAATTGTTGGAAGAGAAAGAAAAACTAGATGCGGAAGATATGAAACGTATGCAGTATGACGTATATTCTCTCCAGGCAGAAAAATTCATTGCTGTTTTACGGCAGGCTTACCAAGGAAAAGAACTTTCGCAAAGATTACAAATGCTATTTGCTTGGGATTGCTGTTATACTACTTCTTCGCAGGAAGCCTATTGCTTTGAGCTATTTTATAAGCAATTGCATTTACAAGTTTTTGGCAAAGGAGGTATGGGAGAGGAGACGATACAACACCTATTGGAGTCTTCCGGTATATTTGTTGATTTTTATGGAAATTTTGATGCCGTTATGCTTGCAGAAGAATCGGAATGGTTTTCTGGTTTAAGCCGCGCAGAAATCTACCAACAGGCTTGGCAAAAAGTAGAAGGTATGCCTTTGCAAAATTATGGGGAAATGCAGCGTTTAGAGTTTACCCATATTCTTTTTGACGGCAGATTGCCGCGCTTTTTGGGCTTTGATAAAGGGCCGTACGCTTTACCAGGGGGAAGGTCTACCATCAACCAAGGACAAATCTATACCAGCGAAGGACGTAAGACATCGTTTTTTCCGAGTATCCGGGTTGTTGCTGATATGGCAGAAGACGGCATACAGACAAACCTACCAGGAGGAGTTTCTGATAGAAGATTTTCCCGCTGGTATTGTTCCGATTTACAGAATTGGTTGGATGGGAACTATAAGAAGTTACTTTAGAAATTAAGAAAATAATAACTTAACCCATAAGATTTATCTACCTTTTTCAGTAGTACAGATAGTCATTCCAACCGAATTTTTTGCTTACTGTCTCGCTGATATTTAAGCCCATAAAGACGCGTGAGTTCTTTTTTTTGGTGTCTGGAACCTTCCATTTCAATTCAGAAAGCAATTTGTCACCCTTTTTATTATTACAACTTTTACAGGCGGTGACAATGTTTTCCCAAGACTGGAACTCAAATTTGGGCTTTTGTTGTTCTGCAATATCTTCCCAACGACTGCGGGGGATTACATGATCTAAGGTCAACTTTGAAGGTGAAAAGACCTTTTTGCAATAGACACATGTATTATTATCTCGGATGAAGATATTCTGCCTTGTTGGTCTGAGTTTTCTTTGTGGTACTTTGTAGTAGCCAGATACAACAATTACGTTAGGGACGGGAAATTGGAGCTTTTCGGAGCGTAAAAAGATACCTTCGGCGGCTTTTAGAATTTCTGCTTTATCTAAAAGTACCAGGCAGATCGCGTCCTTAACGGATCGTACCGAAATTGGGAAATAGCTTCCATTGAGTACTAGTACTGGCCTTGTCAATATATCCATAGTTTATCTCTCTCAACAAAGTCACCGACACCCAGATAAATGTTCGCTTTTTAGTTTTCGCTTGAAGTTTGCTGCCTTCGTTTGAACCAAAAAAGTACAGCAACTCCTACTATAACTAGACCTAGTAGAATAAAGAAGCCCATCTGTCCTTGGTGCACCTTATCCATAAGCCAATCACGCTTTCTGGCACCAAAGTATCCAAGGTAAACCCATATGGGAACGCTGATGAAAGCCGCTAAAAAGTCTGTAGCAATAAACAATACTAGAGAAATTCGCTTACTAATTCCTGCGGTTAGGTAGATCGGCATCCTAAGACCCGGCATAAAGCGGCCAAAGAAGACAACCCATTTGCCGTACTTTTGGAAACTTTCCTGTACCTTGGCATACCTATCAGGGGTCACTATCCGCGCAACCCAGCGGGTCTTTAAGATCTTTTCTCCATAAACCAAACCCATTATAAAGACGAAACAATCGCCAAACAGCACCCCAGCCATACCAACAGCAAACATGATATGTGGATTGGTATTGGTATCTTCCAAACCAGATATGATACCTCCTGAGACCAAAGTTATGTCTTCAGGGATGGGTAGGCCAAATCCACAAGCCACAAGTACTCCAAAAACTGCAAAGTATCCCCATTTGGAAAAGAAGCTTACCAGTATTGTTAAAAAATCCATATAATTCCGTCAGATATATATAAACAAAAGATAAGATTTTCTGCTAATGTCAATCAAACTTTTGCAAGTTTTTACTGATCATTCTGTTTTTGCTAAAAAACTTCCGAACCAATAAAAAAATCCAACCATTCCTTTTTTATGCGTTGTATATTTTCTTTATAGACTGTAGCGCATGAGGTAATCGTTCATAAAAAAATCTTTGCCGATCGCTGTATCTAACTCCTGGATGATTTGAAAACCGAACCTCTTATAGGTAGTTAGTGCCTGTGAGTTGTTACGATTTACATTCAATTCTATGACTTTTAGCTGCCAATCAAGACTTTGCCCAAGGATCTTTTGCAAGATCTGTCTGCCAAATCCCTTTTTTTGGTATTGTTGTCGGATATAGAGGCGGTGTATGTAGAGGAGCTGCTTGGGCATCCGTTTTTCGATGCTATAGTAGGCTAGGGGTTCTTGTTCTTGGTAGACCAAAAATGTATAGTAGTTGTCTTGCATAAAAAAAAGGATGGATTCTTCTGAATACATAGTTTGTAGCATGTACTCAATTTGTCTCTCCGAAATCATTTCTGTATAAGAGTCATACCAGATTTCTCTTGCCATTTGTTGTAGCAAAGAAGTATCTTGTGCTTTTGCTCGTCGAAAAATGAGTTTGCCTGGCTTTCCTTCTTGCATGGTATTACATTTTTTGTGCTAGCAGGCTGCCTAACTCAGGATCAGAAAATATGTTTTGGATATTTTTCTTTTTCGAGGTCACCAACTCTTGTGCGGTAATGAGGCGCATATCATTGGGGAGTAGCTCCATTTTTAGGAATGCTTTCAAATTTTGTAACTCTTTATGACTCAATTTCTGTTGGAGAACTAAGAGGTAATTGACCAAACGCGTCGTTATAACGGAAAGAATGTCCACTCGTTTGGTTTTTTGTTCCACCAATCGCCTAATTTGCGGTAAAATTTCCTGTATAAAATCATCAGAATTCAAAATTTCTTCGGGTGTTACTAATTTGCTCAATCCACTATTGACAAAGGAGATAAAACTGCTTACTGTATTTTGATCTAAACAGGAATCTGCCAGTAGCTTGACAAGGTTGAGGTTTTTTTTCAAGTCTTCTAGGGAATGGATACTCTCAAAGAATTGTACCAGAGTTCTGGGGGTTGTTCTTTCTCCAGTGACAACTTCTGGATATGTTAGAACAAAGTTGATTCCCCTTGTATCTATTTCATTTGCTTGGGCCCATTTGGACCAAGCCTTTACGTCAAATTTTAAAGTTATATGCATGATGCGGGTCAGCATGGCAAAATCCATGGGCGTTACGGAGTAGTCTCCCCCATCTGGATTGGCTGTTAGTACAATGTGCCAATCTTTGGGAAGTCGCCAACTGACCAATTCATAGTTTTGCAGTAATTGCATAATCCCTCTGAGGATGCGATCGTCGGCACGATTTACATCGTCGATGAGGAGGATCCCCGGGCCTTCTGATGTAGGAACCCATTCGGGAGGTACAAATACGGTACTCTGTTCTGAGATTTTTGGCATTCCTAACAGGTCTCCCATTTCTTCAAATTGAGCTGGCGCAATGTAGGCATAGGAATAGCCGTTGTCTTTGGCAAAATCTTCTACTAGCTGGGTTTTGCCGATTCCATGTTCTCCCCAAATGCATACAGGAACCTTCCGTTTGCCATTTTTCTCTAACTGTTGGTTGCTTTCCAGGGTATGTTGTAAAAAAAACAGTACCTCTTCGGAAGTACATTTTGTACCATAATAAATATAAGAATTTGCCTTCATGTAATTTTTAATTTTCTCCCAGGAAATTTTGCAAATTTGTCTAAGGGAATACCATCTTTACTGAGAATCCAAAGAATCGGTATTTTTGGTCTTACTTTAGGAACATTGGCATAGCCATCGGTAAAATAGATCATTGCATCTGGTCTATAGCTTTGGTTTGCGTACTGAATGGCTGGCTCAAAAGAAGTTCCCCCTCCACCAGATACGTTTTCAGGCGGCTTACCCGTATAGGTGTATTCCTTGCGTATCCTATTGTCCACCTCTAGCACATAAATTTCTGCTCCTTGTTTCCAAATATAATAGAGCTCTTGGAAAAAGAAATGGAGTTCTTGTATATTGATACTTCCCGATGTATCAATTGCGACAAGTATCTTTTGTTTGTGGACAATTCTAATCCCTGGCGTACTCCCGTAGCGTTTCGAGGGTCGTTTGAGTGTATTGCGAATTTTGGTTTTACGACTTGTCGCTGTGAAAAGTCTGAGGATACGTTGCCAGTTGACTTGCGCTTGGCTCGTGTCTTGCATTTGTTGTAAGGCTTGTTGCATGGATTGGGAAAGGTTATCTAGTTGTTTTTGCTTCGTTTTTTTCTTTGCATCCAATAGGGACTTATCGATAGCCTGTTCTGCAATGCTTGCTTGGATTGAGGGAAGGCTGTTTTCTATTTCCCAGAGTCGGTGCTTTCTTTGGTGCTTATCCTCGGCTTGCATATAGGATTTGAGATTCTGAAAAGAATTTGGCATCTTTTTAGCAGCAGTATCGTTGTGCAATAAGTCCATTAATTTGTTGTAGTAATAGTTTACCGATTGGTAGGGCAATAGGTTTAGTTCGGGGAAGGTCTCTAAAAAAATTGCAGATTCAATCAATTGTTCACGCAGGATATATTGGTTGACAACAAGATCAGCTGCTATATTGAAAAGATTTTTATGGCTGAAATCGCTTATACGGATGATGTGTTTGTAGACGATATGTAAAATTTCATGTTTTATGGCTCCGTACTTGTACTCAGTTGTAGCAAGTTCCAGGTTCCAAAAAATAGGGTTGATGTACAAGGTAATATAACCCGATTCATAACCTACAGCCAATGTATCTATCTCCTCTCCGACATTTTTTACCAGAGAAGAAAAGAAATGTCCGTAGAACGGTTCTTTGAGGACCAGCTGGATGCTAATCTTAGAGACTTCTTCTAAGATGTCATTTTCTGTGAACTCTTGCAGAATTTAGGACTCCTGTTGGTATTTTTGCAATAATTGCTGAAAATTGGTATCATTCCAATAAGGCTGAAAATCTTTGTCTTCGTCTCTTACAGCCATATGGTAGTATTCTTGTGGAAGGATCTGCAATGCTTTTTCCAAACTGAGTAACATTTCTTTTTTCTTGCTCAACTTAGAGTAGGAACAAGCCTTGTTGTACCAAGCTCCGGGGTAGTTTTGGATTTGTAAGGAAGCGTCATTCGCTTGTAGAGCATTTTCATATTGTTGCAGATAGAAGTGAGCTAAGCCTTTGAAAAAGTAGAGGTTAAATTTATCTACTGAATCTTTTTTGACGAAGTTAGAGAAGTTTTGTAAGGCCTTTTCACAGAAAACTAAAGTTTCTTGGTATTGCCCTAAACGGCAAATTGCTTCGGCAAAGCAGCTATGGATATGGGCATCTTGTGGTTGCAATTGCAAGGCTTTCTGGTATTCTATTTTTGCAAATTCATACTCTTCCAATTCACTATGGAAATCTGCCTTTTCGATAAGTGCTTTGGCAAACTTGGGATAAATACGCAGAGCTTGTGAGTAGAGTCGAAGTTTTTTGTCCTTTTCTTTGCTATCCAAACTCTTGCCAGCGTTTAGTTTCTGCGTAGCGTATACCAGGGGTAATAGGCGTTGCAACTGCTTGCGTTGTGGAAAGTTTAAGGAAGTTCGGTAGAGGTGTAGATACTCTAATTTCTTGAGATTTTGGATAGATTCTGGTAAGCTAGCAAATTTATTACCAGATAGGTTCAAGTGTGTAAGAAAGGTTAAGTTTGTAATACCCTCGGGAAAGGCTTTTAGGCCAAAGTCTTGTAAAGACAAACTTGTGTCAAATACCAAAAGAGATAGTAGTTCTTCTTGTTGCATAGTATTGTATTCCAAGCAGAAGGCGGCCCCTTTGCCAGTGAGTCGGAATACCATATTGGCAAATTCATTGGTTTGGATTTCTGGTGTGGAGGTAAGTCTTTCCAGATATGTCTTCAAGGTACTTTCTTTGGTAAGGTTGCGATAACGCCAATTCCAAAACGTAGTTACATAGCTTCTCAAGGAAGAACTTGCGTATTTTACAAATATGTTTCTCGCTGCAAGTCTGAATTGTTTTTGTGTATGGAATAAATAGATCGCTAGGATATAGGAGAGCAAAGCGCGTGGTCGTCGGGATGCTTTGAGAATTTGCATGCCTATCTTTAAGTTAGCAGTCTCACCGGTTTCGAATAATAGCTTGATTTGTTCTTCCATCTTTCAAAACCTATTGAATTTGTTGTCTTCTTGCATTATTTTGTTGAAGAATGCATTTTGGCGTGCCTGTGCAGCATACCTAGGATTGGCTTGTAAGGCTTGGTATAGGTATTTAGCTGCTTTGCTGTTATCTTTCAAAGCAGAATAAATGCAGGCAAGGTTGTAGTGTGTCGCCCAATTTTTTGCATCAATTTGCAAGGATTGGAGATACGCTGTTTCTGCTTTGCTATATTGGTTCATATTGTACAACGCCTGTGCCTTACGAAATAAAAGACTCGCCTTATAGTTCAAGTTTCCATTTTTAGGAAATCGTTTCAAGCCTTCTTCTGCAACTTCTAGAGACTCAGAAATTTTTTTTGTTTTGAAGAAGCCATAGGATTTATTGGACCAGGCCAAGGGCATATCTGGTTCGAATAATAGAGCTTTGTTGAAGCATTCATCTGCGGAATTGTACTTTTGGAAATTCTGGTATACCACTCCTTTGGCATTCCAGTAGTTTCCCGAATCCGGTTTGAGTTTGATGGCACGGTTGAGAAGTCTTCTTGCTTCTTCCAGTTCCATCTTTCTATCGATAAAGTCACAGGCTTTCTCATAGTAGAGCTGCGACATGATAGAGCTATAGAGAGAGTCTAACAATTTCAGAGATCTCTCAGATATAGGAGTGTCTTGGTAGGTTATTTTTTCTAGCCTTTGTAAGTTGCGGATGCTATCGGGTATTTCTGTGAACTCGTTGCCGCCTAGGTGCAGGGTACGCATTTCGGGAAACATGCCTATTTCTTGTGGTAGCTTGTCTAGGTATTGGTTCTGTAAGGAAAGGGTATTATTTGTATAAAAGGTTTGTAAAATGAAATGCTTGCCGAGAAAAGAATGAGCCAGTGCGTATTTGGTACCTTTTTTTAGCAGTACAAATGAAAGACTGCCTAGATCTTCTACTTGTATATATGGGTTTTTTGCCAGTTCCTCTATATACGTGCAAAACTGTTTTTCCGAGAGTTTTTTGTAAGATGCATAGGTATATCTGTCTAGTATATCCGATTTAAGCCATAGCTGGAAGTCTTCTTGCGTGTTTTTTCGTAAGGAGGAGCCTGCTTTGCGGCGTATCTTGCTTTGTGGATGGAATAATTGCAAAGCAAGGATATGGCTGTAAAGCTCTGTGTGCAAACCGGTACCCTGTAAGATCAAGAATGCTAGATCAAGGTTGGCTAGTTCGCCACTCAAGAATAAGTTTTTAAGATTGTCTACAGCGTCTGTTGTACCTTCTTGCATGATACTTATTAAATTGGCAAAAAATAAACTTTGTCAATACAATCTTATCATTCTTGCTGCTATTGACTAGGGGTATGCTCTGTTTTTATTCTCTGTCTTCTAAGCATTTTTTGATTTCTAGACCCAGTTGTGACAACTCGATTGGTTTGGGAAGGAATTTTCGGATACCTATTTCTTGTATCATTTTTTCGTTGATGGACTCACTGTATCCCGAAGTCAGTATAAAAGGAATACTAGGTCGGATATGTAAGATTTCTCTTGCCAATTGTTTGCCGGTCATGAGTGGCATTTCCATATCACTTAGCAATAAATCGTAGTGGTTGGGATTTTGCGAAAATACATCTAGCGCTTCCTTGCCATTGGGACAGAGCTGTACCTGGTAGCCTATGAGTTCAAAATAGTCTTTGTAAAGTTGTGCTATGACTTCTTTGTCCTCTACCACTAACAAGAAACCTTTACCCAGTACATTGCCAAACTTTGCTACTGGATCCCGAGATTCTTCGATTTCTTCTGTGAGAGGTAGGAATACTTTAAAGGTTGTTCCCTCTCCCCATTTTGAATCTACCGTAATATTTCCCTGGTGTGCTTTGACAATTCCGTGTACGACTGCCAAACCAAGACCTGTACCTTTGCCGTCTTCTTTCGTTGTAAAAAATGGGTCATAAATCTTAGGGAGGTTTTCGGAGGAGATCCCACTTCCGGTATCTTGGATGGAGAAATAAAAATGGCTTTTGTTTTTATAGACTAGAGACTTCGCTTCGATGATTATGCTTCCCCCTTCGCTTTTCTCCAATGCATGCAGGGAGTTATTGATAAAATTGGTGACGACTTGGCCTATTTGTGTAGGACTCCCCAGTATTTTTCCGCAATTTTTTTCAATATGGTAAACGATGTCTATATTTGCAGGTGTTGTAGCTCGAATAACTTTGAGAATATGTTTGAAAGTAGCAATAGGGCTAAAGATTTCGAATTCTTTCGATTCTTTGCGGGAAAAAAGTAGAATTTGCTGTACTAGTTCTCCTGCGTCTCTGGTCGCTTTTAAGACTTGTTTCAAATACTTTTGCTCCAAGGAATCTTTTTGCAGTTTCAGCTCGGCCATTTCTGTATACCCTTGGATGGCAGATAAAGCGTTGTTAAACTCATGCGCCATTCCTCCTGCCATTACCCCTAAAGACTCCATTTTTTGTGCTTGCCGCAAGCTCAACTCCAACTCTTTTCTTTCCGTAATGTCCTGAATGGTACCTATGATTCGTGTGGGATTTCCCTCTTCATCCAGAATAACCTCTCCTTGGCCTGATACATGCCGGACTTCACCTGATTTTCTAACGATTCTATACTCTACTGGGATAGCGTGGTTTTCTTCGATCACTTGTTGGGTTATCTTATTGATACGATCGCGGTCTTCTGGATGGATGATTTCTTGGAAAAAAGTTTTGGTACTACCATCAAAGGTTTCAGGAGTGGAACCCGCAATGCGATAGAGTTCGTCTGACCAGTTCGTTTCGTCTTTTGCAATGTCCCAATCAAAACTGCCGATTTGGCTACTCTTCTGTGACTTATCTAATAAGATTTTCTGCTGTGTAAGTTTTTCTTCTGTGAATTTTCTCTGAGAAATATCAAGAAAACTCCCTATGTAAGAAGTTATCTCTCCCTTCTCATTTTTTGCAAATGGAGAATCAACTGATAAGCACCAGACCCAGTGACCTTTTTTATGCTTGAAACGGTATTCGATTTCTACTTTTTCTTGGCCGGAAGCGACTCTATCCATGTGCCTCAGAATCTTTGCGTGATCATCTTTGTGAAACAAGGACATAAAGTCTTTGCCAAAAGAATTTATCTCTTCCTTGGTATACCCTAGTATTTCCGTATAGTAGTCATTAGTAAAGGTATTGGCTTTTTCTACCAGATCGTAAATGTAGATTCCTGTGGTAGCAGAGTTAATGATTTTTATTGCTAATTCTTCATTCAATTTCATCACAATACCTCCCCGCGTAGCATACTGTTTATCCAATGTGAGTTATATTGCAAGCTACAACCAATCGTTTATTTGTAGAAAAAGATACTATGTAGAAAGAATTAAAAATTCTCTTACTGTGCCAAGCTATAAAGGAAGGTAGTAGGCCATCCTAATAAGATGACCTGTTTAGAAGTGTTTTACTGGCAATGCATTTGTTTGTAGTTTTGCAGTAGGTTGATGTATTGGAAGTTGTCTAAGTCATTGCTACGGCAGGCGTTTTGCAGTTGTGGAACTACACCCTGGTCACAACCGGCAATGTCTTTTTCCAAATCTGAGTTAGAACAAGAAACGACGCGCTTTGACTGCCGTTTCAAACCCTGTACCATTTCGTCTCCAGCAGGTGTTGTTTCTAAGGTTCTGTCAAGAGCTCTTGCTACCTTAGGGTTTTTGGGAGTTGAGGAGGCACAGTAACTAAGAAAAATACTGAGGATCATAAGATATACTAGTTTCATAGTTGTTAGACGCAGTATAGCTGGTTTAGGTTGCGTATTTTCTGTAGAATGTTTCATTTGAGTTTCTCTCCGAATTCTTGGTTTAGTTTTTCTAGTTTGGGTCGTATGATAAAATTGCAATAGGGTTGCGTAGCGTTTTGGTTGTAGTAGTTTTGGTGGTATGTTTCCGCAGGGTAAAATTCTGTCAGTGGACTGATTTCCGTTACGATTGGTTTGGGCCATAGAGCGATTTCGTCGTACTTCTCTTTGAGAAATTCTGCGATTTCTTTTTGTTCCTTGTCATGGTAGAAGATGACAGAACGGTACTGTGGTCCGACATCGTTGCCTTGGCGGTTGAGAGTGGTAGGGTCGTGGGTTTTCCAGAATACCTCCAGTATGTTCTGGAAGCTTATGGTATTTGTGTCATAGACGACACGGCAGACTTCTGCGTGCCCGGAAAGCCCTCCACAGACCTCTTCATAGCTAGGATTTGTGCTTTCCCCTCCTGAATAGCCGGAGACTACTTCTTCCACACCTTCCAACCTCTGGAAAACTGCTTCCAAACACCAGAAACAACCTCCGCCTAAGGTTGCCACTCCCATACTTTTTTCGTTCACAATAGCTGCCCTTTTTGGTTGAGTTTGTTGTAAGAAACCTGACTGTAAAGGCAAAATTAGAATAAAATACTATGAATCTAGATTATTTTTAAAACTTTGTCTTTAGGCTTATTTTACTTAGCTGTTTTGCAGGAGAAAGAGGGAAGATTTGCGAAGTACTTTGTCTTTGATTTTATTGAGTTTTTTACTGGTTGGTTTGGGGAATTGCCTGGATACAAAAACAATTACCAAAAATGGGGCAAAATCTCTAAATTCGACAGATGCCGCTGCCTGTGAGAATCCTCCTCCTGGGATGGTTTGCATTCCGGCGGGCAAAGCCGTGCTTGGCTCCACCAAAGAAGAGGCGGATGCCGCTATCCAACAGACTAGGCAAGAAATTCGTGACCGAGAAGATAAGTTGCAAAAAGCCAAAAAATCTTCCCTGGCCGCTGATTTACGGGAAGAAATTGCCTTTATGAAACGGCAAATTGCCATGATTCGCAGCGAGGTTCCGCGCCAGGAAGTTTTTCTGAGCACCTTTTATATCGATACATACGAAGTTACCAACCAAGAATACCGCAAATGTGTCGCTGCTGGAGCCTGTTCGCAGTACCGCAAGATCAAAAGTAAATTGTACAGCCGTTCCCTTGCTGACAAGCAGCCCGCTGTTCCGTTGAGCTGGAAGATGGCGCACCAGTTCTGCACTTGGAAAGGTAAGCGTTTGCCTACGGAAGCAGAGTGGGAAAAAGTAGCGCGTGGCGGAGAAAAAGCCTACCTGTATCCTTGGGGCAATGAAAAACCGTCTTGTAGCTTGGCCAATTACAAATACTGTACCGATGATATCACCAAGTCCGTGGGAAGTTATCCCGCTGAGCAGTACGGTGTCTTTGATATGGCCGGCAATGGTTACGAATGGGTCAACGATTGGGCCTCTGAGTGCCGTGGTGCCAGCTGCTCTAAGTCTTGTGGCAGTGATTGTTTGGGGAAAGACCCACAAGGCCCCTGTGGGGGAAAGTTCCCTTGTGGCAAGCGAAATAGCAAAGTTTTGAAAGGTGGCAGTTGGTGGTGGTCTTCTGTGCACATGCGTGGTGCTTCCAGACGTTTGGAATACTATAAATCAGGCCCACACCGTTTGTCTACTCGCTGCGCCGCTGATTCGCCTCGTCTCACCAATGCTCCAGCTTGGATGGTGAAAAATCCACCCGCTCCTGGTGCAGACCCTACGCCGATTTCCGACAAGCAAAAGAAAACCCTGCACACACTCGTAGCTTATGATACCCTCAACAAACCTCTGTGCAAGCGCCGTTACCAATCTCCTGCCCACTGCAAGGACCCGGTGAGTTATGTCATCCCCAATGAAGCCTACAATTGGTTGTTTGCCAAATACATCAAAAATTTGCGTGGTGGTTATGCCGGTGTCGCTGCCGATGCCAACTATACCTTTATTGCACACGCCCGTAGCGAATGGGTTTGGTTGTTTGATTTTGATGTTTATATTGTCAACTACCACCGTATGATGAAAGCACTTATCCTTGCAAGTGAAACCCCGAAAGATTTGGTGAAACGCTTGGCACCACAAAACCGTAAGAGCACTGTGAAAGTCATCACTGAGTATTATAAAAACCATCCCGACCTTTCTATCATGCTGTATGTACACAAGAAGTACCAAGCAAAGCTCTACTACCATTTTCGTTCGAGTTCCAAGCAAAACTCCTCTTTTGGCGACTTTGGTTGGTTGCGCAATCCCAAGGCCTACCGGTACATCCGTCTTCTCCACCAGCAGAATCGTATCTCTATTTCTCCCGGTGATATGTTGAAGGATAAAACCATGCGTTCTATTGGCAAATCTGCCAGGGAGCTAGGGATTGCCATCCGTGTCTATTATCCCAGCAATGCGGAAGAGTTTTGGAAGTATTCTGAGGTTCACAAGAAGAATATGGTAAGTTTGCCCTTTGATGAAAAGTCGGTGATTATCAGTACAGTGGAACCCAAACTGCATCCCAAATACCGTTGGCACGGGCGTGGTAGAGGAAGGGCAGGTTTTTGGCACTATCTGGTGCGTGGTGGCTTGAATTTCCAGAAGAAACTGTTGAACTCGCACTACACCAAGATCGATGACTTTCTCCACCATCGTATTTTACCGAACAAATACCGCGATTTTAGTACTATCTTATTACCTGGGTCACCCCAGCAGCAAGCGCAGCCGGCTGTGGAAGTTTCTAGCAATACCCTGGAAACGCAGTAGGGATTTCGATGGATTTCTTAAAAATTGCCGAAAAATACCGAGTTGTTTTTTTTGATGCCTATGGTGTGTTGAAGAGCTCTAGTGGTATCCTCGCTGGCCTACAAGCAACCTTGGATGGTTTGCAAGAAAGGGGAATTGAATTTTATATTCTATCCAACGACGCATCCCGTTCGCCGCAAGAGATGGCTGCCGCTTATAGTTTGCATGGTATAGAGCAACTTGGGGAAGAACGCAATATCTCCTCCGGTATCATGGCGAGAGACTTTTTGCAAGCGAAGGTCAAGCAGGGAAAAGTTGCTTATTTAGGAAAACCAAATTCTGCCTATTACATTGAGTCTGCTGGTTTAGAGGCGGTGCCCATTTCAGAGATAGACATACACCAGGCCGATGGTATCAAAGCCTTGGTCTTTTTGGATGACGATGGTTTTGATTGGTACCAAGATTTGAACAAAGCGTTGAATTTACTCCTACGCAAAAACATGCCTGCTATCGTGGCAAACTCCGATCATTCCTACCCAGCATCACTGGATGAATCTGCCATTGCAATTGGTTCTCTTGCGGAGATGGTAGAGAAAATTGTTGGCAAGAACTTTATCTTTTTTGGCAAACCCGATTCGCAGATCTTTTCCTATGGCTTTGAATTGGCGAAGCAGAACTTAAAAGATCTTCAGAAGCAAGATATCCTGATGGTAGGGGATACTTTGACAACAGACATTATTGGCGGAAATAAATTTGGTATTGATACCATGTTGGTCTTGTCAGGTAATACTCTGCCACAAAAAGCTAGGTTGCAAATCAAAACAACAGGGATCATTCCTACGCATATTTGTACTTCCATTGTGAGTTGATGGTTCTGTCATCTCGAACGAGATTCATCTACTTCAAGAACGAGAGCAATCTCGGTCGTCCATTCTTGATTCAGTGTCATTTTAAAGAACAAAAATCTCTAAAAAATAACCACTCATTTACTAATGGATGACCGAATTTACTCTTATTTTAAGATCACAGTTCTTACTGTCTCCCTCCAAGGGGGGAATCAGGGGTCTCCCAAAATTTTCTAATCGACAGGATACCGAGCCATTTTAGCCTAACTCGCAAGGTTACGAGATATGCAAAAAATCCTAGATGTACTGCATCTATTTTACCCACAGATGATAATGGGGACTATCTTAGGCTGTATCATCGCGAGTTTGGGGGTGATTCTGGTGTTACGGAAAATGGCATTTTATGGCGTGACCCTCTCGCAGGCTGTTTCGACATCGGTCGCAATCTCACTCTTTTTCCACTGGAAGGGTGATATACCTATCATTTTCCTGTCTTTTTTGCTCTTAATACCCATCATGCTATTTCATAAAGATGCGACAGGAGAGAATAATACCTTTTTGGGGGTGTTGTTTGTTATCTATGCAGCAGTATCGCAATTTTTACTGTCCTTAGGTGGCAATGTGCAGAACCATCTCTTGGCTTCCTACTTTGGTGATATTTTGACATCCAATGTAAAAGACAATTACCCGGCATTTGCTCTGATTGCTGCCAGCGTATTTGTTTTTTTTGCATTGTATAAAAAGATCCTCTTTCTCTCCTTTGATGAAGATGAATTTCGCATCCAGAAGATGTCGCGGCTGAAAGTCGAATTTGTTTTTTATGTTACCATGGTGGTTGTCCTTTCCATCTCCATCAATCTTTTAGGGTCGTTCTATTCGATAGCACATCTACTGCTACCTGCCTATCTAGGACTTTGGTTTGTTCGTAGTATGCGCGCCTTATTTATCTTCGCGACAGTTTTTAGTGCGATCTCTACCACCAGTGGCTTTTTCTTATCACTCATCCCTTGGCAATACCAAAAACAAGAGATCTACTTTCCGACATCCAGCACAGTGATTGTCTTTATGGGCGTTTTTTCCTTATTGGTAATGAGTTGTATTTTAGTGAAACGTAAGCTACTGCCACAAACAACTGGCGCCAGGGCTTGAAATAATGCATACAGGTAGAGATATGAAAAAGACAATTGTCAAGGGCATGAATTTAGCAGAACTCGAAGAATGGGTTCTGCAACTGGGGGAAAAGAAATTTCGTGCTAGGCAGATCTATGAAGGTTTGTACAAGCACCGCTACGAAACCTGGCAAGAGTTTACCAACCTATCACTCGCTTTGCGTGAAAAATTGCAAGAGTACGCCAGCATCCCGAAAATTGAAGTTACTCGGCATTTGAAGTCGGAGTTGGATGCAACGCAAAAGTTTACCTTCGAAGTTGCTGAAGGCAAAGAGGTGGAAGCGGTTTGGATCCCCTCGGCAGATGGGGAACGCAAAACGATCTGTATTTCCTCGCAAGTTGGTTGCACTCTTGCCTGTGCTTTTTGTGCAACGGGAAAGTTGGACTTCCAAGGCAATCTCAAGGCTTGGCAGATTTTGGATCAGGTAATACAAGTAGAAAAACTTGTGGGGGAATCTGCTAGCAATATCGTTTTTATGGGGATGGGTGAGCCGATGCACAATTACTTTGCCGTGCTCAAAACAGCACACCTGTTGCACGACGAAGATACCTTTACCTTTGCCGCGCGCAAGATTACCATTTCTACCGCTGGAGATGTCAAAGGCATCCGACGGTTTGTAGAAAACAGAGAGCCGTTTAACTTTGCGATTTCGCTCAACCACCCCGATGCTAACAAGCGAGCTGATGTGATGGACATAGACAAGAAGTATCCCTTGCAAGAATTACTTGCCGCGGCTAAGGACTTTACTAAAACATTAGGACGCAAGGTTACCTTTGAATATGTAATGATACCGGATGTAAATATGAGCCAAGAGGATGCGGCAAAGCTGGTCAAGCTGGCCAATTCACTGAATTGCAAGATAAACCTAATCCCTTTGAATACAGACTTCTATGGTTGGGAACGCCCGACAGAAGAGCAAATCGCTGCTTTCCGCCAAGCTATCAGTAAGGCCAAGGTACCGGTGATGAATCGTAGATCCCCTGGAAAGGACATCAACGGAGCCTGTGGGATGCTTTCTTTAAAAGGAAAACCAAATACACCAAGGACAAATTATGCACGATAAATACAACCATTCGCCATTTTCCTACCAAAGAATGACAACAAGAGAAGTTATGGTAGGTGGTGTCGGTGTAGGTGGCAAAAACCCTATCCGAATCCAGTCTATGACAACTTCTGATACACAGGATGTTGAGGCGACTGTAGCGCAAGTTCTCGAATTGGAACGAGCTGGTTGTGAGATTGTGAGGATTACTGTGCCCTCCCTGGCCGATGCAAAGGCTATGCAGGAAATTCGTCAGAAGCTCATCTCGCTGCGGAGCAAGGTACCGCTTGTTGCCGACATTCATTTTACACCTCGTGTTGCCATGCAGGTGGTGGAATGGGTGGATAAGGTTCGCATCAATCCAGGCAATTTTGCTGACAAAAAAAAGTTTGCCGTTTTAGAATACAGTGATGAAGAATATGCCCTAGAGTTGGAACGTATTGCAGAGTCCTTTTTACCATTAGTCAAGCGTTGTAAGGAATTAGGCGTTGCGATGCGTATCGGTACCAACCACGGTTCCCTATCGGATCGTATCATGAATCGTTACGGGGATACCCCCTTAGGGATGTGTGAATCAGCCCTGGAATTTATCAAAATCGCAGAGTCCGAGTCCTACCAAGATATTATTGTCTCTATGAAGTCTTCCAATCCGCAGGTGATGGTGCAGACCTATCGTATGCTATCTGCCAAGTTTTTGCAATTGGGGATGAACTATCCGTTTCACCTAGGAGTCACCGAAGCTGGTTACGGCAGAGAAGGGCGTATCAAGTCTTCCGTGGGGATTGGTTCTTTGTTAGAAGATGGCTTGGGTGATACCATTCGTGTGTCTCTCACCGAAGATGCGGTTAAAGAGATCCCTGTGGCTCGTTGGATTGCTGAAAAATACAACCACAAACGGACAGAAGCGAAGATTGAATCAGAAGAGTTTTGTAATCCCTACGAGTACCGACGCTTTGCCAATGAGCCTGTGTTTCTCTCGCAGACAAAACTCGGAGAGGGAGCTTTGGTGCGGGTAGAGCTTGGCGTTTCTAAGTTGGCGGAAAGGTATACGGATGTGCTTCGTTTTGCCAAAGCACATAGCCAACGCTCCGACAACCGCAATATTGAGTCGTTACACCTCCAGCTCACGAGAAAAGAAGAACTAACATTGGTGCAAAAAATACGGCAAGAGTTGCCAGAAGTTCTCCTATCGCTAGAATTTACAGGAGAGCTGAGCAATTGTGAAATTGAATATAGTGAGCATTTGGTAGGAATAGAAAAGTTAGTTTTACGACAGTCTTCTCTGGAAACTATAGAGAAGCTTTCGCAAGTTCATCGCAATTTGGTTTTTGAACTTTGTCTCTCTTCCGAAGCAGAACTTCCTGCTGGGTTAAAAGACGCTTCCTATCCCATATTGCTTTCTCTGGCTTCAGGGGAAGAAATCCTTAAAGGGTACCGTAAATTGTTGAGTAAAACAAAAGACTTGCAAGTTCCTTACCTCTTGGCAGCACAAGTGGATGACTTAGAAATAGGTCTATACGAATCCTCTATTGGTATTGGTGGTTTGCTTATCGATGGTTTTGGGGATATGGTACGTTTGCAGATCGATACCTTGCTAGAAGAAGAATGGGTGGAAATCATTTATGATATCCTACAGGCAAGTCGTTTGCGCACTACAAAAACCGAATTTATCTCCTGTCCTTCCTGCGGCCGCACCCTGTTTGACTTGCAAGATACGACTAGTCGTATTAAGTCGAAAACAGGTCATCTGAAAGGCGTGAAGATCGCTGTAATGGGTTGCATTGTCAACGGTCCTGGGGAAATGGCAGATGCTGACTTTGGCTATGTAGGAGCAGGACCTGGTAAAATCCACCTCTACAAGGGTAAGGAGATTGTTAAAAAGTCGATTCCGAGCGCTGTTGCCGATGAAGAATTGATTTCCCTAATTCGTGACAATGGGATGTGGATTGACCCTTGACAGCCTTTTGTTTGCTGCTCGTTAGCTTAAGTGTTTTTTCCTTTGTCTGCGAACACAACCGTTTGCTGCGAACCTATCGCATCCCAGCTTCCTTAACGGGTGCGGTATTGCTTTTAATTATATTCCAAGTTTTTCCTCAGATGCAAAACTATGACTTCTACCAACAGTGGAAGGAGTGGCCGGCAAAGTTTATTGCCCTTGTGTTTGCCGCTTTGTTCTTGCAATCGGTGGAAATGCAGGGAAGTTCGAAACACAAAGAGGTTGCTGCGGAAACACTTTTGGTTTGGATTACTATGCTTGGACAAATGACTCTCGCAATTCTATGTACCCTTTTTGTGTTCCGACCTTTTTTTGGGCTACCGATGGCTTTTGCGGCAGTTCTGGAAGGTGGCTTTTCTGGGGGACATGGAACTGCGGCGGCCTACCAAGAAATTATGCGAGCAAATGGTTTCGTACAAGGAGGAGATTTTACCTTATTTAGTGCGACCATAGGTATTGTTTTAGCTTTGTCGGGTGGCGTGTTTTTCTTACAGTCAGAAGTCCGTTTACAGGATCTTCCTAAGCCTTCTTTTCCCAAAGTTTCCTTGGACCCACACCCTTTGGTGTTTTCTCTCGCGGCTCTTTGTTTGGCGTACTGGGGTGGGGATATTTTACGCACGCAGATGAAGTTGAATTTTACTAGTTTGCCTGTATTTCCTCTGTTTGCTTATACCATCTTTACCGGTTTGGTTTTGAAATTCCTTATAGGTGTTGCAAAGCAAAAAGCTGTACTTTCGAACAATGTCTTCGCGTTTTCTGCGAATTTTTTTATGGATCTTTTGATTTTAAGTGGGGTAGCGACCTTAAATCTTACCTTGATCTCAGAGGCACTTCTGCCTCTTGCAATTCTGTTTGCAGTTGGTTTTGCTTGGAATGTATTTAGCTATAAGGTGTTGAGTCGTAGGATTTTACCTGCGGAGTATTCTCGTGAATTGGCTATTTTGAATTTTGGTGTGTTCAATGGCACAACGGCGATCGGTTTGCTTTTGTTAAAAATCATTGATCCTGAGTTTAAATCACCTGCGATTCGTATCTTTGCAGAAAGTGTGCCATTCTATGCCCCGTTCCTGGGTGGTGGCCTTCTTACTTTGACTTTGCCGTATATACTATTCCATTACAATCCCTACTTAGTTGCAGGTTGTTTTGTTTTTGCCATGTTCTGTTTGTTTGCCCTGGCGAGATGGTTGGCTAAATGGTAAGAACTATTTTATAATAACTTTGTCAGAAGAGCTTTTGACAAGTTCTAGGTAAGATTCTTGGCAATAAATATGTGAGTCTCGTTTGGCCAGTAAGACAGCTGAGTATCGTTGGATTATATCATTTGTAGTTTCGATCACTACAATTTCAGCATCGTCTTGTAAAAAATTTTCGGTTTGCGAGTAGCCTATAATCATCTCATACATACTTTTAGCTTTTTTTTTCGTTTCTTCATACTTTTCTAAATCAAAAGAGTTTTCTAAAAGAGAATCTTCTAATTCGCATAAGAAAAACTT
>JBCCIA010000048.1:0-21016 GCA_039028475.1 Spirochaetota bacterium | reverse complement strand
GCAAGCTGCAAGAGCCTGTGGTTTTGTTGCAGGACAGGTTCTTATATATTTTATCAGATACAATTGTCAACAAAAGTAATGTTAAAGTAACAGGCAAAGTTAGGAGAAATTCTACTGATGTAAGTATATCTGTTACTGCTATTTTAATAATCGAAGTAGTAGTCGTATGAGGGTGAGATTCTTTCTCAGATACTGAATTTAATAGGTACGTTAATTCTTAGTCAACTAAGCAAAACAAGTCGTGCTATTCATAACTTCCCATTCAGAAATAGTGGCAACTGCATCTGAATAGGTTGATCGTAAGAATGGGGTCTGTGAGTTTGTAGTCTTATTGTGCGCTTACTTCTCCTACTATCGCTGAAGGGTAGCCTCTTATACGAATTCCCTGTAATCTCGTAAGATCTTTTTTAAAGTCTCTCTAAGCGAACCGGATAGGTGGATGCAGCATTCCATTGGTTCATATAGAACAACAAACCCCATGAAAATCGCGAATTCCCTAAGAAGCTATCCAGGCTTGGAAAGATATATGCTTGCGAAGGCAGCCAAAGGTATAAAAAGTAGTCTATGCATTTTTGCTTGATTCTCATTCTCTTTTTACAGCTATACTGTTTTTCTATGCACGATACAAACTCTTCTTATACAAGTCGTTCGTTCACTAAGCAGCAACTCATACGGGAAGCTAAAATTTTGTCTGTAGGCAATACCTTATATTCGTTTCGCTACCAAGGAAAAGAGATTTTTCACTTTCCTAGCAAACCCGACGAATACCAGCAAATTCGTGGTATCTATGGCAATCCCTTTCTCTACCCTTTTGCCAACCGTTTGCAAGACGCTGCGTTTCGCTTCCAAGGTGTTACCTACAAATTACCCGAAAACTTTGCTTATTTTACAGATGGCAATGGCTTAGTCTTACATGGCACTTTTCTAAAAGAAGACTCTTGGCAAGTTTTGCAAGCAGACGAAATGGTACACCGTGTGAAATTTTCCTATAGCAAGGATAGTGAACAATTCACGCGTTTTCCCTTTGCCCATGAAGTGTACATGCAACATGAGTTTTCTGAGAACTCGGTACTGATCACCGTGGAAGTGAAAAACCAGGATAGCAAAGATATGCCGGTCTCTTTTGGCTTCCACCCTTACTTTTCTTTAGAGGGAACCGCTAGGGAAAAAGCAAAGTTGTTGTTTCCTGTAAAGTCTTACTTTGTTGCAGATGACAACCTACTGCCTACGGGAGAGTTAAAAGCTGTAGAAAAAACTTGGCAGGAATTTCCTGAATTTTTGCTAAAGGAGAAGTCTTTTGATCACGTTTTTACTGATTTGGTGCGAGACAAAGAAGGTTGGTCTCATTTTGCCTTAGAGCGTTCCGATGGTCTTCGTGTGCAGGTGAGCATGGATAGAGGATACCAAGCAGCTGTACTATTTACTCCACGTGATAAACCTTTTGTGTGCATCGAGCCTATGGTTGGCCCTACCAATGCCATCAATCTGTTTGAAGACAAAAAGTGGCAAGGATTGCCTATCGTACAACCGGGAAAGAGCTATTTTGCTTCGTTTCGTATCCATGTAGAAAATGTCAAATGATGTGAGGCAATTATGATTCGCAAGGTAAAGTTAAAAGATCTTCCTGAGTTGTATCACTTAGAGTTACTTTGTTTTGCCGAAGAACCCTGGAACCTAGAGCAACTGCAATCTCATATACAACACGCGGAAGCTATTTTGCTAGAGTTAGACAAACCTGTGGCTTATATTCTATTTTGCCAAACGTTAGATTTTACAGAAGTCTATCGCATCGGTGTGTTGCCAGAACACCGCAGAAACGGCTTTGCTTCACAGTTACTAGATGTTCTTGTGGCAAATGCAACACGACTTATCCTGGAGGTGGCGGAGAGTAACCGAGCGGCTCTCGCTTTTTATTTGCATAAGGGCTTTGTGGTGGTAGCGAGGAGAAATGAATACTATGCTACAGGAACAGCTCTTTTACTAGAACGGGTTTGATTTTCTTCTTTCCCTTTCTTTCTATTTTTAAAATTTGTATTTAGGTGAGCTTCTTTGGAACGTATTAAGAACATTAAAGAGAAATTGTCTGGTATGGCCAACCGCTATGAGACTTGTCTTGCAATCTCTGGTGGGGGCTGTAAAGCAATGTACGGTCTAGGAGTTGGCTATAAATTACGCAAATGGGGGATAAAGTTTAAAGAGATCTCTGGTGTAAGTGCAGGGGCTGCCATGATTTTGGGAATCCTTTCGGAAACAGAAGAGGATTGCATCGAATATATTGAGGAGCTTTGCCGGCGAAACGAGAGTAATTTTGCTATTACCAACCTATTGAAAGGCGAGCGCCCCTTTCCACACGAGAATATCTATCGCCGCACGATTCGTTATGGATTGGATCAAAATAAAATTCTCCACTCTGGAGTTAAGGTTCATATACTGACTGTACAAGCTATACCCAAAGAAACTAGCATGTTAGGCGTTTGGAATAAGGCTCGCTTTATCTCGCAAACCTACCAGGCATATATGCAAGACGAGGCTAATCGTGAGAAGGGTCTAGCAGCGAATCGTGTCTCAGAAATGATGGAAAAGTGGAATATGAAAGAGGTTATTTATACCAACGAAGACCTAAAAAACCCATCCGTGATTGAGCAAATCATTTTAAACTCCTCTTCTGTTCCTCCGGTAGTTTCTTTCCAAAAAGATGATAATGTGTATTACCTCGATGGTGGATTGACAAATAATTTATTGTTAGAGCCATTTCCTAAAGAATCCAAGAAGATAGGTGTCCATTATGAAGATGTAACTCTTGTCGGTAAAGAAAAAGAGCTATTAGACTCTACCTATCTTATACGACCGAGTAAGAAATTACCGATTAAAATCTTTGACTATACCAACCATGTAGGCATTCGTGATGCCTACGAACTGGGTAAGGATGATGCAGAAAGGCAAAAAGAGCAAATATTGCAGTATTGTAAACGAAAACTTGTAGAAGAGTTCAAAACACAGTATCTTGGTAACGATTCTCGTTAGTTCGTAACATAGTGGTACGAGCGGATATTGTAGGGAATTTGGATTGGATTTTGAAACTCTACGCCATAGTACATCAATCGCTGCTTGCCTTTTTCATTGTTGATATTCCAGATGATTTCGCCAGTTGTTTCTAAAATTACGTTGTCATTTGTCCCATAGATTTTGAAAGTATATTGTTTTTGCTTTTGGAGAAAGGTTTCGATGTTTACTGCTATGCACATTCCATTGTGGGAAATATCTCTAATTTGACCTTTCTGCTGCCTAAAGCTGCCGATTTGGATAGAAACATTGTAAGGATTGTCTCGATCTAAGAAATATCTTTTGTCTTTTCTATTGATTCCGATCATTTCTGCTCTCCTTTCTTTTTGCTTAACGGCCTGTCTAAAAGTAAGTCTATTCTGACACAAAAGGTGTGTGTAACAGTTTATCTCTTCATCCTTAGACAGATTCTTATACGCTTATCAAATATATATGACGCCAAGGGTGAAAAGTTACTCAATTCTGTCAAGTTAAAAATAATTGCAGCGCTTGTCTTGGGTTTGGTCGTTTGGTCTATAGTTTTTATAAATATAGTACTTTTAGGTATTTTATAGCTCTGATACTACTTGATCTGTACTTTTCCTGGCGCAATGACCTCTGCTGTAATCGTTTTTTTTCGAGAATGTCCCAGTACTTGGACATTGTCTCCTACATTTCCAGAACTTTTCGCCTTACCTCTGCCCCGGATGAATAAATTCCCTTTTATGTAAAATATATCTACCAAAGAACCTCGTTGTACTGCGTACAACTGGCGAATTTGTTTGGGACGGATGAGCTCTCCTGCTTCGATAGACGCTAGTGCTGTATATCCGTCTACATTTTTTGAGAGTAAGTATTTTTGTTTTTCTAGAGTAAATAGGGTTTTCAGTTGGTAGTTTTTATTCTCTAGTAGGGTGTCGCCTTTACGGATATTTTGGCTTGCTGTAACCGCTTTGATCTTACGTTCCATGACAAATAGCAGTCTTTCTGAGAAAATTTTACGCTTTTTCCAGTAAAGATCTAAAGAGAATATTCTCCTACCAGGTGTGAGTTTGCGAGCAAAATGCCCCCAGCGAAAGGCAACTCCTTGGCTGGGGAGGTGGACATCCTTACCAATGTAACGCAAACGAAAATCTCCAATATTTAGCTTGGTTTTGTGTAGGATTTCTTTTTGTAAGGAATCATGTAGCTCTTGGGCTTCCACCTTGCGATCCATTGGAACCAGCAAACACTGCCGCCCTACAACCTTGTCATTTGCCAGTTGGGTTTTTTGTAGTAACAGCTTTAGATCAGATTTTTCAAGATATACAGGTTGTTTGGGCCTTGCTAGGATTGCCAGATTGGGTTTTGAGCTACTAAACCTGGCTATATCACGCAAGTATACTTTGTCTTGGTAAAGAAAGACTCGAGTTTTTAGCAGTAAGGTGTCTTTTGGGAGAGAGTAGGCGGAGCTTGGTAGAAAAAAGAGTAGGCAAGTTTGCAGAACTTTTTCTGCAAACTTATGCAATAGGTTACCTTTTGAGTTGGATCGCCGTACCCAACATATTATCTGAGGTTTGGATAGCTTTTGAGTTAGATTCATAGGCTCTTTGTGCGACAATCATATTTACCATTTCTTCAACAATTTTGACGTTGCTCATTTCCAAAAATCCTTGTAGTATGCCACCCATACCATCTATGCTAGGTGTACCTGGGATTTCTGAACCCGAAGCCAGGGTTTCTTTGAATAAGTTTTTACCAATTGCTTGCAAACCAGCTGGGTTGACAAAACGGTACAGCTCTACTTGGCCGATTACAGTTGGACGGATATCGTTGCCTATTTTTACAGTCACTTCACCTTGTTCGGTAACCTGTAATGTATTGACAAGTGCACCATCTGGTAGAATAACAGGTGGTTCAAAGAGATAGCCATTGGAGGTTACAACCTGTTGGTTCGAGTCGATCTTAAAAGAGCCATCTCTGGTAAATGCAAATGAGCCGTCGGGCATTTGGATTTTGAAAAAGCCAATCTCACTAGTTATAGCTAGATCCAATTTGTTACCAGTGGCCTGGAAGGAACCCTGCTCAAAAAGTTTCTGCGAAGCAGCTGCTCGTACACCATGACCAACATTGACCCCTGTAGGGATTTCACTAACCGCTGTAGCAGGGGTTCCTGCTAACACTTGGTGTTGGTAAACAAGATCCTCAAAATCAGCTCTATTCTTCTTAAAGCCTGTGGTATTGACATTGGCCAGGTTGTTGGAGATGGTATCAATATGAAATTGTTGGGCAATCATCCCCGTTGCAGATGTCCAAAGAGAACGCATCATAAACTTTTTACCTCAAAAGAAATATCGACCCTTCTAAAAAAAACTGAAAGAGAAAATGTTGTACCTGGTTTTTTGCAGAGCAATTTATGATGAATGCAATAAATCCCTTGCCAGCTTTGGTGGCTTTTTACTTTTTAGCTATGATGGTACTCACTTTGTTGCTTATGCTATTTTTTTCTTCTTGTACGGAAAAGGCTAATGAGGATAAGCAGTGGAAAATCAAAAAAGAGCTGGTAGAAGCTTTTTTCCAGAATCAAGAAGAGTTTTTGGCAGGGAGTTTTGATTTTCCAGTCAACCCTCCAGAAGCAAAAGATTATTATAGCGCGCTCAACTTTGGTAGTAATTTACATTTAGGAGAGGATTGGAACAATCGTTTGCTGAATGACTTTGGAGACCCTGTGTATGCGATTGCAAACGGAGTGGTTGTTTTTGCGGGTAAGTATAGCAAGAGTTGGGGTAATGTTATCCGTATAGTACACCTTTTGCCCGATGGAGAAATGGTAGAATCTCTCTATGCCCATTGCCATGAAATTTTTGTCAGCCGCGGAGCAAAGGTAAACAAGAACCAGAAAATTGCCAGTATCGGCAGTGCTGGTGGCGTCTATACCCCGCATTTGCACTTCGAAATCCGTAAAAATATCTACCTACCAGTAGGAGCTGGCTATGGGGTTCCTGATGGTTACCTGGCTCCTACCCCTTTCATTCTGGGACATCGGAAGGTAGAAAAAAGCTATGATTTTAGCTCATCCTACAACCGTATTTATAGTGCAAATACCAATGAATCCATGCTATTACAAGCTGTCAAAAGTAATAATATACGCCTGGTAAACGACCTAATTCGTCGTAAGGTCAACGTCAATGCGCGCGACTTAGAAGGAGAAACGCCCCTAATGTATGCCACAGTAGCTGGCCAAGTACGGATTCTAAAGTCGCTTTTAAAAGCTGGAGCCAATCGTTCCTTACGCGATAAGTACGGCTACACCGCCTATATGCGCGCCAGATTTCATAGTAAGCAATACCCAGGTATTGTAAAATTATTGCAAAGGGAAAAGCCCTGAGGAAAAAAATTCTTGATTTTTCACTTTTGTACAACAGAATTATGTTGTTCTTACTCCGAACAAACATGCCGAAACTAGTATAGGAACGTCCTCGGGAGAAAATATGGAAAATATAAAGTCTTTTTTGGTAGAGCAAGAAATTGAAATGGATGCAATGGAGAGGGAACAGGTCGAGGTATATGGTGAAAGCATCGATGAATGCTTGAAACTAGCAGCAAAGCATCTTGGTAGGGACTTACAGGAGTTGGAATATACAGTTCTCCAGAGGGGCAAGAAAAAGTTTTTATTTTCCGAACCATTCCACATCCGCGTCTTTCCAGGTGATCCGGATGAAGAAATTATTGGTATGACTACCCTTAGCCGGAAATTATTTGATAATGACAAATTAGCAGACCCAAGTATGAAGAAATACCTCAAGCCTATTGATGTAGATGCTCGGGTTATTATTAAAAATTACCGTGCTGGGGTATATATGGCAGTTCATCCTCCCAAAGGCTTAGGAAAAACACCAAGTCTAGATGATATTATAAAGATATTTAAGATCAAAGGAATTCGTGTCCCAGATTCAAAAAAGATTGAAAGTATTCTAGAAGAACAGACTGGTGAACTCATCCGTCTATCCAACTCTAAACTGAAAGCCTTTATGGAAGCCCAGATCAAGGTAGATGTTTCACAGGACTGGATGCGAGCAAGGGTGATGTTGATTCCTCCGAAACCAGGTGGTCGTGATATAGAAGTGTCTGATGTTGTTTATGAATTGAAGCGCGAGCGTATTGAATATGGTATCAAGGAAGATTCTATCAAAAAAATGATTGAAGATGACAAATACAACGAAGAGTTTGTCGCTGCCGAAGGGGACCCGCCGATTCATGGCAAAAATGCGCAAATTATCTATCACGTTCGTACAGAAAAGAAAATCAAGCTTAAAGAGGATGCTTTTGGCAGGGTAGATTACCGTGATTTGAATTTGATTGAAAATGTTGTCGTCAACCAGTTACTCGCTGAAAAAGTTCCTGCGGAAAAGGGCAAATATGGTCGCAATATGATAAACGAGATCATTGAAGCCCGTGATGGCCAAGATGTTCCGTTGGTACAGGGGAAAGGTACCCTATTGTCAGACGATGGTAAAAAGCTCACCGCAGAAGTGAATGGGCAGGTTCTCTATTCAGAAGGGCGTATTGCCGTGGAAACTGTTTACAAGGTAAACGGAGATGTCGGGGTAAAAACCGGAAATATTACCTTTCTGGGTTCCATTGTTATTACTGGCAATGTGGATGATAACTTCCATGTCAAAGCCTCAGGTAACGTAGAGGTCTATGGAACTGTCCAGAAAGCAGTGATAGAAGCTGATGGAGATATAATCATTCGCCAAGGTGTCACTGGGCGCGATGAAGCCCGTATTGAAACAACAGGCGGAAACGTTGTAGCCAAATTCGTGCAAAATGCAAATGTCATCACAGAAAAAGATGTAATAGTACAAGAAAGTATTATGCAATCGAATGTCAATGCAGGCGGTCGCATTATCTGTAAGGGAAAACGCGCACAGATCGTTGGCGGTTCCTTAAAAGCCACTCAATATATTGCTGCGAAACTACTAGGTTCTTCTACCAATCCGCCAACAGAAATTATCGTTGGTATCAACCCCAAAGTTCTCAAGCAGATGGAAGATTACGATTTGAAGAAAAAAGAGACCCTTGATAAAATTGAAAAGCTACAAAAAAGTCTCAAAACTCTCAAAGCTCGTAAAGAGGCAGACCCCTTACAGTTTACCGAAGACAACCAAACCTATATGAATAAATTAGAAGCTGGGATTAAGAAACTGGAAAAACGAATGCTAGACTACGATGGAGAGATACAAACCTTGCGTGAGTATATGGAAAAAACGGGAGCCAATGGTCGAGTCTATATTGAGAAAAGTAAGTTCCGTGGTGTAAGCATTCGGATTAAAAATATTGAAGATAAAGATTTGACTTTACAAGACTTAGGTTCTTGTATGTTATACCTAGATGTAGATAAGATCAAACCATCCAAGTACGTTGATCCAGAGGCTACTGAAAAAGAAGAACGTAAAAAACCCAAGGCAAAGGCAAAAGTCGCCATATCTGGGTGAGGAATACAGGAGTTACAGTCGATTGGAATTATTAGCCCTCGTTTTAGTAAATATTGTTTTAGGTGTTATTCTTTACTTCATCATTTCTATTAGAGTGACAAGTTCCCTAAGAGAATACCAAGTCGTTCGTTGGAAGAAAGAAATCCAAAACCATACCATAAACTTTTATAAGGAATCAGAGAACTACCTGGCTCTCATGGATTCCAAAATTGTAATTCTAAAAAACCTTATCCAAAAAGCAGAGTCATTGGGGATCCAATTCGATACTCCTGAAGAAAACCAGAAATCTCTCCTCAAACAGAAAGAAGAAAAGATCAAATCTATGCTAGAGGAAAAGCAAGTAGACGTGGTAAACAAAGAACTCGAGCCTGTGGCAAAAGAAGTCAGATACAATCCAAAGGAGACAGCAGCTTCTCTCTCTTCAGGTATTCTGAGTAACGTATTTTCGGGTGCAGGCAAAGCATTTATGTCTATTATGGGTGTCCCAGATTCGCCAAGCGATTCTACAAAGGTCTCGTTACAGGCAAATCCTCCTGTTTCTGTGAAGACCAACCAGTTAGATCTCTCCATCGGCGGTGACCCCTTACAAGAGAAGGGCAGTAAGGTGGAAGATAACCTGAACGAGAGCGAAGAGGAACAGCAGTTTAAAAATGTCTTCAACTCATTACAGTTTGGCTACCGCGACTTTTCTGAAAATCAACCGGAGGATACCAGTAGAATTTCCCTGCAATCTGCCCTTAGTGAAATAGACGAAGAATCTACTAAGGTTGATAAAATTGTCTATCTTTTGCAAAAAGGCTATTCCTCTACGGAAATTTCTGAGGAAATGGATATCTCCCTTTCAGAAGTTCGTTTGATTGAAACGATCAAATTAGAAAAAGCCCCTAAACGATAGATAAAATTGACAAAAGATCCAGGTCTCCTATATATCATTTCTTCTGTAGCTGGTGGCGGTAAAACTACCCTCATCAACATGTTGTTGAAGGATTTTCCAGAACTCGACTATTCCATCTCCTATACATCTCGTCCCAAGCGAGCTATGGAAACATCAGATGTGAATTATCATTTTGTCACCCGCGAAAGGTTTGAAGAATTGATCCGTGAGGATTATTTTTTTGAATGGGCTATGGTACACGACAATTACTACGGAACTCCTAAAGTAGAAATCTTGGAATGTCTCGCCCAGGGAAAGAAGGTAATTTTAGATATAGATGTCAAAGGAGCAAAAACGGTTCGCAGTAAAGTCCCAAATTCTCTTTCTTTTTTTATTTTACCACCCAATGAAGAGGTGTGGATACAGAGGTTAAAAAAGCGCGGTACAGAAACCGAAGAAACTTTAAACAAACGCATCGCAAATGGTAGAAAAGAACTTCTCTCCGTGGATGATTTTGATTATAAGATAACCAACGACAACCTGTACGATGCCTACAATCGTTTAACAAAGATCATGCATTTAGACAAGTGAAATTTAGGTCTCGAACATTTATTTATTGTGCCTATAGTAAATTTAGTATCGAGACACCGGGCAATTAGCGGATACTAAGGAGCAACCTCTATACTAGTTCCCCTAGTATCGACCTGGATTTTCTGGACTTCCACTGCAATTTTTACTTCATCCGCAATCTTTTGGGTAAACTCTTGCAACTTTGTGTAGAAGTCATCTGCGTTTTTTTTCTCACAGTAGATAAGTAGGGTAGGGCCACTGCCTGATAAGGAAAAGCAAGCGCCATTGGCTAAAATTTCTTTTGTGATACATTGCAATATAGGGAAGTTTTGTAGGCGGTACGGGCTATGAACTTTGTCTTCTACCGCTCGGCATAGGCTAGAAAACTCACCTGTTTCTAGAAACGAAAACCAAGTAGCGATACGACTCATATTAAAAATAACATCGTTTCTGGAATAAGAAGAGGGAAGTGTTCTTCGAGAAGTGTTTGTTTCGACTTCTAACTTTGGCAATAAAAGAAAAAGAGCAATGCTGTCAGGAAATGTTTTTTGGATGCGGTGTAGTCTTTTGTCTTCTAAACAACTATAGGAGAATACAAAGTTTCCCAAATAAGCAGGAATGGTATTATCGGGATGCCCTTCGATTTGCGCAAGGTGGAAGAGAAAATCTTCCTCAGAAGGAAGAACTATGTTGGGAAAAAAAAGTTGGTGTACCTTGCGCCCCAAAACAAAACCAGCAACAACGGCACTGGCGCTAGAACCCAAACCACCCTTCAATGGCAATTCCAACTGCATATCGACATGGTATGGAATCGATTTCTCATTAGATAAGAATAGAGAAAAGTATTTTTGGTATGAAGAAAGAACTAAATCATCTTTGCGGGAGAAGGGAAGAGGACTCCCATCTGTAAAGGAGGCAGTGAATTTTTCAGAACTGTTTAGGGTAAAATAAAACTGGTTGTAGACTTGTAATGCAATTCCCATCAGATCAAAGCCAGGACCCAAATTTGCTGAAGTTCCTGGGACTTTGATAGAAATTTGAACCGATGCTACCATTGGATCCATGTATCTAGGATTGTTTGTACTTCTGTGAAGACTGCGTCGAGCTGTTTTTTTTCACTCTGTGAGAAGGGTGCTAAAACATAGTCGGCCACATCTTCTTTATTTTCTGGTTTGTCAACACCGACACGGATTCGGTGAAAATCCTTGGTGCCCAGATGTTTGATTATATCACGGAGACCGTTGTGCCCAGCATGACCACCTGAAAATTTAAGTTTTACCCTGTTATAGGGAAAGTCAATTTCATCATGAATCACAACTAGGTTGTCGGAGTCTATACCGTTGCTCCTGAGAAGCTGGGCAATGGAGGACCCGGAAAGGTTCATATATTGCAGAGGTTTTATGAGAAATATGCTTAAATTCTCTCGTAGGTGTTTGGCTACCGCGCTTTTGGAACTTGTGGAAAAACGCTCTCCTAAAGACTCGCAAAAGCGATCCAACATAGCAAAACCTACGTTATGGCGGGTGTTGTCATACTTTTTTCCTGGGTTGCCGAGACCAGCAATGACTAATTTTCTTTTTTCCATAGGGTTAACGAAGTACCAAGTTTAGCATTTTTTCTGTTGCTATAATTGCAGCCACAATTTGGTCTGGGTCCACACCAATCGTACGAAATGTATTGTCCTGTCCTATTTTTTGATCGCTGTGCCAGGTAATAATCGTTTCTACCAGAGCTGACGCCTTTCCTCCCGGAGGAATCCTGACTTCGTAATCTTCCAAGTTAGCTACTACAAAGCCAGCTTTTTGGGAAATCTTTTGTAAGGCATTCATAAAAGCATCGTAGCCACCATCTCCCATTCCTACCTCTTTATATGTTTCTTGGCGAAACTGCAACACTAGGCTTGCAGAGGGGATAACACCTTTGCCTGAGTTTACTACACAGGATTCTATTTTACAAACGATGTCATATTTTTCACCAGACAGATCAGCAATGAGGAAAGGTAGATCCTCTGGTGTGACGGTGAAGCCATTGTCTCCCATTTGGATGACCTTTTGCAAAATTTTCTTTTCTAATTCTTCTGATAAAGACATGCCAAGTTGTTTTAAATTCTCTGAAATACTTGCTTTGCCGGCTAACTTGCCTAGAGCATAGGAACGCTTGCGACCAAATCGTTCTGGAAGGATCGGATTGGCATAGAGGTTTGCTTTTTTATCTCCATCTGCGTGGATTCCTGCGGTTTGTGTATATACATCTTCTCCTACAATGGGACGATTGGCAGAGATTCTTTTCCCGCTAAAAACTTCTACTAAGCGGCTACTTTTGGTAATCTCTTTCTCTACTACACCTGTACGGTAGTCTGACTTGTCATGCAAGGCAGTTATGACTGCTTCTAGGGGAGAGTTGCCGGCTCTTTCCCCTAATCCATTGATAGAGGCGTGTAGGCCTTTTGCCCCAGCTTGTACGGCTTCTAAGCAGTTCGCAACGGATAGGTCGTAGTCATTGTGACCATGAAATTCAAAATGCATATTGGGATACTTTGTCGTAAGTGTGGAAATGGCCTGTTTGGTTTCGGCGGGAGAGAGAACACCTAATGTATCGGCTAGGAAAATTCGTTGTACGGGCATTTGCGACAAAGCATCCACCATTTGCAAGACGTAGTCGGGACTGTGCAAAAAACCATTCGACCAGTCTTCTAGATAGACGTTGCAGCGAATGTTTTGTTGTGTGGCGTATTCGACGGTTTCCTGTATGTCGGTAATATGTTCTTCTGGTGTTTTTTTCAATTGGTATTTTAGATGGCGGAAGGAACCTTTGGTCAAAAGGTTCATCGTTTCTACACCACTTTGTTTCGCCCAATCAGCACTGCGGGTGTTATCGGTAAAACCTAATATTTCAATTTTACTTTGCATACCCTCTGTACGAGACCAGTCTATGATACTTTGTACGGAGCGTAGTTCGCCACTGGATACGCGGGCAGATGCAATTTCAATGCGGTCGACTTTGAGGTTGAGAAGAAGAAACTTGGCAATATTTAATTTTTCTTGGACTGTGAATGCAACACCTCTGGTTTGTTCTCCATCGCGTAATGTTACATCTAAAATTTCGATTTTTTTCTCATTCATATCATTGTAAATATTTCTTCAAATCCTCTTTGCTTGGGCCAAGAACTTCAATTTTTGTCACGCCTGGATTGGGAATTAGCCATTTTTCTGTATTGTATAGTTTTAGAAAATCACTCCTAGCGACAAACTCTTCCGTGAGTTGTTTGAGCTTCCCTTCACCGATACCATGGACTACTTGGATCATAGTTTCACCATCTATAAAAGCGGCATGAATTTCCCGTTCTAGCTTTTGTTTGGCTGCATCGTAGCGCATCTTTCGGATGTAGATTTCTCGCATGGGTATGTCTCAGAAATTTAATAAGAATGTACATGAAATTAGGGGTTTTTATTTATGCAAGTGTAAAAAATAGGTTTGTATTTCTGTATTCCCAAAAGAAACTAGTCCCAAAAATTTCTTGGAGTGGGTCTTTGGAAGAGAACGCTTATCTCAAAGCATCTGAAATCAATTTAAAAGTAAAAGATAAAAAACGTCTAGCAATTTGCAATGGAGGCATTGCGCGAACCGGACGTGCTATTTTGCAAGGGCAAGTTGTAGATGCAGGTATCCGTGCTCCTTTTGACGTGGATGGGATAGTAGACTTTGTTACAGGCTTGTTTCTCGGTGAGGAAGATATTATCACTCCCTTTCTTGATTTTGGTCTTTCTCCAGTTCGCAAGCCCATTCTCAAAATACTTATATCCACCGAAACAGCTGTGATCCTAGAAACAGAAAAATTCATTGGAGCCAAAGACGGTTTTTTTCACTACGAGTTATTTGATGATCTAGAACCAGGGCAATATACATACAACGTTCTTTTCCAGGGAAGTGATTCTTACCGGCAACAAACAAAAGATTTGGGTTATATCAACAACCACCGCAACACAACCATTACAGATCACACTGTCATTGGCAAAGGCAAACTGCAGATACTGCCGCGAGACTATAAGCAGTATATTATTACCTCGGATATTGACCAAACCTACCTTGCTACAAACTTAGACACTAGAGGAGGCAAGATAGCTACCCTCTTTGAAACCCCGGAACAAAAGTTGCCAATTCCCGGTATGCCTGAATTGTATCGTAAGTTGCGTAATGAAAGCAATGGTTCTCCACTATGCTTTATTTCCGCCAGTCCGCATTTCTTTCGTCGCTCTCTTTCTGCTACCATTCGCAAAGACGATATCGAAGCGGATGCTCTTAGTCTAAAATATTTAGATGGTACTGTACGCGGTGTAGTTGACAAAGCCGTCAATTCCTTGTTCAACTTGGATGATCTCTTTCATGAAGGAGTCGCTCCAGCTATCAATCGCATCAAAAAGTTTTGGAATTCTTCCTACTTGAGTCTGTTTGATCAGTTAACATACAAGCTATCTACCCTATTGAAAAATCGTATCTACCAGCCAACGCATGCAAAAGAGATCTTGATGGGAGACAATACCGAAAGTGATTATTTGATCTTTTCCCTCTACCAATTGATTCTGATGGGTCGCCTTTCTGGTAAAATGCTAGAGGACTATCTCTACAACCTAGACTTTTTAGGCCGCAACGCGGTGACCCGCGATAGTGCGGTTCGTATTAAGAAACTCGCCTCTGAATGTTTGGCGATTCATGGAGAGGTGAATTCCGTAGATCTAGTGCTTATCAATCTGTCCCATATGGGCCCTGGAGTCGATGAGATGTATGAGCACTTTCATTCTGCATTGCCAACCGAAATTCGTTTGCAGCAGCTAAAAGAATTTCGTATGTACGATGCTACAGAAGGAGCACTTGGTTTTTCTATCATCTTGCATGCCTATGGGATTCTTTCGTTTCAATCATTGGTAGATGTTGCCACTTCTATGCTTGGCAAGTGGAGCAATGGTAAGGTTATTGACGAAAAATTTCTTTTTGCACAGATCAAGGCTTTGACGGTTCCAGAACTGGCCATTGCAAGCAAAAATCTCTTTCGTGAAGTTATGCAGAGAGTAGTGTAATCTACTATTTCAGTCCATATTTTTTCATAATTTTTAAAACTAATGGTGAGTCTTTCGTTTTATAGAAGTCTGGTTTGAGAATTTGATTTGTCTTTACTTGCAAGGATTTGTTCAGTTGGATGAACCCCAGATACTCTCCTTCTCCACCAACATGGTAGACGCGGTTTCCTTTTTCTGTACTGGTGTAGCGATTGTTTTTGGGATGCTTTTTTTCAGAGCCGGCGATTACAAGCATTTTCGGATATGTATCGGCAATGACTCTTGCCTCTTGTAAGGAGCCATAAAAGTTTACTATCCATGCATCCTTTCGGTACTTTTTTACTAGTTTGGCTAAGATCCTTTTACTTTCTAGTACTTGCATTCCCTGTTTTTCAAGGTTTTTGCGCAGGGAACGCTGGGAAGATAGAGTGATAATACCGATTGTTTTTCCTTGTCTTCGTAGGCTTGTGATCTCTCTGGTAAGGGGTTTAGAAGAAAAAAAGCCTTTGCTATACAAATTTGCTGTTGCTAGGGGAGCCTTGTTGCTTTGTAAAAATTTCTTTCCTAGTTTTATTTCATTTCGTCCTATCCCGATGGCGTGGTAGCCTATTTTGCGGTAACTGGTGAATATAGCTAGGCTATTTTTTCTTTGGCTTTGCCTGTCCACAATGTCTCCTGTTTCTAGGAGAATATCTCTATTGGGGTTGAAACCTAAACTTTTTAGCAGAGTGTGACGTTTGGTAAGTCCTGGTTCGGGGTTGATTTTACATAAGCAATCTTTAATGTATCCGTTTAGCGAGGAAGTGAAAAAGATCCTAACAGGTTTGCCCCAAAGCAAATGGGGAATGAATAGAAAAAAAACTAGCAGTGACAGGCGTTTCATATATGGCATTAGACACCTACAAAGAGAATTATTGTAAGATTTTTCGGAGATTTTTATGTATTGGCGTAGTGGATGACTTCTTCGAGGCTTGGTACTTGTGGTTTCCATTGTTTTGCGGGATGTACTGCTTTTTCCAAACGCTCCAAATAAATGGCTTTAGGTATTTCGTAAGCCCCAAGATTCCAGGTAACTTCATTGAGCTGCTGGGTGTCAAAAAGGATAAAGTCACTATTTTTGAGAGCTGTAAATAGGTATGCCAGTGCAATTTTCCCGGCATCCGAAGAAAAAGAAAACATACTCTCTCCAGCAAAGAACTTACCAATAGCAACTCCGTATACGCCCCCCACTAAATTGCCAAATTCATCCCATGCTTCTACACTATGGGCAAAGCCTGCGTAATGGAACTCGGTATAGCCTTTTACAAAACCTTCCGTAATCCAAGTCGGCTCATAAATTCGCAGTGCGCAACCCTTCATGACTTCGGTAAATGACTCATTGAAAGTAATGCTATAGATCTGCTTCTTAATTTTACGCTTGATGGTACGAGAAATGTGCAAGCTATCAATATCAAATATGGCTCTTGGATCTAAGCAGTACCAGCGAATTGGGTTTTGTGACCAGGGAAAGATTCCATTGCTATAGGCATAGTACAGCCTTTCTCTGCTAAAGTCTCCGCCTACTGCGATCATATCACTTTTGGCTTTTTTAGGGTCGCCAAAAAAAGAACGAAAATCTCGAATTGTCATCTTTGTGAAAGAGAACTCTCCTCTTTGGCTACTACAGAGTATTTCTGCAAGTGCGTTTGGGTATCTTTATAGAATATATTCATACTTCGATAGGCACGTTTGGTTAGCTTGATACTTTGATCGTTTTTCAGATATTTTTCAACCGGCAAGATATGGTAGTGGGCACCAGATCTGTCATATCTCCTGTAAACCCAAACAGGGACGTACGTAGGTGCTTGGATGGTAATTTTCGTATTGCTACTAGCAGAACTCGTGACTACTTTTTTTGTCAGTGTGAAGTTGAAGATGATTCCACCGTCTCGGTATCTCCTATGCTGTGCAGATACAAAATTTCCTAAAGAATAGGCAATGATCACATCCCTTGTATTTCCTTTTTTATCTTGTACTGTTTTGAGGGTGTAGGGTTGTAGGACATGCGGGTGGCCTCCTAAGACAATATCTGCCCCTTCGTTTACAGCAAAGTCCACAATCTCTTTTTGGAATTTGCTCGGTAGCCGTTTGTATTCTGGGCCGTAGTGGTAGTACACTGCAACGGCATCTACAGATTTCTTTTTTGCCCTGCGGATGTCTTCTTGGATGGTTTTTTTGTCTATTAGATTCACCCTATATCCTTTGGGTACTCGGATGCCATTTGTTCCATAGGTATAGCTTAAGAATGCAATTTTGATTCCATTTTTCTCAAGAATGAAAATTCTTTTCTGTTCATACTCTTTTTCTCGGTAGGTTCCTATATGTGGAATGGCTAAGCTGTCTAAGGTTTGGATGGTATTTTCTAAACCGAGTTTGCCTGTGTCGCAGGAGTGGTTGTTGGATGTTGTGAGTAGGTTAAAACCACTTTTCTGGAGTGCTACGGCGAGGGAGTCTGGTGCTCCAAAAAGCGGATAGCCTGCATAGAGCTTTTTTTTTCCTGGAAGCGTGGTTTCTAAATTTCCGATCGCTAGGTCTGCTTGTTGTAGGTATGGTTTTACCTCTGCAAAGACTGGTTCGAAGTTGTAGCAGCTACACTTAGACGAATAAGCCGAGCGCAATTGCGTACTATGAACCATAATATCTCCTACAACTGCAAAATTCACTGTACTAACTTGGATTTTTGGCTTTTTTTGGAAAATAGATGCACAGGAAGAGAATGCCACTAGGAAAAATAAGAATCCTAGTAGCTTTTTAGCGTGCATATTTGCTAATATCTCCCGACTTTTTCAATCCCGTTTCTTCCGGACTCGCCTTTTGGACGGATAGACCTTTTACCAGTTTGCTTCTTTTACGCATCAAACCAAATACATTGAACTTAGTCGGATACAACATCCATTTTTTAAAGTTTTCTAAAGGTTGCAAGTTGTAGTGGAAGGGAAAGGTATCTGGAAAAAGTTCACCTTCTGGAAAACCAAATGCTTTGGCTCCAGTTGTGAAGGTTCGCACCATAGTACTTTTTTCACTGGTGGGCAATCTCAATATGTTATCACGGTAATTTTTAGGGAAGAGGAAGTATTCCTCTGCGTTGGATGTATAAAGAATGTTAATCGTAGTGCCTATTTTTTTTGCAGATTGTGCAATCTCGTTCATTGTGATGGTACCTTTGAGGTCACCATTGATCGCTTGGATTTTTCCTGCTAAGGCCATGTTTCGCAGATAGGTGTATTCTTCCGGCAGATTGTGAAAGCTTTGCAATTTAAAGCGACGTGACATTTGTTCTAACAATCGCAAACGATCCGGCACACCGGAGAAATTGCGAAAAGCTACCTTATAGGACTTTTGCAGGAGCTTCCAATCCTTGTTCTTCTCAAAAGCACCTTTCACCAGGGAAAAAGATTTTTCTTTATTTTTACGGCTCCACAATGCTTTGAATTCGCTGTACGACTTTGCTTGTTTGAGAAAAAGGATGTGAATTTTATTGACCCCTACTATCACTGGATTTAGATCCATGAGCCAAGCAAAACTACTCTTGGCTTTGGCAATAAAGCTAAGATTTTGATCGGTTCCAACCCCGATATAGCCACCGCGCAAATCCTTGATGTGAGGCATAAATAGGTCTATGCGCATTTCATTGGAGGAGGGGTAGTGTTCTACTAAGGTATATATTTTTTTGGGATAGGGATCAAATCTTTTGATTTGGAAGTCGTTTAAAATTTGCTGTTGCTTTTGTTGTTCTAATTGTTTCAGTTCTTCGGGGGTAGGGCCTGATTTGCACTGTAGGCCTAGGCCAATGATCGAAAAAAGGAAACTATAAATAAATATTTTTCTCATTTTTTTCTCTGAAAGGTTATTTTTTATGGCGTTTTTCTAGCTCTTGCGTGATAGCTGTTAAAGGAACCTCTTTTTCGACTAATAAAACTTGCATGTGAAAGAGTAGATCGGCTACTTCGTGGATGAATTCTGAGGAATTATTATTCTTCGCTGCGATAATGACTTCACCAGCTTCTTCACCGATTTTTTTTAAAATTCTGTCGAGTCCGCCTTGGAAGAGACTTGCAGTATAAGAATTCTCGGGAAGATCGCTTTTTCTCGCTTGTAAAAGACTTTCTAATTCAAATAAAAAACTCATAAAAATCCTTTTTGTTTGGTTTATTCAAGCGGTATCCACAGATTTTGAGTCTAAATGGGGTTGGACACCGGAGGCTTTTTTGTTATTAGTACGAATGTTTTTACTTATGTCTTTTTTTTCCACTGTTTCTCTTTTTGCTGAAATAAAATGGGAAACTTCAATCCTTAAGGCTTTGAAGTTGGCCAAACAACAAAAAAAAGCCATTGTGCTGGATTTGTATACGGATTGGTGTGGCTATTGCAAAGTTTTGAAAAAGAAGGTGTTTCCCAAAGCTAAAGTCCAACAACAACTACGGCATTTTATCCCGGTACGTTTGAATGCAGATGAATTTCCTAACCTGGTGGCGCATTACCAAGTTACTGGTTATCCCAGTATTTTACTCTTAGATCCCTATGGGGTATTGCTGGATAGGATAACAGGGCTACCTTCGGCTTCTGCGTTGGTTCGTCGGATGGGAAAAGTATTACAAAAGAAGGACAGTGAGCAGATACTTTTAGGTCGTTTGCAAAAAAATCCACACAACACCAAGACGCAGTTTGAATTGGCTATTCTCTATTACCAACAAAAGAAAAGGCAAAAAGCCCTGCATCACTTCCAAAAAGTTGTTAAAAATCCTGATTCGCAAAAGAAGCACCGACATGATGCCTTGTTTAACTCTGGAATCATTGCTTTTGAGTCTAAGAAATACCAGCAATCTGCTAATTTTTGGAGCCAATATTTGCAAGACTACCGTTCTGGTGATCTATTGTCCGCTTACTATTACCGTGGCTATTGCTTTACCAGGCTCGGTTTTGCCAAGAAAGCCCGCAAAGACCTACAAAAAGCCTTAACACTGGCAGAGGACAAGCAGGATAGGAAAGGGATTGAAAGGCTATTGCAAAAAGTAGAGAAATAGGGATCTAACGAATAATTCTTTTTCTTTGTTCGCAAGAATAGATTCCATCATTACCGATGACCCATTGATCCAATAAGCAGATATCCAGTTTTTCCAGAAAGCGGGATAAGTTATTGTACAACTCGAAATCTTCAAAGCTTGGATCACAGCTTTGTTTTGGATGGTTGTGGGCAATAAGACAGTTGGCAGCAGCATCATCTAAGATAATTTTTACTAAATCGCGTAAGTGTACACCAACCTCTGTCAGGGAACCCTTGGCAATCAGTTCTATTCTATGCAAATTTTCTTCATGGTCTAGGGTAATTAGGTAGAAGCATTCTCTTATCTCTTTCTGTGACTTGAGAAACAGCAACTCCATAAGCTTTTTCTTAGTAGTATCAGGAGAGTTGCTTTCTAGGTGCATATACTGCAACTTCATACGATTGACCATTTCTCTGGCTGCAAACAGAGAGGCTATTTTTGCCTTGCCAATCCCTGGTTGGCTGAGAAGGATAGACGGTGCCGTATTGAGAAGACCCAAAAGCCCTTTGTGTTTTGCTAAAATTTCTCGTGCAAGAGATTCGACATTTTTTTCCCTCGTTCCTTTGCCTAGAAGTATGGCAACTAATTCCCAATCCTCTAAGGCTTCTGGATTTTGAAAAATCCGGGAACGAGGGTCGTTTCCAATGCCTGCAATCAAATCGCTTGGATTTTTTCGATATTACGCATGGTTAGATCAGAGACAATAGGAGTAAACATTCCTCCTGTTTGTACCAAATCTCCTTCAAACAATTCGAGTAGGTATTCTTCAAATGTTTTTCCTAGATTTGGAGAATCAATGATCCCCAGATGGTTTAGCCCTGCTCCAGGCAATCCTTTCCTCTGTCTGCTATAGACCGGCTGTTCTCCATGTTAGTACATCAGAATCGAAGTCCCTGTTACGCAGCCAGGTGGCGG
>JBCCIA010000047.1:0-21065 GCA_039028475.1 Spirochaetota bacterium | reverse complement strand
AAGTATTAGAACACCAAACACGGCTCACCATATAAGGCTCTGTAAGTAGAGAAACGCTTAGCATACCCTTATTAACGCAGTGTAAAAAAGCTGCGTAATACAACGTTGGATATCACGTATAGGAACAATTTTCTTCCATAATTGGAATTTCCTCCATAAATTTGTTACTATACCGTGACATCCAACGTTGTATTTTGTAGTTTTGCAGTGTAACCCCAGCATTTTGATATGTGAGACCACAACTGATTTGGTAGTTCAATTGTAACCTGATAGCTCATATTGCTATTATAAGTGCAATTACTAAAAAAAGTAAAGCGGTTTTCTTCCAGGATTTTTTATTGCTTGTATTCGAATACGATTTCATTTCCATGTGGGCTAGTGATCTTAAGCCTATCGCCTTTTTGCAGCTTTTTGATTTGTTGGAACTGCAATAAAAATTTATAACAATGCTGTCCGGAAAGTTGGATATCGGGAGTGTAGTCTACTATCGAATACACCCCCTGGAAAGGTGTATAATTGTACCAGCCATAGATAAAAGGGGAGGGGCGTCTCGTTGTATGACTATTGGCTTCTAATGTATAGACATAATACCTATCGATATGTGATGCCTCGCTTTGGTTTAAAACGAAGCGGAAGTTTAAAAACTCTTTAGGGAGCATTGTTTCTGGATACAATTCGAATAAAATAAAAAGTCCTTGCTCTGCTGACAATTGTGAAATGCGTTTCCATTCTGTTTCTACAGCTTTACTTTCCTTTAAAGCCAATTGGTTTTTGAGAGCAAGTTTGATATTTTGCATGTCTTCTGTTATATGTAAAGCGCGCACTGAGAAGTTTTTCCCATAGTAAAATTCCTCTTGTGACTTTTTGCTTATGCTTTTTTTAGTAAATGTGTTGCTCGTACAAGAGTAAAGAGCCAGCAAGCACAATGCAAAGGCAATAGGGAACCTTATCTGCTCAGTTGCCACTTAGAGAAATCGTAATCTAGTTGTTCGACAATAGAAACTGCTTTGGTGTCTTGTAAAATTCCGTTCGCTTTTTTTGTTTCCATAGCACGCCCGAGTAAGGGAATCAACAGTGTTTCTTGCACTGCTCCTAATTCTACTTTCATATGTAGTACCTCTCTTTTAGCTGCTTTTTTATATGAATAGAGTTTATTGCATTTGCACTTCTTGTTTACGCAGTATGCGCCTCTGAAAGAACTGTTGCCATTTTACCATAAAGTTGTACTGCATGATATAGATCGCTGGGATTAAAAATAGTGTAATCACCGATGCTACAACGAGCCCCCAAGCGATTGCCATAATCATGGGTACTAGAAAGGCATTGTCACCACCAAAGCTATAAGCAGTAGGGAACAAACCGGCTGCTGTGGTGATGGTGGTCAGTAAGATGGGACGCAGTCGTTGTGCAGCAGCGTTGGCTATCGATTCAGGGCTTACCCCAACAGTATCCCGTTGGATATTCATAAAACTAATCATGATGAGGGAGTTGTTGACGACAACTCCCATAAGACCAATTAACCCTATCAATGCGACAAAACCAAAGGCGAGTTGGTGGATAAAGAAGGCAAAAACAATACCGGTAAAGGTAAAGGGAATCGCAGACATCACCAGTAGGGGTTGCATGAACGAATCGAATAGAATGACTAGTATAAAATAAATGCCGAGCAAAGAGAGAACCATTGCGATGAACAGACTTTGCATCGCCTCTTCTGTATCCTTTTCTTCCCCACCAAATTCTATGCGGATTTCTGGGTCAGCTTTTGCGATTGGTAAAAACTTTTCTTTAATAAGTCTATTTACTTCAGCCGATGTATTCACGCTTGTATCTATGTCGGCATAGATAGTAATCGATCTGTCGCCATCGTAGTGATTTATCATCAGCCAATCGTCGTGTTCATCGATATCGGTAAACTGTCCGATTGGTACTAACCTTCCCTGGTTGTTCGGTACTGTGAGTTCGTTGAGAACATTGATAGACGCTTTATTATTTTCCGTTAAGCTAAGGCGGTAATCGATTTCCTCGCCATCACGACGGATATTGCTGACAATGTTGCCGTTGTAGGCGGTGCGGATGGTAGTGGCTGCATCCACTGGGTATACTCCAAGGCGGTACATCAGGCTTTGTTGTAGTCGTATCTGGAGTTGTTTTTTTCCCTCTCCCTGGTTGTTCTCAATTTTGCTGACGCCTTTTTGTTTTTTTAGAAATGCCACAAGGTCTTGTGTGAGCTTTTCGCGTTTGGCATCATTGTTAGAGATGAATGTCATTGTGACTGCTTTTCCAACTGGAGGCCCGTCACTGACAACATCTACATACATCTTACGAAAGCCTTTGATATCTTTTAATTTTCCCCGTAGGTCTTTCATGATTTCTTTTGCTGTGCGCTCTCGGCTATTGATGGGAGTGAGATGCAGTAAAATATTTCCCACACCGCTGTGGTTGATGTCGGCTCCAAAGGTCGCAATCTGTGGTTTCTTTTCACCGATGGATGTGACAAAGGTAGAAATTTCCTTTGGGTCCATTGTTTTGATGATCTCTTCGATGGGTTTTGCCAGCGCTTCGGTTTGTTCGAGAGAAGAACCGCGTGGCGCTTCGAATTCAACAACGCCGTAGAGTCCGTCGGAAGAGTCAAAGAGTATGAAGTCCATCGATGTTACCAGGAGAACTATGGAAAAGATAAATGTCCCAATAAAAGCACACAGTGTGGTAAAGCGGAAGCGAAGTGTTACATTGACAGCTTTGGTATAGTAACGTTCTACCGTTTTCATTACATTGAATTTCTTTTGCTTGTTTTCCTTAAACTTCGAATGAGCGATATGACCAGGGAGGAATAGCAAACTCTCAATTAGGGAACCTAAAAGTATCAAGGTGATGACGATTGGCATGGAATACATAAATTTCCCCATAACACCTGTCATCACCATCAGGGGAGAAAACGCAACCACTGTAGTGGATACCGTTGCTATTACCGGCCACATCACTTCCTGGGTTCCTTTGAGTGCGGCCTCTGTGGGTGGGTAGCCCATTTCGCGGTAGCGGTAGACATTTTCAGCGATTACAATTGCATCGTCTACCAGCATCCCCAAGACGATGATAATTGCCATTAGAGAGATAAAATTGATAGTGATGTTTAAGCTGGGAAAAAACGCAAAGCCAATTAGAATGGATACTGGAATCCCCAATGCAGTCCACAGGGCGATCTTTAGGTTTAAAAATAGGATGAGTGCAGTAAGTACTAGAATAAGACCGACGCTGGCATTGGATTTTACCAGTTCTAGTAAGCTGTTTACCTCTTGCGAATAATCAACGACTAGATCAACGGAAACGTCTTCGGGTAGACTCTGTTTGAAGTTTTTAATGATTTGTTTGATCGCTTTGGCTGTTTCGAGGATGTCAGAATCTGATTTCTTTTGTACCTGCAAGTTGATGGCTGCTTTGGCTTTGAATCGCGATAGTTTTTGTGCTGGTTCGTAGCCTTCAGATATACTGGCGACATCATTGATGCGGATTTGGCGGCTTTCAAAACCCGAACGGACGATGGCGTTACCGATATCAGAAGCTCGTTTGTATTCGTTGAGGATGACGATTTTCTTTTCAGCATCGGCCTGTTTTAGGTCTCCTCCCGGTATACGTACATTGTTCTGTTGGATGGCTTGGATGAGGTGGACCAGGGAGATGAAGTCTTTCTGCATGGCACTAGGTCTTGCTTTTACCTGCACCTCACGTTTCAGATACCCCAGTTTGATAATAGTTCCTACCAAGTTGTTGTTTTGCAATTGTTTTTCTAGAGATAGGGCGACTTTTCGTTTAGTGGCGTAGTCGGCTTTTCCTGTGATGGCAAGTTCGATAACGGGGATTCTGTCGTTGTCTATTTCTGTCACATTTGGCTTTTTGGTAACTTCAATGGGAAAGTCTTCAATCTGGTCGACTGCTTTTTGGATGTCTGCTATGACTTCGTCGTAGTCTGAGTTGTCTTCCATGAATACATTGATGACCGAGAGGTTTTCTACCGAAGCGGAAACAAAGTATTTGATTCCAGAAATACTTTTGATTTCATCTTCAATTTTTGCTGTAACGCGGGTTTCGACGTCTTCTGGTGAGGCTCCTGGGTAGATAGTTTCAATATTGACCATACCAAAGTCGACAGCAGGATAGCCGCTGTTCTTGGTACGTAGCATGTTTACCGAACCAATGATAAAAATCACCACTAATACAAGATTTGTGACCTTTGGTCGTTGGATAAAGAATTCAATGATACCCATTATACGAAAGCTCCTTTTGTGTTCATGACCTTATTTTCCAACTTCTAGCTTGCGTCCTTTTTTGCCAAAAAGTTTTATAAATTCCTTCTTCTTGTACCATATCCTCATAGGCTTAGTGCTTCGCAGCAGAACTTTTAATAAATACCAATGGTTTTTATTGTTTTAAGCATGCTCTTCCCGTCAATCAAAATTTTTGATTGTAACTTTTTTGCTACTAGTGGGATTTATTCTTCCGCATACTTAGGAATCAAAAATTTGCTATGATGTACCAAGGTATGTCGTTCGTACGATAAAAGAAATATATGAATGTAACTCGGATCTTGTTTATCTCGTATCATGATTTGGCCATCAATGGCAATGTCGTGGTGGTTGAGCCAGTTGTGTTGTGAGTCCAAGAGTAGAGCAAAATACGGTTTGGTCTCGGGAGAGTTGTTTTGGAGAACTGCATAGTTTTGGTGGAAGGGCGGTATTCCAATGCCCATGGGATATTGCAAGCCTTTGGAGTAGTTTGCTACATCTTCTATCGGAATACTTGCTAAATCCAAACCGCTGACAATATACATATTCCTTTCACCACTTTCTAAATCGGCAAAGTAGAGTTGGATTTCAAGTAATAGCTTTTTTGTTGCTTTGCTTCTGATATAATTCACGGTTGTTTTTTTAAATTCACCAATTCGGTGGTACTCGTTTTTCCAGGGTTTGCCAACTTGGTAGAGTCCTGGTGGAACAAAGCTCGCAAATTGTACCTGTCGCCTTTTGTGAATCAAGTCTTTCCAGCGAATTACTTCTGGTGCGTGTACGGTTCGCTTTTTGTTGTTTTGTTCACCAGAATAGATGAGCTTTTCCTGGGGGTTATAAATACTTTCTGCCGGAAATGATTTTACCACTTTACGCAAGACATCGAGGTCTACAAATGTACCTTCCGGGTCCACCCAATGCTCTAATTTCCACCAGTATTTCCAATACGAATCGCCGGTGATACGTTCAAACAACCTTTTGTAATGCCCTAGGGGAAAGGTAAACCAAGCGTGGTAGTATATAGCTTTCCTGCCCCTTTCCTTGGTAAAGAGTAATATCTCCCAAAGTCCAGCGTTGAGACAGTTACGTGCTAGCTCTAGCGAGAAAATGTTTTTTGCTTCGTAACCATCACCTCCTGTGATCTTGGTATTTGAAGAAGAAGGATAGAAGCGAACCTGTTGTCTATTCCATTCTCTATCGATGAGACTGATCTTTTTCAGACCTTCGTCTTGCTTGACCCATTTGGGGTAGCGTGGGATGAGAAGCCGCATGTCTATGTTGAGAAAAGAAATCGTTGCAACATTTTTATTGCTGATTGGTTGCAAGATGAAGTCCATGTGGTCTGCGTCTCTTTGCACTAGCGTTAGCTTTCTATTGATATACTTACCGTAGGAGAGACTGTGAAAACTTGGATCTTCCGGGTAGGCAAATTCGCTGTATTCTATAAGGGGAATCTCCATTGTTTCCGCATAGTGGTAACGATTTTTCATAAAAAATGCTAGGGATGCCGAGAGGATAGCAGCAAGAATCGTCAAAGAGATTAGATATTTTTTCATGCCTGTATTATTATAGTTCCGTTGTATACGAATATTGGGTCAATGAAAAAAACTATCTTACATTCTTAAACCACATTTCTGAAGAACTATCTAATATTAGTATAACATTTATTCAAAAAATCAACAAGAGAATAGCCGATTTCTTTTCCTAAGTTAACAGGAACAGCGTTACCAATTTGCTTATATTGCTGCAACATAGATCCTGCAAACTCCCAATCATCTGGAAAAGTTTGTATTCTCGCATATTCCCTAACTCTAAAAGGTCTGGTCTCATCAGGATGGCATCTTTCCGTTTGCTTCTGTGCAGGTGCACAAGTTAGGGTTAAACATGGTTCATCCCAAGAAATTCTACGAGCCATTCCAGTTTTACCACCACCTAGATAAAAGCTTTTTAACATATATTCTTTTTGAATATCAATAGGAAGATCACGCCAGTAACCTCCTGGTGGAATCATAGATAATATTTCTTTTTTTCTTTTGGGATAAGCCTGGCCAACTGAATCAGGAACATCTGATGTAAACAAATCACCTTTTTTTAATGCATCTTTGAGTGTATAAACTTTTGTACTAGGAAGAGGATAGTTATAATTCTGTTTTATGTCTTTTCGTATTGCAATGATAATTAAACGTTCACGTTTTTGTGGAACATTATAATGAATAGCTTTCAAAACTCTTGGTAGAACAACATAATACCCAAGTTCTTCTAAAACGCTTATCATTCCTTGTAAAGTCTTTCCATTGTCATGATTTAATAAGCCACGGACATTTTCTGCTAAGCATATTTTAGGGCTAATTTCTTTTATTGCGCGAGCATATTCAAAAAATAATGTTCCCCTTGTGTCGTTGAAGCCTAATTTCTTGCCAGCATAACTGAATGCCTGACAGGGAAACCCACCGGATAAAATGTCTACTTTGTCTCTGTGCTGGGTAAAATCAATATCTTTAATATCTTCTGGAGACACAGTCCATTCAGGACGATTTCTTTTCAATGTTTCGCAGGCCCATTTATCAATTTCATTTAAGAAAACATGTTCAATACCGGCTTGTTCTAAGCCGAGAGCTAACCCCCCAGCACCAGCAAACAATTCAATCGAGGTATAAGTTTTTAAAGGCTTTACAAAGTTATCCTTTTTTTCTACTTCAGGAAAGAATAATTCAAGCTGCTTACAAGTTGACAAATGCTCGTTTGTATAGTACCTGTAGCCATTCATTACGAAATTTGCTAGTACCCTCCCTTGCGTTTTTCACTGGGCAAAATCAACTTGTCCTTGCGCATGAAAAGGTTGTGCAGTGTATCTGAGTTCTCATCTAAGTCTTTTGCAACTTTTTCCAATTCACTGGAAATGCTGAGGCTTTGCGCGTTGGTCGCTACTTTCTCTCGGTTTCTTTCCTCTAGATCGCCCAGAGCGGAGTTTTGCTTTCCTGTCAGTTCACAAATGTTTTGTGCAATTTCTGCGATGTTATCAGAATCGCTGCGTATGGCAAAGGATAGCTTTTCTTGCTTCTGGATTCCCGTTGTCAGTTCTTGCAAGAAAGTTGTGTTGGCTTCGGCTGTTTGTGAAACCTCCTGCAATTTTTGCGAAGTTTTCTCTATCAATTTGGATGTATGTTCTATGTTCACCACTGTCGAGTTGATGATATTCTGGATTTCTTTCGAAGACTCCATACTCTGATCTGCCAACTTTTGTACTTCCTGAGCAACAACAGAGAAGCCTTTCCCATGTTCTCCGGCGCGCGCGGCTTCAATCGAAGCATTTAGGGACAATAGGTTGGTTCTATCAGAAATCTCGTTGATGGTATTGGAGATATTCACGATTTTCTGCGTTTGCGATTTCATTTCTTGTACCGCGAGAACTGTGTTTTGTAAGGATTGCAAACTTTCTGCCGTTATACTTGTCGTGTCTTTTGCACGCTCTAGGGATGATTTTCCCTCTTTGGTGATTTCTGCTGTGGAGACCTTTAACCTCTCTACTCTCTCTTGGATTTTGGAGATCAGCTGCAATTGCAACTGGGCAATGCTGTCGATTTCTGAACTGTCGTCTACCAACTGTTGCAAGGAATTTGCATCTTGGCTGTAGGAAGCCTCCTGTTTGACAATATTGTCTTTCATACCTGTAGCTTTGCCGGTCAATGTATCCATCATATTTTTCAATTGGTGGGAAACTTCCTCGGTTTTCTCAATGATGTTCTTCATGATGGAATTGTTGTACTTTGCTTTGGAGTCCGACTCAGATACCTGTCCTAGGAAGGCTCGGGTGTCATTGGCAATATACGCTATAATCCAAGAAGCGAACAGGAGAAACAGTATTTTAGCCAGTTCGGTAGGAAGGCGTAAGTAATGTGTATCCGCAAAGAGGGTGGAGTCAGAAGTAAAGCTCATCCAACCTGATGCAATGGAAAGAGTAAGCAATAAAGCATAGAGAGAGGCAGCCAATACACCGGTAAAGATAGAGAAAACACGATCCAGACGTAGACCTGCCAAGTTGATATAGAGGAAGAAGATGGTAAAGGTAGCTGGTTCTTTGATACTCAATCCCCAACCGTGGACAGCGTCAAAGTGAAAGCCGTATTTAGTAAAGAATAATAAGCATAGATCAATAGAGGTTGTGACATATTTGATCCATTTTTTATAGGTGGCTTGTTTTAAATAGAAGTACCAGCATGTTGTAGAGATGAGGTAGATAGTGCTCGACCAAAATAATGTTTTATAAGTATGGGGAGTACTGCCGGATTTGTAGGCAGAGAAGGTCGTGACATAGAATAGCAATACAAACGCATAACGCAAGTTGTTAATTTTTCTCTCGATTTGGATGCTCTTTTTTTCATATGTCTTGCGAAATAATTTCTCAGACTCTCGCATCTTATGGGTAGGATTCTTACGACCAAAACTAAAAAAAGATTGTTTATCGCTTTGCATAATTTCTCCTTATTTACTATTGTATCTTGAACTTATCTTGCAAGAATAAAGTTATTTCCTAGTAGTAAAAAGCATGAATCCATCAGGCAAAGGTTTAGTGATTGTAGAGTCTCCCGCCAAAGCTGCAACTATCTATTCGTACCTGGGTGGCAAATACCAAGTTTTAGCCTCCAAAGGGCATATTTTTGACCTACCGAAAGCCGAGCTAGGCATTGATATTGCTAATGGTTTTGAACCTTTGTTTATCCTAATGCCACAAAAGCAGGCAACCCTACAAAGCATTGTCCAAGCAGCCAGTCGGGCAAGTCATGTACTTATCGCCACTGACCCAGATAGGGAAGGGGAGGCGATCGGCTTTCACATCTACGAAGCTATCAAGGAGAAGAATCGTAATGTTTCGCGCATTCTCTTTACCGAAGTCACCAAAAAAGCTATTCTAGCTGCCATACAAAACCCTGGCAAACTGCGCCAAGATGTAGTGGAAGCGCAACTTTCTCGGCGCGTTTTGGACCGCTTGCTGGGCTATACATTGAGTCCCTTTCTTTGGAAACAGGTGCAGGGAGGGCTTTCCGCAGGGCGTGTGCAATCGGTGGTTCTGCGCTGGATTTGCGAAAGAGACGCGGAAATCGCGAATTTTGAGAAAGAGCCATATTACAGTATTGCTGGCAAAGGGAAAGGGCAAGATGGCAGTCTACGTGAATTTCAACTTTGTGATACAACTGCTAAGCCTATCTATCCCCGCGATCCAAAGTTTATTTTCCAGCTATTGCAACAATTTACCGGTAAAAAACCTAAACAATTAACAGGAGAATTCCCCGCGCAGGCTAGTGTAGAGGTAAAATCAGCTGATACCAGTGAGAAGAAGAGATTTCCTCCGCCACCTTTTACAACCTCTTCCCTACAGCAAGATGCACATAAAACCTTAGGATTTACTGGGAGAAAAACCATGCAACTGGCACAAAGACTCTACGAAGGTACGAACTGCGGTAGTATGGGCAAAGTGGGTCTTATCACCTATATGCGGACAGACTCGATGGATATCAATCCACAGTTTGCCGGTGCACTCCTCTCTCACATTCGCAAGAACTTTGGCAAAGAATACGCTTTCCCACGGAAAAACAAGAAAAAACTACAGAACGCCCAAGGTGCCCACGAAGCCATCCGCCCGACTTCCCTACAACTGCCACCAGAAAAATTGCAACCTTACCTCGCAGCGGACGCCTTGGCTCTTTACCGTTTGATTTGGAAAAGAACCCTCGCGAGTCATATGGCAGCAGAAGTATATTTAGAACACAAGGTAGTATTGCACGCAGAGGGCTATGACTTTCTCATCAAGTATCCAGAAGCAGTTTTTCCAGGTTTTACTATAATTTATGGCAAAGCTATGGGACAGAGCGCAAAGTTTGTTCCTCTAAAAGTGGGAGAAAGGGTCCGTTTGCAACTCTTAAAGATAGAGGAAAAGGAAACTGAGCCGCCACCTGCGTATACAGAGGCAAGTTTGGTAAAAAAGATGGAAGCTACTGGTATTGGCAGACCTTCTACGTATACACCAACGATTGAGAAACTCTTACAGAGGAAGTACATCATTCGTAAGAAAAAATCCTTTGCCAGTACGGCATTGGGAAGGCAGGTGGTAGCAACCCTGTTAAGTGACTATGCTAAGTATTTAGATGATAGCTATACCTCCAGCATTGAATCACAGCTAGATGAGGTCGAAGAGGGTACATTGCAGCGGAAACAATTATTGCAAGGGTTTTACCAAGAACTCACTGGCTTAAAGATTTCCCATGCAAAAAAAAGCAAAGCTCGTAAAGCAGCCTCCAAACAGCAAGCCGATATATGCCCCCAATGCAAGCAAGGAAAGGTGTTACTGAAACGAACTGGTAAGGGAAAACAGTACAAGGCTTGTTCCCGTTTCCCTCATTGTGATTTTATGCAATATATTTGAAGAAACAACTTTATTCTACAAAAAAAGTCAAGCCTGGTGATTTAGTTTCCGAAAATGAAACCGATGAAATATACACTTATCTTTTTCTTATATGCCCTATGGATAGCGTTGGGAACTTCTATCTTTGCAGAGTCTTCTGAAGACGAACTCAATAGCGTCAAAGTTATCATTTCTGGTTCCAAAGAAGCGGAAGGCGGTCCTTGGGGGAAGGAAGACGATCAGAAAAAGTCTTTCAAGGATGTAAAGATCTTTGATGACATCAATGAAGAGCACGCTAAGAACCAAATGAAGCAGGCTGCAAAGCAATTCAATGAGTCTTTTAAGATTTTTTCCAAGGCCAAAGAAGATAAGGAAAAGAAAGAACAAGAATTTTCCAAGCGCGTTTATTATTTTCGTAAAACGGAAGGCAATTGGCGGGAAAAAGAAGCGAAGAGAAAAGAAAAAGCAATTCTAGACAGTATCATCATCAAAGGCAGAAGACAGGCCATTACCAAGCTGATCAAAGCTATGATTGCCATTGATCGGATTAAAAACCGCAATGTGATTAGCAACAATGTCTACATCGATCTAAAAGCGAGTGTTTACCGCGAATACATCAAGCACCAATTCAACCTGAAAAACTACAACCAAAGCGCAGATATTTTAGAGAAATACATTGGTCTCAGCGAAACCTACGAGCAAGAAGCGCAACCACATAAGATGCTGGCGATTTGCTACGAATACAACCAAAAATATGCAGCAAAGTACAAAGAGAACAATATCTACCAACACTACAAAAATCTAAAATACGAGCATCTTCTGCGCTATACGGAGTTGATGTACGGCAAAGACTCTAGCCAATACAACAGGGTTCTCAAGAAAGTTACGCAAAATTAAAACTCGCTAAATCCCGCTTTACCAGTGATTTCTCCTTGCTAGCATCTCACGAAGCTACAGCATCGTCTTTGTCATGCAAGAAGAATCAGATCTAGTCATGGGAGGTAGAACTTTCTCTTCCCGTTTATTTGTAGGAACAGGAAAGTTCTCATCCGGCTTGGTCATGCAACGGGCTATCGAGGCCTCAGGTACAGAAATTGTTACAGTAGCTCTACGTCGTGTTGACTTAGAAGACCAAGGGGATGATATCCTTTCCCACATCGATAGGAGCAAAATCCTCTTATTGCCGAATACCAGTGGTGCGAGAGATGCCACCGAAGCGGTTCGTCTCGCTAAACTTGCACGTTCCCTAGGAGCTGGTGATTGGGTAAAGCTTGAAGTAACTCCTGACCCGGTCTACCTGCTACCCGATCCAATTGAAACACTCAAAGCAGCTGAAACCTTAATTCAAGAAGGTTTTAAAGTTATGCCTTATATCAACGCTGACCCAATTCTCTGCAAACACTTAGAAGAGGCGGGTTGTGTCTGTGTGATGCCTTTGGGGTCTCCTATCGGTTCTAACCAGGGCATTCGTACCAAGGCAAATATTGAAATCATTATCTCCCAAGCGAATGTTCCTGTTGTCGTCGATGCAGGTCTGGGAGAGCCTTCACACGCCGCCGAAGCGATGGAAATGGGGGCCGATGCAGTTTTGGTCAATACCGCGATTGCCATTGGCAAAGATCCGGTTCGCATTGCCGACGCTTTTCGTTTGGCAACCATTGCCGGACGAACTTCGCACCTGTATAGAGGATTTTCACCTTACCATGCAAGTGATACTCTCAAGGCGAATGCTTCTAGCCCATTGACTGGCTTTTTAGGCGAAGAAACCCGCGAGCAAACCGTGTAATAACCAATGTTCACTGAGCTTTTTCATACAATAGAATTCTCGCAAGGTGTAGAGCAGGTTCTCGCCCAAAGGCAGGTGGGTGTTTCCGTTGCCTTGCAAAGAGCTATACAAGGAATAGGCTTACGTTTTCAGGACTATCTCGCTCTTGTGTCTCCTGCTGCGGCCCCTTTTCTGGAAGAGATGGCGGCGCTTTCACGCAATATTACTCTACAACGTTTTGGCAAGACGATTCAACTCTTTACTCCATTGTACCTCTCTAATGAATGCCGCTCTTCCTGCACCTACTGCGGCTTTAGCTTTGAAAATAAAATTCCTCGTAAAACTTTGAGTTTGCAGGAATTGGAGAAAGAAGCTCAGTTTCTTGCGGCAAAAGGTCTCAAGCATATCCTTTTGCTCACGGGAGAAGACTATTCTAAGACCCCCGTCTCTTATATCGCTGAGGCGGTGGCACTCTTGCAGAGATATTTTCCTGCGATTTCTATTGAGATCTATCCACTTTCTCTCGAAAAATACCAAGAGTTACTCGCTGCTGGTGTCGAAGGTTTGGTTCTCTACCAGGAAACCTATGATAAAGATACCTATGCAAAATACCATCTACGTGGCATGAAAAAGGATATGGAGTACCGGCTCTTAGGCCCTGATCGTGGGGGAATTGCCGGCTTTCGCCGTCTTGGCTTGGGTGCTCTATTAGGTTTATCGGCTCCAGAAGGCGAAATGTATTTTTTGGGCATGCATATCCAGTACCTCTATAAAAAGTATTGGAAAACACAGTTACAGGCTTCCCTTCCACGGATGCGCCCGGCGGAGGGGGATTTCTCTGGTATTCTCCCGGTAGATGACCGTAAATTCTTACAATTTCTCTTTGCCTTACGCATTACCTTTCCCGATTTAGGGTTAGTTTTGTCTACACGCGAAACTCCTAGTTTACGGAACAATTTGCTTGGTTTGGGTATTACAACTATGTCTGCTGGTTCGAAGACAGATCCGGGCGGACACACAAATTCTGGCGAGCTCAAACAGTTTGAGATAGAGGATACACGTAGTTTCGAGGAAACGGTGGAAGTGATTCGCCAAAAGGGCTACGACCCTGTGTGCAAAGACTTTGATTTAGCCTTGGCAAAAAAATAGGGCGAGACGGCTCGCCCTAGGCAAATGAGATCTATAATTACTGTCCTTTTTGCTTGAAAACAGCGATAAGTTTGTTCAAGCCTTTAGTGCAAGAAGTTCGGCTACTGGTATTTACATTCTTCAAAACATTTAAAGCTTTTGTTTTGTGCTTTTTACATCCATTTTCACAACCTTTGACTACTTGGGTCTTCTTTTTGCCAGTAATTTTCTGGCCGCGGTTCATTAATACTTCGGTACATCTGAGAAATTTACCAGAACAAGCATTGCTGCAAGTATCTGCTGCGCTGATTTGAATGGTTCCTGCGGTTAAAAGAAATAGACTTGTGATTGTAATGTGAAGAATTTTCTTCATAGGAATACTCCTGAATCATTTTTTGGTAGCGATGCAGGGATTTGAACCCCGGACCTGCGGATTATGATTCCGTCGCTCTAACCAACTGAGCTACATCGCCTTATGAGTAAATTAGACACAGGAATATTGAAAATGTTTACAACAATTTCCTACTCCATGAAAAAAAAATAGCAGAAATTAGCAAGTTTTTTTGAGATTTCAGGGGGATTCGCAGGCTTTTGCTAAAAATAGATTGACTTTTTTCTGTTTAGAGCCTTTAAAAAGAAAGGATTTATTAATGAAAAGCTCAAAAGCCAAGCCCAAAAAACAGATAACACCTGCCGATAAGGCTTTTTCCAAATCTTATCGAAATATGACAGATCAGCTTGATCGTGTCAGTGGTAAAACATTTTCTCTATGGAGTAAATTCACAATGTGGATATACTCAGTAATTTTTGGGAATAAATACCATTTAAAATCGAAACAAAATGAGTATGATAAATACCGCTCAGCAGAATCGTTTGATAAAATCACAGAAATCTTCTACACAGAAAAAGATAATAGCATGACAGAAGAGCAAGTCTTCAGCCATTCTAAAAAGAGATTTTCTAAATGACGAAACGTTTTGCGAACCTCAATCCGGCTATTTCCGGCTATTTAATCTTTGTATTCCAAAAATTGCGAAATATCCAATTCTCTGAACTCTTGAAAGATCACAACAAGGCTGTATTAGACCCAACGATTGACTTTTATTTGGAGAGGCTAGGCTCTTTTTTGTATCATAAAGACCTGGATCTTCACAAAGCCAATCGCGTAAAAGAAATTGCCAAGCATTACACTACTTACCAAGTATTTTATACCGATACAATGGACAGCCAGACTGAGTCAGAATTAGCAAGCATTGCACATAGTTACATGTTAATTGCGCACTCAGAAAATATTGTCAGAGGCTACCAACAAGCATTGTACGATTTCCACCGTATCTGCAAAAATGGAACCTATTGCAAAATCAAAGATACCAGTAAAATCCTCAGTATACATCGAAAATATTTTCTATACCATGAACTGGGTTCGCTATGACTTCTAAAAGCGAAACATTCTCCGAATTAGAATTTTCTTCCAACTTTCTTCCAAAAATCTAAATTATTCGAGTTTTCCGCAAAAAATCACGATTTACCAGCCAAAAACGCACAAAAATCCATAGACAATTCGTTACATGCGTTACTTTGGCGAGACGGAACCCCCATTTTTATGCTAATCTGGACTCAAGTTGAAACCAAGAGGTAAAAAAATGAAAACGAAAACAAAGCAAAAAAGTTTTAAAATGATAATTACTGCTTTAGCAGTCTTAGCAACCAGCTACTGTGCTCCACAAAAGAGCACAAACAACGTCAGCCAAGACCTACTATTTTTGGCAGCCGCACAGACTGCTCTTTCCGAAAGCAACTTTGTAGAAGACACAACCTACCTACAAGACAGCAGACTCGGCCCGGAAAATGCCACTATCAGTGCAGCGATTCAGAACTCCGCAACGTCTTCTTCTGTGATACACGACATCTACGCAGAAGTCCGAGATGGTGCAACTGGCATAACGGTAAACAAACCGATTTCTATAGATTTGTTGAACGGCTTCTATGCGGCCAGCACGAGTGCAAGTAACTCCTACATTGCCAACGACAAAGGACAAATCCTCTACACCAGAGTTCTCATCCAAAATAACAAAATTACCCTAATTCCACAAATCCGTATGCAATCCGGTAAAACCTACACCGCAGTTTTCGGTGGAATCACCAATGCCAATGGAGAGTTTAAAGGCGATGTCATCATCAACTACCAAAACTCTGACTTAGATTATGGACTTTACTGGTATGGTAAATACGGCCTATGTGAAAAATACTTCCCTGGAGTAGACAATGCTTTCTACAACCCACAGGGTAGAACGGTAGTCTACGCCCATGGATGGCAGCCAGATGCTACCAAACAAGACGATGTTTACAGCAGAACAGGCTTCAATTACGAAATGTTCTACTGGTCAGAAGACAAGTTTGATGGCAAAAAAGAGCACAACGGTTTGCGTAAATTCACCAACCACGGTTGGGTCGACGCTGGCTGGAATACAGGAATGGTTTACTGGAATCAATTTGCCGACGAACCCGCAGTAGGAAGTGGCAACTTGACAGGAGTGCACGCAGCAGAAGCTAAGATTTGGAGTTTTGCTGGCCCTAACGGTAGCCGCTACAGAACCTTAGACAATAACGGTGAACCAGTATACAAAGACTTCAGTGGCTATGTATCTTTCAACGGCCAATACAAAAAATTCCTAAGTCTTTATGTAATCGACGCTTTAGCACAAAACACTTCTGGAAACATCCGCATGACTGGTCACTCCTTAGGCAACCAAATGATAACCCACATCGCAAGTCGAGTGGACGCTGCCGGAATTTATGTCAACCGAGTCGCTCTCTTAGACCCAGCTTGGACAGAAGGAGCCAAAGACTATCTTCCAGTCATCACAACAGCAGACGCTAACCTGGTCATGAACCACAACGGTAAGAAAGCCCTTTCTGACAACAGCGTAGGCCGCCACTTCTGGGTAGGTGAAATGTCACGTAAGATTCTTTTCACAATGGCAAACAAAAACTGGAACAGAGGCTTTGCGATTGAAATCTACCACACAACTGGCTTAAACCTGGCAATTCCTGTAGTAGACGAAAACAAAATCCTTATGGAAGTGTCTGCTGACATCAGCAACGCACCTTGGTATTACAGTGGCACACAAATCAGCGATAAGCACAAAGCTATTCGCCACCACTACTTCTGGTCTTACGAATCTGCTGCTCCGGTAGAATGCACCATCAGCTGGTGGCAAAGAAGAAGAACTGGAAATTTAGCAGCAGACGCGAGGACATCCGATGCAAGAATCCAAGCGATGATGCAAGAAAACAGATACTGGGTGTAAGTGGAAGGACGCTACGCTCCCGACCCTGCCGACGACTGGTTTGAAAGAAAGAACCGCTAAGAAATTCTAATAAGGGCTCTTTTTCAAGAGTCCTTTCATTTTGATTATCCCAACCCACTTCAGGAAACTTACCATAAGTTTCCTTTTTTTTATGTAAAGATCATTCTCGCCAAAGTAAAATCTCTGCAATACTGGACACACCGTATTTTTTTGCAAATGTACTGTCCATTTTCCTCGAAAACTCCTCTAACTCTTGCACTAGTCGCAAAACAGCTTGTTGTAACTCTGTACAACCCAATACAAGCTTCTCCTGGGTTATTGGCACAAAAGGTTCAAAATCATCCCTAGAAATAATATGTATTTCCTTGTCATGCAGTTCAAAACGCGGTGAAGGATGTTGTTCCATTAAATAAAAGGGTTCAAAGCTGGGTTGTAATAGCTTCTGCCAATCCTGAATCTCGCTCAACAAACCACAGCATTGTGGATAAAGGGTATTTTGGCCATCCACGACTAAAACATAACCACCAAAGAAAGCACAGGACTCTTGCAGAGGAAGGTCGGCGGTGTGCAAGTCAATCAGCTCTTGCAATACTTTGAGGTCTAAATCAAATAGCCTGTATTGAAAACTTCCCGGTGCAATTGGCTCATAAACACTAGAGTAATTCTTGGCCAGTTCCCGTTTATAATACATCTCCCATTCTTCAGGATTTGTCCAGGAAGTTCCTGTTGGAGTTTGCCTACTTTCAGCGTCTTTCACAGTTGGAAACTCGATGACTGGAATGAGAGAGATTTGTGATTTCATATAACAACGACATTCCTAAATATATAATAGCAAGAAATTCCTCTTTCGAAAACCATGAATTCTATACTCATGAACTGGTTAGATATTTCCATAATTATATTCTATATTCTAGCAATGCTTGTATTCGCCCACTATTTGGGAAAAAAACAAGTGTCTGGAACAGACTACTACCTTGGGGGCAATACAATTTCCTTTTGGAGCATTGGCATATCGACAATGGCGACCCAGTGTTCTACCACCAGCCTTCTCGGAGCTCCAGCCTTTGTAATCGCTGTAGGAGGATTGACCTGGTTGCAATACGAACTCGCCGTTCCCCTTGCAATGATCGCTACTATGACCCTCTTGGTGCCATTTTTCAGAAAACAAGGTGTGGTATCGGTGTATGAATACCTAGAACTTCGCTTTGGTGTTTATACAAGAACGTTACTCTCTGTCCTCTTCCAAATCCTCCGAGCCTTTGCCACCGGTTCTCTAGTGTACGGCATTTCCATAGTATTGCAGCAGCTATTGTCCATACCATTTTGGTCGGCGGTATTGCTATTGGGAACAGTAACGTTGATCTACGATTATTTCGGCGGAATGGCGGCTGTTGTATACTCCGATGTCATCCAAATGATTCTGTTGTACGGTGGTATCATTCTTTGTTTGGTATATTCCATAAAAGCTCTCGGCGGCGTGGATCAAGTGATCGAGTTTTTTCCCAAGCAAAACTTCCAATCACTGGAGTTCTCTTCACATGGTTTAGGAGATTATAACGGAGGCAAAGCTCCCTTTTTAGCCATGTTTTTCGGTGGCTTATTTCTCTACATGAGCTACTACGGTTGCGATCAATCCCAAGTGCAACGTGAATTGTCTACCAAGAACATAGATGACACCAACTACTCCTTGGTCTTAAATGGCTTTCTTCGCTTTCCCCTGGTCGTTACCTACTGCTTACTAGGGGTTACTATAGGAGCCTACCTCACGGCTCACCCTGAATTTGTGAAAAACCTGATCCCAGCTCAAGAGACCAAGCCCAACTATAACTTGGCAGTTCCGATGTTTGTTCTACTAAAGCTACCACATGGAGTCATTGGCCTAGTCTTTGTCGCCCTATTCGCAGCAGCAATGTCCAGCTTAGACTCGGTGATCAACTCGCTAAGTGCAACTACCATGCGGGACATTTACGAAAGGTTTTTGGCAGGAGAAGGTCTAACTGAGAAAAAGCAACTCTATTTATCCAGATTGTTTACCATCTTTTGGGGTGTCGTTTGTATTACCTTTGCTTTTTTTGTCGGTGGCATTTCTAAATCGATTATCGAATCGATCAATAAAATCAGCTCCTTGATGAATGGCCCAATTCTCGCAACTTTCTTATTGGCTATCTTAACCAAACGAACCAACGACCTCGGAGCACTCCTTGGTGTTGTTGCTGGCTTTGCTGTAAATGCCTATCTCTGGATCGCAGTGGATAGCATCCATTGGATGTGGTGGAATGTCATCGGTTGTGTTGTGACATTTGCAGTTGCTTACATAACAAGTTTGTTTATTGGAACAGCTAAACCAGAAAAAGACATCGAAGGTCTGGTCTGGCAGAAGAATACGCAGAAGCTATTTGATTATAAAGTGAATTGGAAGAAATACTACCTCTTGCTAATCCTGTATACTTTCATGATCATAGGTATTTGCTATTTCTTTAGTATGCTTTCTCATTCATAAATTTTTTATTTGGGTTCTTAAAAAAAGTAAAAAACATCGAAACTTTTTTAGCAACTGTCGTCTAATGTATTAGGATAGAAACAATGATAGCTTTCCACAACACATATAGCTTGCTCAGTAGTTTGTATTGTTATTTGTACAAAAGGATAGGAGATTCTATGCCTTAATCTACACAGTAAGTAAATCTGTTAGCGAAGTAGACAAAGACATGGAAATGACTCCATGTCTTTTTTGTTTTTACAGGGGTGTGCTGCAAAGTGGGATTTGCCCGAGGCTGTAACCCTCGTGTCTATTAGGAATAGGAGGTTCGATTCCTTACACACCCAAATCAGTTTTATAAGGAGATGTGCTTGAGTGGTTGAAAAGGGTCGCCTGCTAAGCGATTGGCCAAGGATGATTGGCTCTAGGGTTCGAATCCCTACGTCTCCGCATTCGCTCTGCATAAAAACGATTTAGCTTAAAAAAAGGCAAGCTCACCACAAGCAGTGCCGTAGTTTCTCCCATCTGAGATTTTCAGAATTAAAATTTTTTAAAAAGTTATCCATTACCTGCTGTTTTGGCCTCTAACGACTAATTCACAAATAACGTACTTATTCGATCCTTATAGTATAGTTTGTTTTATGGTCATTATGAATCCCAAAAGTTCTCACGATGAGTTTTTCAAGTTACTTTTTCGAGAAGTAAAAAATGCAGCTTCGTATTTTCAAAACACCTTTCCCAAGAAACTACTTGCAAAAACGGATTTTGCCACTCTAAAGTTAGAAGATGGTACTTTTGTAGATGAAAGGCTAACAGAAAAATTTTCAGATATTCTCTATAGTGCTGAGATCCAAGGAAAAACTGGCTACATATACATTCTTCTTGATCATAAAAGCCAGCCGGATAAATACACGGCATTGCAACTTTTAAAATACAAAATTTCCATCTGGGAACGGCATTTGGACAATCACAAAACTCGCGGCAATTTACCTTTTGTGTTCCCCGTTGTTCTTTACCACGGTGCGGAAAAATGGAGGTATGGTAACAATCTGAAAGCAATTGTAGAGAACGTGGAGGGGCTGGAAGCTTATATTCCTGATTATACCTTTGCACTACACGACCTCTCGCATTTTTCCGACGAAGAGATCAAAGGTGAAGTTGTATTGCAAATTGGCATCCACCTTTTGAAAAATATCTATTCAGAGGATTTACCAGAAAAGTTAGAGGAAATATTTGAACTTTTCCAAGAGATAGAAGATGAAAAGCAAGGATTGAAATGGTTACGAGCAGCGATGAAATACCTTGGAAGTTCAAGTGACGAGAAAACCATTGACAAACTGGAAGAAGTTTTAGAAAATACAGAAATCAAAGGAGCAAAAGAAATAATGGCCACGTTTGCAGAAGAATTGGAAAAGAAAGGTTATAATAAAGGCTATGATAGAGGTTTGGTAAAAGGGGAAGAGGTTGGTCTTTTAAAAGGAAAAAACCTGGCAGAATTGCGAGAGAAACGAGCAGATCGAAAAAGAAAGCTCCGTACAGCAATTCGCTTAAAAGAAGAAGGTTCCGAGCTAGCATTTATTGCTAAAATTATAGAATTGGATAGCAAATACCTGGAAAATTTTTTTCACAAAATTAATCATTCCTAACACTTCTGATAATACAAACATTCTCTTACAGTATGTCTGGAAATAACGTATTCTTT
>JBCCIA010000046.1:0-21245 GCA_039028475.1 Spirochaetota bacterium | reverse complement strand
GCCGCCGTCCTCGGTGACCACGACGATGTCCTCGATCCGCACGCCGAAGCGTCCGGGCAGGTAGATGCCGGGCTCGTCGCTGAAGGTCATGCCGTTTTTGGATAATTTTTTCATTCGATTCGGGGTAAAAGTTTGGAACTATCGAATTCTACCTTCCGATGCTGCGGAAAAAGATATTGTCAAATTTCTTTCTAAACTGTTGCAAAAATTACGACAAGACCTTAAGGTATAGAATTACTACTGTGCGTGATTTTTCAAAGGGAAGGCTCGTACTTAATCATTCGAAGGCCAATCACAACGCAGTAGAAAAATAAAAATAAATTTGCAGGCTTGGTAAAAACTACATCTATGTCTAACTATGCTATAGCTATGCTACTGGGAATTTTAGGAACCACAGTATACCACCTTTCCAAAGGAATGCAAAAGCAGGGTATTGAGTCCTATGGTCTAGTATTGTCTTGGCTAAAAAGAGAAATCACTTCTCAGGAGATAGGAAAACAGCTAGATAAGCCTATTATCTATGTTTTAGGGATGCTATTGAATGGTTCTTTACCAATTATCTTAATTGTCTCTGGAAAATTTGCACCAGCTTCTTATTTTACTTCGATGTCTGGCTTGGGATTGATTGTTCTTATGGTGTATTCTGCTCGTATTCTCAAAGAACCCGTGACGAAAAACGTAGTTATTGGTTCTGTTGTTTTGATTTTGGGAACAGTATTTTTAGGAGTTGAGAATATGTATCGCCCGACGCTAGATATGTCAAAAATTTATACCAACCGTGTATGGACTTTTGTTGGCGTTTATATGCTTGTTTCTTTGTTATTTCTTGCTTTGGTACTACGCAGAGGTTCGGTCTTTCTCATTGGGATTAGTTTTGGCTTATTTACGGGGTTTGCGGCTTGTCTTGACCCCATTTATAAAGCAATCGGACAAAATCTTGGAGGAAGAGCGGGTTACTTTCCTTCCACAATAGAGGGTTGGCTGGTCTTTCTGGCTAGCTTTTTATTTGGTTTTGTCTCGCTTACTATGACGCAATGGGGCTTTGCCCTAAAGGCTAGGGCATCTGTACTGATTCCAATCCATAATAGCGTTCTGGTGACGTTGCCTATATGTATTCAGGTAATTGCATTGCCTGGATATAAGGTTACTTATATAACTCTTATTGGTCTTGTGCTTACTATTGCAGGTATTTTATCAATGAATACTCTACTCCTTAGGGAATGATTGGAGTGTCCATTTTATGCATGCTTTTTCACAAAGTATTACTAGCTTTATTGATTTCATAATTTATTTACAAAAAAATGCAAAATATAGATCCTCTGCTTGTTGTTTATTTTGGAATAAATAATTTCTTATGGTGATATAAACAGGTGTACTCGCGAAGGTTTCAATCCATTTTTTTGCTTTTGTTATTTTCTTTGCCAAGCTATTTTTCTTGTTCTGGTGTGAAGATTATCAGTGGGGCTTCTTTAGAGTTAGCATTACTAAGGTTTTTGTCGATTTCTGATTCTTCTTCTATGTCTGTTACTTATCCCTCTTCGGAGATTTCTCTTAGTACTGGTGAAGCAACGGATCAAACACCACAGTATACAAATGTAAGTAGTTTCACTATTGAACCTGCTCTTCCGGATGGTTTGAGTTTGGATGCTAGTTCAGGGAGTATTGGCGGTACTCCTAGTACTACACAATCCAGAACGGAATATACAGTTACAGGCAATAACGCTAGTGGAGAAAGCGTATCTGTTCAACTTTTTATCACCATCTCTACTAGCAGCATCACTCTTTCTTACTCTTCATCCTCGTATACCTATTCTGTAGGCAATTCTGTTTCTATCATCCCAACAGTTGGTGGAACAATTGCTTCTTGTACTGCTAGTCCATCTTTGCCTTCGGGTTTAGCAATTGGTTCAGACAACTGTAGTATCAGTGGAACTCCCACTGCCAGCAGCACTAGCACTGGTTATACGATTACTGCGAGTAATTCGAGCAGTAGCAGTTCAGCTAGTATCCATCTAACTATCGATTCTACTAGTATTGCCATTTCCTATTCTGCACCCTCCTATTCCTATTCTGTGGGAAATTCCGTTTCTATTGCAGCAAGCACTTCTGGAACAATCACTTCTTGTTCTTCCAGCCCATCTTTACCATCAGGATTATCCATAGACGCTTCTACTTGCAATATCAGTGGAACGGCAAGCAGTGCAAATGCCAGTACAAGTTATACGGTTACCGCAAGCAATTCTGTGACTAGTACCACTACAACTTTTACTATGGAAATAGATCAACTATGGGTGCAGGATGCCTATGTCAAAGCTAGCAATACAGGTGCTTATGATCGCTTTGGTCGTGCCGTTGCGATTAGCGGTGACTATGCTGTGGTCGGTGCTGATGGAGAAGACAATTACTCTACTTCTATTGTGAATACGGATAATGCCTCCATTACCGATGGAGGGACAAGCTCTTCAGCAGGTGCTGCTTATATCTTCAAACGCGACAGTTCAACTGGCATTTGGACGCAAGATGCTTATTTGAAAGCTGCTAACGCAGACCAAGACGACAGTTTTGCCTATAGTCTAGCTATCAGTGGTGACTATATCATTGTTGGTGCTTATGGAGAGAGCAATAGCACTAGAACAATTATCAATACAGACAATGCTGTTAGTACGGACAATAATAGTGCCTCTGGTTCTGGAGCTGCTTATATTTTTAAACGTGATAGCTCTACTGGCAATTGGTCACAGGACGCCTATCTCAAGGCTGCCAATGCAGGAGGAACAGACAACTTTGGCCATAGTGTCAGTATTAGTGGAGCTTATGCGATCGTCGGTGCTAATTTAGAAGATAGTACTGCAACTTCTATTGATAATACGGATGACCCAAGTATGACAGATATAGGTGGTGCTTCTTCTTCTGGAGCTGCATTTATCTATAAGCGTGATACTTCTAGTGGAAATTGGCAACAAGATGCGTATTTGAAAGCGCCAAATACGGGAAGCAACGACCAATTTGGTTTTAGTGTCGCTATCAATGGAGATTATGCCATTGTCGGTGCGTACTTTGAAGACAATAATGTAACCTCTATCATTAACACCGATAATCCAACGATAACAGAATCAGGAACAATAAATGATTCTGGAGCTGCTTATATTTTTAAGCGAGATAGTTCTACAGGGGATTGGTCGTTGGATGCTTACCTAAAGGCTTCTAATGCTGGTTCTGGGGATCAATTCGGTTGTAGTGTTGCTGTCAGTGGGGATTTTGCTATTGTAGGAGCCTATTCTGAGGGAAATGACTCCACTAGTATCAATAATACGGACAATGTTTCCATAGTAGACTCTGGGACTGCCTCCGGCTCTGGTGCCGCTTATATTTTTAGACGGGATAGTTCTACAGGGGATTGGCTTCAGGATGCTTACCTAAAGGCTTCCAATGCTGCTAGTAATGATATTTTTGGAATAAGCGTGGCGATGTATGGGGACTATGCCGTTGTAGGAGCTTATTTGGAAGACAACTCTTCTACCTCTATTAATAATACCGATAATACCTCTATCAATGACTTAGGAACAGCTGCCAGTGCAGGAGCTGTATATGTTTTTAAAAGAAGTAGCTCTTCTGGAGAATGGCTGCAAGACGCCTATCTCAAAGCTTCGAATACGGGAGCCGGTGATAATTTTGCTGTAGGTTTGGCTATCAGCGGTAGTTATATAGTGGTTGGAGCTGAGTTAGAAGACAATAGCTCCACTTCTATCAACAATACGGATAGTGCAAGCATAACTGAAGGTGGAACGGCAGATGATTCCGGTGCTGCTTATATTTTTAAACTATAGGTTGTAAGCCAGTAGATTATAAATGTTACCAGAGAGCAGTTTGGAATTCTCGTGCAAATGGCTGAATGGAGGAAAGAAACATTCTAAAATAATTACACGATCCTTTCACAAAAAAAAGTTGCTGAAAATCTTTTGTCGTTGGACTCGTGAATTCACATGACAATCAAACAAAAACTAAGTATTGTTACTATCCTGAGTATAGTTTTGGCTGCTATTGCTTTATTTGGAATGGCACAGGTAGCCAAGGGTGGAAGGTTTCACCGTTACAATTTATTGCATTTGAAATACAATGCGGAGTTAGATAAGGAAATCCGCAAGTTCTCCTCAGGTAAAGAGAATGTAGCTATGCTACGAATGGCGGTTTCACATGTACGTCAGCAACCTATTGATTGTTTAGAAGAAATCAATCCATTGGATAGACTTGTAATGCGAATGATAGGCACCTATGATACCATCCAGTTGTGTGTCATTGATAAAAAACAGGGGCATGTTGCTTTGAATGCAATTGCAGCTTACGAGTTAGGAAAACTCAATCGTTCTGAGTTGGTTGCTGCCTTGCGCTTAGCCTCTTCGCAATTCCAAGCGAACAGTACTAATTTCGAAGAGCCGGTAAATAAAACTGTAAATTTTATTGTAGTATCTATGATGGCGATGGTAGTGGTAGTTTCCATTGTTTGTGTATTGGGAAATATTCTTATTTCTCGAAGTATTTTCATTCCTTTAAAACTGACTTTGCACTGCATGAAAGAAATCTCTCAAGGTGGAGGAGATTTGACATTTCGTCTACCGTTGACAGCTAAAGATGAGTTTGCTGAATTAGCTAAATACTTAAATCGTTTTATGGAGAAACTTGCGCAAATACTAGTGGAGATCCAAAACGTTGCTAAAGACATTGGTGATTCTTCCCAGGGTTTGAACCGTGTTTCTGAGAAGTTTCAAACTACAGCACAAAATTTAGATATGACTGCTACGCAAACTTCAGGTGTTGTTAATGATTTGACCCAAGCTATTACCGAAGTCAACTCTACGATTGTGGAAACAACAACAAAAGTGAAAGAGTTAGATGAAGATACCGAAGGAGTCAAGGAATCCGCAAATATTTTAGCAGATTTCGTAAGCCGCTTAAGTGGAGCTGTGCAGGAAGTTGCAGATAATTCTCGCTATGGCCAGGAAGCTATACAACCAGCCACAAATGCAATGGAGAATATTTTACAGAGTTCAAACCGTATTGATGCTGTTACCAATGTAATCAATGGTATCTTCAAACAGGTGAATATGCTCGCTTTGAACGCATCGATTGAAGCTGCACGTGCGGGTGAGGCGGGGCGAGGCTTTGCTGTTGTCGCAGACTCCATTAGTGAGCTTTCTGATAAGACATCGCGTAGTTTGAATGAAATCTCAACTTTGGTAGAAACGTCTAAGTCTGCTGTGAACGATGGCGTGACACGAGTGGATATGATAGCCAGTACATTCAGTGAAATCGCGAGTCAGATCCAAGAAGTAAATGCTTCTATGTCAGATATGGTAAATTCTATGCAGACCCAAGAGCAGAATGTCCATCGGATCGCTGGCAATGTTGACCTTGTAAGAGATACAGCCGAAATGGTTTCTACTTCTTCAAGTAAACAAAAACAAACTATGCAAGAGATCTCGCAAGTGACTGAAATGATGACCTCTGAAGCTGCTAATGTTTCCTTAGGCGTAAATGATTTGAGCCAAATGGGAGACCAATTGCACAAACAAACCTATCGCTTGTCAGAAGTTCTTGGTAATTTTAAATTTTGATACAATACAAATTTCACAAACATACAATATTCCTTTTCCTTGACTGAAAACAGAATCTAAGGAAAATTGAACCCATCATGGTGAAAACGGATATTTTAGGGCGTTCTTACAAAGCAATGGTTTTACAGCTTCCGGATGACGAGGAAGGAAAGGTAATCGCTACCCTGGTACGGCGGAAACCGAGGCGAAAATCTAAAAAAGCAGTTCTTTACATTCATGGTTATACAGACTATTTCTTCCAAACAGAGATGGCTGACAAATACATTGAAAACAAGTTTAATTTCTATGCTTTAGACCTCAGAAAATACGGACGCTCTCTTCTGCCGCACCAAACTCCAAATTTTTGTAAAAATGTAGAGGAGTATTTTGCAGAAATCAATTGGGCTGTGGAGTGTATGCGCAATGATGGCAACGAGCAGATCTTACTCAACGGTCATTCTACAGGTGGACTTGTCAGTGCTTTGTATGCGCACCATGTCCGCGAAAAAAATCCCTTTACCGCTTTGTTTTTAAACAGCCCTTTTTTCGAGTTCAATGAGAATTTTCTTGCACGTAAATTATTCACAGAAATCGTTTCTGTTATTGCTGAGAAAGATCCGTATCGTAAGTTGCCGCGAGGTATCTCAGAACTTTACGCTCATTCTGTACATAAAGACTTCCAAGGAGAGTGGGACTTTAATACAGATTGGAAACCTATCCATGGCTTTGATTTGTATGCAGGGTGGCTATGGGCTATTGCAGAGGGTCATAAAACTTTGCAGGCGGGATTGGATATTCCTTGTCCCGTGCTTGTCATGTTTTCCGACAAGAGTTGTTCAGTAAGTGAATGGGATGATCAGCTTTTAGTTTCTGATTCTATTCTGAATGTAGAGCACATTTCTAAGTATGCCGATGTTTTAGGCGATCACATAACCAAAATACGTATTAAGGATGGCATGCATGATTTGGTTTTATCTAAACCTTATGTGCGCGCCAACGTATATAGGTATTTATTCCAATGGTTGCGAGCATATATAGTATAACCTACAAAATCATTAATGGAGAGTTTATGGACGGTAACAATCGAAAAAATGTGAAATCAGGCTTACGTGTTTCTATCGTTTTGAAACAAGACCAACGAACGGGGAATTTGACGGAAGGTGTTGTAAAAGACATTCTCACCAAGAGTCCCTTCCATCCACATGGTATCAAAGTACGTTTGACTTCTGGAGAAGTTGGACGGGTAAAAGTCATCCATACCAACTGATGATTGTATTCTTGTCAGGATACTGATTTGACACCACAAGAGTTTACCCAGAGGATAGAGGAAGAGAGCATTTCCAAAAGTTTATTTTCTATTTATGATTTACCAGGTGATGGTATGTACACTATACAATTTTATGGAGACCACTACAAGGTGTATTATTTTGAGCGCGGGATACAAGAATACCAGCAAGACTTTCCTAGTGAAGGAGAAGCTCTGGAATATCTTCTACAATTGTTACGCAGAGATGCGAGGAGGTAGCATAGTAGAGTTTACTCTATCACTAAACATATAGTTCTCTTATATCTTTTAGCTATGGAGAGTGCTGTTTCTCCCGCATTGTTTTACTATTTATATTTGCACCAGGCATACTTTTCGGATACATTATTTAGCATCTAAAGTTTCTTCTCCTACCCAGTCTGTTGGGACTCCATGTTTTTTATAGCGTTTGCAGTGTTCTAAGTAGTTTTCTGCTGCCTTGTCGTCTGGATCTGTTTGCAATACTTTTGTGAAGTTTTGTATGGCTCGGGAAAATTGTTGCTTTTGGTATAGCTCTACACCTTTTTCAAAATCTGCTTTGCTGGCTAATTTTAAATCTATGAATCTTTGCGAACTCCCATTGAGAATTTCAACCACTCCTACCGCTTTTGATTTTCCTTTCACTTTTACAGTATCTAACTTACGATAGGAATATTTGCTTTTGTCTATGCTATCCAACGTTTCTTGGCTGATGATGATTGCAGTCGCGTATTTTTTGGTCAAGCCTTCCAATCGGGATGCTAAATTTACAGCGTCAGAAATTACGGTTCCTTCCAAGCGGTTTTGCTCGCCAATGATTCCTAGGGTTAAATTCCCAGTATGTATGCCGAGGCCAATGGAAATTTTTTGGTATCCTTGCTGTTCTCTGTGTATGTTGTACACGTCTAGTTCCTCTAACATTTCTATCGCAGAGTCAATCGCATTTTCTGGAGAATTCGGGTAGAGTGCCATAACCGCATCTCCGATATACTTATCAATGAATCCATTGTATTTTTTTACCTTGGGACTGATTCGTTTTAAATAGGAGTTGATGAATTTGAAGTTGTCTTGCGAGGACATTGTTTCTGATAGTGAGGTAAAGGATCGTATATCGGAGAAGAGTATGCTCATCAACTTTTGTTTATGATCGCCTAACTTTACATTTATGATATTGTCCTGTTCCAGTTGTTGCAAAAACTCTGCTGGAAAGAACCGAGAATACGAGGCGTTTATTTGAGCGAGGGACAGGTGGGTTTGGATACGCATCAGAAGTTCATCTTTGTGGAATGGTTTGGTTAGGTAATCGTTTGCCCCATTGCTAAAGCCTTTTACCACATCAACTACCCTATCTTTAGCGGTGAGCATGATTACAGGTAGGTTTGAGGAGGGGTATTTTTCTCGGATTTTCTCACAAACCTCATAACCACTCATTTTTGGCATCATAACGTCTAATAAGACAATGTCAGGTTTGTTGGCCGCTTCTATGATTTCTAATGCTTCTCTGCCGTTGTATGCTTGGAGGACGGAGTAATCTTTCAAAGAGAGATGGTTGGTTAGTACCTGAATATTCACTGGTTCATCATCTACCACTAAAACTTTTGTATTTCCCGAAGAGATGGGTATTTTGACGCTGGTTTCTTCTTGTTTTTCGAAGTTTGCAATTGTTGTTTTGGGATTGTCGATAACCTTTTTATCAGAAAGAGGTAAAGTGAAGGAAAAAGTGGACCCTTGGTGTACGATAGAGGATACCCATATTTTTCCTCCATGCAATTCCACCAGTTGTTTGGTTATGCTCAGACCTATTCCTGTTCCCCCGTACTGCCTTTCGATGGAAGCATCTACCTGTTCGAAAGATTTGAATATGTCTTCTAGTTTGTTTTGTGGAATTCCTATGCCGGTATCCGAGATGTCCACTTGTATAGCTGCTCCCTCTTGCTTCGCTGCTATTTTGATCTCTCCCGATTCGGTGAATTTGATAGAATTGCCGATTAGGTTGTGCAAAATTTGTTGTACTCGGTTTTCATCCCCCTTGACATATGGTAGGTCCTCAGCTATTGTATTGCTGAGTTTGACTTTTTTTCCTTTGACGAGAGGCTGCGAAAGGTTCAATACCACGTCACTGATAGATTTCAGATCTAACGCTTTTTCTTGGATGCTGAGTTCTTTGTTTTTCAATTTGGAGAAATCGAGGATATCATCGACTAAGGCGGCTAACCTCTTGCCGCTGGAGATGATCATCCCTAGGTTTTGTTTTGTTGGTGTCTGTAACTTGCCAGTGGCTCCATCGACCAATGATTCTGCAATGCCTATGATGCCATTGAGGGGAGTGCGTAACTCGTGCGAAGTGTTGGCAAGGAATTCATCTTTCAATGTGTTGAGACTTTGTAATTTTTCATTCTTGCCTTCTAATTTTACTGTTAGTTGTTCTACTTCCTTGAGCGCTCCTGAGAATCGAAGAGATAGTACTCCCGCTTGTGAAAAAACAAAAACAAATAATCCGACAGGGCTCAATGTGATTGAGTTTATGATTTCAGCATTGAGTAATATATCATTGACTAGTGTAACAAATAGGAATAGCCCCCCCGAAAAGAATAATTTACCTCCTATTTTTTTGTAGTGAATGGCTTTTTGTGAGACGACTAAGAATAGAGTGAGCAGCAGTACCTCATAGAGTTGGATGAATACTAAGCCTATGGAATAGTAGTATGCGGGTAGTAGGATGATGGATACTAAGAGTATGTAGCCAAATGTGGACGCAAATTGGAAAAATTTTTTCGAGATCAAATCTGTGAATGCGTAGTACATGAATTTGATGACAGCTAAAAGCATGAAGATTAGACTTACGTATTCTGTAAACATCAACAGTTTCCACTGGTTCGGGAACTGTTGGTAGAGGTAGCCATCGTCAATGATTAGGAATCTAAATGTTAGGAATAAGCAGAAGGTTGCGTACCAAAAGGCAGAGAGTTCTTTGGTTCGTTTGGCGAATAGCATGACATGGTACAAGCCCATGATTAAGGTTGAACCCGATAAGAAAAAGGTTATGTTCTCTTTTGTATTTTTTTGTTGGTTGGTTTGAGAATTCTCTCCGAGTGCGATTTCGGTTACCATGCCTCCACGTTTGTGGTGGTAGTTTGACATTTGGATTACAATCGTAGTGTTTTTTTGGATGCTTTTGGATATGTCATAGATGACTGGGCGTTGTCCTGGTTGGGAATCGCTTTCTTGCTTGGATACTGTGCCTGATTTTCCAATTAAAACTCCGTTTACCCAGAGCTTGTGAGCTGTATACAGCCATTGGACTTTTAAGCTGGCATGTGTTGGTAATGTGTCTAATTGTATTTTTAGCCTATAGGTCGCGTAACCTTTGCCACCCACGGGTTTTCCTGATTCTTGGAAATGGTTCCAACTGCTGGGGGTTTGGATGTATTTTGAATTTTGCCAACACGTTGGAGCTATAGTTAGTGTTTCTGGTTCACAAAACTTTTTCCATTGAAATTCCCATTCGCCGTTTAGTTTGGCGGTGCCATCCTTAGCGAAATTCCAGTTTCTGAGATCCAATGTTCCTTTTTGGGCTTTGGTAATTTTTTGAATCTTATTTGCTTGTTGGCATCCTGCCAGTAGTAGGAAGAGTAGACTAGTGTATAGGATTTTCATGGTTCTTTTTCTTTGGGCAATCGCTGGTTTTACTCGTTTTTGTTTATTTTCTGAAAGTACGTAGAGCTTTCTGCTAGGAAAGTATTTTTTTATTTTTTTTAGAGTTGTGGATTGCTACGGTAGGGTGCTGTGTCACATGCTGTAGAAATTATAACAGCATGAATGTTGGTATATGTGGGTAGGCTGTTGCCCACCCATGAGTTGTGTTAGGCGGAGGATCGCTCCAGTTGTTTGCGGAGGAACTTGAGCTGTTCTTGGGCAAAGTCGTGGTAGCGTTGTCTACGTCTGGCCGAGTAGGTTTCGGTTTTGTACATGCGGGAGATGGCTACTTCGAGCCGGTCTAGTATTCCTGCGTAATCTGGTTGTTGCATCGGGATGCTCCTTGTTGTTGTAAATTTGCTGACCCGATGGTGGAAAGGACTTGACCGTGTACTGAGGGTACACAGACTTTCTTTTACCATCTTCGGGTGGGGTTTCTCTGTTCGGGCAGAGATTGGCGTCGAAGACCGAACAGAGAGCTTTTCACTTCTGGTTTTTTAAATTACTATTTTTACTATAAATTCCTCTTAGGAACATTGAAATATACTATATAAGTACGTGTCTACCTATTTTTTTTTAGTGGGAAAGGTTTTTTTGTTACTCGTATTTTAGCGAGTTCTCGAAGTTTTGTTTGTGGTGTTGCAATTCTGCTTCGTCGATGATGTAGGGTTGTATGGTGTCTGCTTTTTGTAGCATGCTTACACCGTAGACTATGTCGGTAAATTTAATGTAGTAGAGGTGGTCGCAGTCTTGGTTTTGTTTTTGAATATGTGTTACGTCCAAGTTGGTAGTATAACCGAGATACATAAAATATTTGTCTTGGATGTAGTGCTGGGTGCTTTCGTATATCTCCAAATCGATGCTCTGCTCTTCGATGGAATCGCTGTTGCTATCGGCGAGCTTTTCGTAGAAGTAGAGAAAGGATTGGTGGCAGTGTTGTGAGTCGTTGAGGTTGCGTAGAGAGACCAGTGGGATTGGTTCTATCTTGTAAAACTTGAGAACTACATAGCCTGGCATCGGTTCAAGAAAGTTCTGTGGTTTTCGTTTTTTGTGTTTCATCTATTGTTTTCTTATTCTCAGTATATACCTTGCAATTTTAGTAATTCGGATTTCTAAGCTAAATGCACTTAAAATTCCTAATTCTTTCTTTAACGTTTGAAGTTGTTCTTTTTCCAAGTGAGCCAATAAGGTTTGTTCCATTTGGTTGAGTAATCTTTTCTTTGTCCTTTTGGCTTCTCTGGGAACTACTGTAACTTGGTCTGTGTTAAAAAGCAACTGATATTCGTGGGCGGTGAACTCTGCACATAAAATATCAAACTCATTGTCTTTTTTACCAGTGAGACGCTGCCATTCAGCTACTAATTTTTTGCGATTTTCTCCTCTACCCAGAAATAGTTGTAAATCTAAATCTTTGAGAGGTAGAAATAGTTGTTCTTCTTCCATTTGACAACTATACAAAAAATGATATAAACCAGCAATTATAAAATAAGTATTAATATTACTTATTTAAAAAAAGTCATAATTGCTTATTGGTTCTACCTTTTCATTTCGAAACAATCTGAAAATAATGCAAGACAGTGGATAAATCCTAAAATATCTGTGAAAGTAGCGATAGTATTCAGTTTTGTAATGATACTAGGAAATGTTGGTAGGAAGCTATGTCGAAGACACCAGAGGATGTATTATAGAAAGTTCGAGCTATGCTGGAAATTGTCAAATAGGGTAAAAAAGTAGTAAGGGAATATTTACAAAAAGCATTGTAATAACGATACGATAGATAAAAGAACCATTTACTAAAAGATGTCAGCATACGTTCAATTTGAGTATTTGAAATCATCATCATTGTGAATTCGATGAACTTTACTATATTTGCAGGAAAACTAGAATCTTTCATATTCTGCAAAAAAAGTTGCATAAAAAATTATATATTGGTTGTATAGTTAAAATTACAATTCATGGAGAAAACAATGAAACAAGTCGAAAGTAAAAAAAGTGGTCCATTAAAGATAAAAACAAACATTAAGGCTGGGAGAACACACGTTAAACTAAACTAAAAAAAATATATAAAAGCTTTTTTGCAGATAGCAACTTCACTTTTTAGTAGTTGCTGTCTGCTTGACTATGTTGGATACCTACTAATTGAAATCTCCCCTACCGTTTTTCCTTCGCCAGCACCGCACGAATTTTCAGCAAGGGGTGCATGGGTTCTCCAGGAAGTGGCTTGTTGCGAGGGTCGCGGAATTTGGGTCTACGTATGGCACGGAAGCGAGTCCTTTTGCGTTTGTGCTTGCGGTAGGCTTCCTTATAATTCTTTTCCAAGAATTGCTGCATGTTGGTCAAATGAGCTTCTCTCATAATCAGTTCATGGTCAGCAGTACCCCAATCGAGATCCATTTTTTTGAGTTTTTCTGCTTCTTTGATAATTTTCTCATAATAGTTAAAATCCATTTTAAGATGCTTTTTCTTGAGAAGTGCAATCAAAGTATCGGAAGCAGAATCGGCAAATTCAAACGGGCTAAAGGAAATATTTGTCTTGGCTCCTTTGCGAATAAGTTTGACAGCCAGATCTGTCTGTTGATGAGAAATGGCGATCAGTAGTGGAGTAAAACCTTCAATACAAGCACCACGAGCGATAACGTTTAGTTTCGGATTTTTACGCAACACATAATCAGTTAACTTCATTTCTCCTGCATAGATTACACTGGCAATCAACGGCATATTGAACTCATCGACACGGTTGATGTCATATCCAGCATCCACAATCGATTTCACTATAGCAAAGGTTGTTTCAGGTTTTCGAAAACGAATTGCATACCAAGGTGTAGCACTTCGAAAGCCGTTAGGAATGCTAACTCCATCCGTCTGGAAAGCGTTCCAAGTGAGCATTTGGTTGACAAATTTCTTTTTAGCAGCACGTGACCTTTGTTTACGGATGAGGCGCTTTATGGCCTGGGTATCAAAACGCTTCAAGGCAGATTTCAAACGTTCATTGTCCCGGGAATTAGGATTAGGAGGTGTAGGTTCGGGATTAGGTTGGTTGTCAGACTTTTTTCCTACTTTTTGCACAAAACCATATTTAAAAACACCAGGCAGTGGATCACCAAAGGTTGCATTGTCAAAAGAAATATAACCAATCACCTTGTATTTGTAACGAAAGGTACCATTGGCTCCGTAAGCTACATTGCTCAGTTTTTTGAGAAACAAACCCTTACCTTCTTCGCCAGCATAGGAAAAACCATTCGGTCCCTTAGGGTTGTAATCTCTATGAGTGTCGTTTTCGCTTCCGTCTGTTGCTTGCACAAAGCCATATTTGAAAACACCAGGCAGCGGATCCCCAAAGACTGCATTATTAAAAGAGACTCTACCCTTTACATTGTATTTGTAACGAAAGGTGCCATTGGCTCCATAGGCAACATTGCTAGGTTTTTTGAGAAATACACTTTGTCCTTCTTTCACAGCATAGGAATATCCATGGGGTCCTTGAGGGGTTTTGCTGTGTAGAGAAGAGAACATAAAGAAACTGACGAGGCTAAGTAAAAGGTTTTTTCTAACAATCGATGCAAACATTATGGTAAAAGTCTATCTTAGAAAAAGATAAGGTCAAATAAAAATCTTAAAAGTAGATTCCTATTTTTGGATTTTTCCCTTGTGGATGGAAGTAGGGTAGAAAAACCATTGACAATATTTAAAGTGTTATTTTATTGAGAGTGAGTCTCATATTCCGGGAGAAAGATTGAATGCAAAATTTAAGTAAGTGGAGCAAAGGGATTGCAGTGGTTCTGTTAACTCTATCCATGTTTGTTGCTTGTAGTAATAATAAAAAGAAAAATGAACTTTCCATCACAGAAATATTTTTACTTTTCTTGATTGTCGAAACTACCCCTCGGGGAAGCTGTGAGATTTCCTTTAGTGGTGGTAGAACTGCTTATGCCAACCCAGTCACCATTAGCTCAACAGCGACTTCGATTCCTTATACCAAGGTTCCTATCGTAAGTCATACCATTGGTACGGCGAGCTTGGAGGGGATTGCAGCTGGGGATGTTTTCGAGTTTACCGGTAGTGACGTAGCCGACTTTGACCAGTCTAACTCTACCTCCACCACCGACCCCGAAACAGATAACAATGCACCTTTAGTGTATTCGAAGGCCACCTGTCCCTTAACAGGTTCTGATGTGGCTGCTACTTCTGCGTATACACGTGTGAATAACGGAGATGGAACCTGGACGTATACATTCAACGAAGCTGGTGACTATTCCTTTGTTGTCTACCAGCTCACTACATCACCTGTCACTACAACAGTGCGTAAGACAAACTGATCTAGCTATCTTTATATATGATGCAATTTCTTAGCCAGTTATATTCCTGGCTTCTTTTTTTCTTCTGAAGGCAATGTTTCAAACTTGCCACTGACGCCAAAGTAAAAATACCTCGGCTTTTGTGGGTTGTAGCGTACGTCAAATTCTTCTAGCATATTGTCGACTCCCGCAAAGAATTCAAAGTCCTGTAAAAATTTTTTATACACTCGCAGGTTGATATTGGTATGAGCATTCACTGCTCTCGTACCAAAGGTCGGTTCCGTTGCACAATAGCTTAGGTTTCGTTCGTTGCAGTAGGTATTGACAGCGGGGGGCAGGTTGGCAATGAGAGAGGTTCCTGTTCCTATGGCTCGAATGCCAGGGATAATACTATTGCCACGCAACCTTTCGAGCTCTATAGGTTCACACCAAAATGGGTTTAAAGTACAGTAGAAATCTTGCTTACCAAATACAACGGCAAATACAGAAAATCCCCAATTGTAGGTTTTGTCATTGTATTTTAGGTTTAGGTTCCCACGGTGCAAACCTCTACCTTCTAACGGTAATCCTGTTTGCACATCTTCTGTTTCATTGTATGTATAGCCGAGTCCTGCCGATAGAGACGAGGTAAGTTTGGCGGTAAGAGAACTTTCTACCCCTTGGGAGATAGCATTTTTGTAATTAGAAGTTTGAAAAACTAGTAATCCTGATGAAGCAATTGCTGGTGCTGTGCGAAAACCGATAAGGTTGTCTACTTTGTTGTAGAATAGGTTGACAGATAACCAAAAGTTTCTCAGAAAAACCCATTCTACTCCCAGGTTATAACTTTTGGAGAGTTCTGGCTGTAGCCTTGGATTTCCGACGACTTGGTAGCCTACACTGGGGTTTTGGAAATTGAAATAGAGGTCCCGGAAGGTAGGCGCCCTATACCCAAGGCCTGAACTGAAGCGAACCCTAACTTTTTTCATTGGATCGTAGCGCAAAGAGAGTTTGGGTAAGGTTTTGCCACCATATTCGGAATCGTTATCATGCCGGAGTCCTGGGACAACAGATACTTTGTCTGTGATTTTCCAGTCTGCTTGTGCGAAGACTGCGTTCCGTTGTCGTCCCGCATTGCCGTTGCGGTTGGCGGGTTCTAGGTTGACCAGCTCGTTTGTACAAATATAGGGTGAGTTTCTGACACAATCAATCGAAATTCTCGGAGAGCTTAGTTTATCGATTAACGCTTCTAAACCAAGCGATACGGTAACGTTTCTGTCATAGAAATAATCCACTCTGGAACGGACTTCTGTTACTCGGTTGTCTGATACTTCTTCGGTGTCCAGGCTATCAGAAAGTCTTTGATCTGAGGTAAACCTATCCAAAAACCTGGAATAGTTGGTGTTTAAGTGGAGGTTCCATTTGTTGCCTATCAGGTAATCTAAGGCGATTGCGGCCATAAAGTCATGCGTCTTGTTATTTCTATCAAACACAGCTCTGGGTGGGGAAGAATCAACCGCTTCTTGGTCCAAATACCTATAATACGTTGTAGTTTGTATTTTTAAGCCTGGTACCATAGTGAAGATCGATTTGTTCGATACGTTTAAATCGTTAAAGGCGTTCCCGGTCGTGTTTTCTAATACAGGGGTGTATCTTTCGGGATTTCTGAAAAAGTAGTATTTGTTAAATAGACCCAAGTTGACGGGGAAGAAGTCATAGTTGTTTCTCTGGCTGGTAAACCTACCGCTTCTGGTTCCTTCTGTAGCATCTGGGGTTAGATCGTAGCCATCGCCTCTGTGCCAGCCTACGGTAAACTGTGTAGAGAAATCTTCTTTCTTGATGCCGATAGACCCGGAATTACGAAACTCACCGCCATTGCCGTAGTACAACTTTCTACCGGTGCCATACAGGGTTCGAAAATCACCTCGGTAAGGACTTTTGGCTTCCTTGGTAATGATATTGATCACCCCAGCAATCGCATCCGAGCCGTAGAGAGCACTGGAAGCACCTTTGACAATTTCTATTCGCTCTATGTCTTCTACTTTGAAGCGGCTCAGGTCTATGGCACCGTTAAACCTTCCCGTTGTTCTTTGCCCATCGACTAAAATAAGGACGTTTTGCGCAGATAGTCCCTGGATGCGGATGGTTTCTCCTCTTTGCCCATTTTCTGCCGGTCGTACTTCCAATCCAGGGACGTTTTTCAGTGCATCTGCAATGGTTCTGGCTCCCATCGAATCTATATCTTTTTTATCTAACAGCTCTGTGCGGACGGTGGTATTCTTGAGGAGTTTTTTCGTTCTGGTTCCTGTTACCGTTATGGTACTACCCCTATCTATTTCTTCTTGCTTCTCTTTGTTTTTTTGCGGCGCTTCTTCTTTGGCTTCTTGGGCGATAAGAGAAACGGCGTTAATCATATAAAAAAAAGATAGGTATAGAATGATACCTGGCAAAGAAACAGCTAGAGGCAGTTTTTTCATAACTCTTTCCAGCGAAATTTCGGATGTCCAGAAGAACCTGCGGTGTCATAATAATCTCTCATTTGGATCAAGAAGTACCTTTGCCCACTGGAACCGCGAATGAGGTAGATATTGTCTTTTGCTGTAAGGATGGTATTGCTATAGTTGTACCATTCCTTTAAAGCAGAGCTTCCGTCCCAAGAAACGGCTTCATTCCCACCTCCTCCACCGCCCTGTTGGGACTGGTTTTCGTCTACAGCGAGTGTACAGGATGTGGTGGTAAATGTAGCATTCCAATCTGTGCTACCGGTATCACAAGATGCACCGGAGCCGCTTGAATCGGAAGTTCCAGATTTTGTACCAATTTTAAACCTCTGGAAACGAAGGTCCCAGTCTCCTGTACTTTCTGTAGTAGCCGCCGATTCTTTTAAATTGCAGTACGTCCAAAGGTCATAGTTTGTCGCATTTACAGTCGTAGCGGTAAGACCAGATTCACTCGCACTTGTGCAGGAACCCGTGCTAACACTTTGGTTGCTGGTTAGTTGTGATTCATTCAATAGAATGAGTAATGCATCTCCGGAAGAATCGCTTTTTTGTGTTTCACAGGCGATCAAAATCAGAAAGCACGAGAGTTGGATGATTTGTTTGCCGAATTTCATCTTAGCCTAGCTCCTTAGAAGTAGTATCCAAAATCAAATTTTTTCACAGGAAGTATTTGTCAAATTATTAAATATTGATTCTTAGAATCAATAAATTATGAGTTTGGAAAGAAAATATCTCGACAGGGAGTTGCAAATATTTCATACCAGAGTGGGTATATGCAACTTACTTGGTACAACACGGTATGTCCGCTTGTCTTACTACCAGAGCATCTTGCGAAGGAGTGGAGTGGTCTCTACTTGAAAAGCTCTGGAGAGGAGTATGATCGAAGAGTCAGCGTTAAGGATAGTGAAGATCCTGGCAAAACTGACTATGGCAAAGTGATTGTGCAGTTCGCATCCTTAGAACAACACATTGCATTTTTTGACCACGAAGGGCATACATACCTTGCTTTTGATGTACCAGAACAACAAGAGGTCGATTATGCGGTTGTGCAAATAGAGAATACAACATACATCATACGCTATTGTCTGGAACCTGATGAGGATATTATAGAAATACTCAATGAAAAGACTTTGGCAGATCGTAGAGGTTGGCAGGAAGAAGGGGAATTGCAGATAGACCAGGGGAACTATCTTGTGTTTGATAGTGGTACGCACTATATGGATCTTGAAAGGGAAGAGGTTGCTCAAATTACAATAACAATAGGAGAATATCAGGTGTCTACCAAAGCCTTGGGACAAAATACAGAATTTTTGGTACATAGGTTGCAAAGAAAATAATGGTTTTTATTTTACTCATTGTATTCATAACTGCTTGTACAAATATTTTTTTTAGTCTATCATCTGTAAAAAAAGATTCATCCAAATTATCTGCAAAGAATAAAAAAAGGTTGAGTCCAAATCGTAAATATCGCTTTGAAGCAACAGAAAAAGACCCTTTGACCCCTTGCAATGTGGGCTATTTGCATGATGGCTGCGAAGTGAAAATTTATGATAACCAAAACGATAGACTCATTCTTAGCAAAAAAGCAATCGTAGCTATTGATTGGTATGATGACGAAAGTATTGTATTGCAAGAAAAGTTTGGTGATGATGGCAACATAAGAGATGAATTTATGCGCTTATGGATACATACAGGTAAGATAACAGCGATTTGGATTTATCAAAGTTATTATTTTGATAGTGGTGACTTCTCTGATACCTATGACGAGAGGTATTTTACACCCCGAACTCAAATTTGTGAATCAATCTGTAATAGCGTGGCTTACAAAAAGGAAAGATGCTATAGTTTTGTCCAAGCAGAAACGAACCCAGAAACAAATGAAGAAGCTATAGAAATATACCAAGGGAATAAATGCTTACAAATCGGACAAAGTTACTGGATGTCGAAGCGAAAACCTCCTCCCCCGAGTAAATACTTACGTTCGTTCTTTTTCAAAAATAAAATAAGCTACATAGGAAGAGCAAAGAATTATCAGAAATACAAACAAGGGATTTTCTTTACTTTAAAAGATACACAATACCAAATTTTAGAAAACCATAAAATAGTACAAATAAGAAAATCATATGAGTTCCAAAAGTAAAAAATTTTTCGGGGTAACTCTTTTACTATTTGCATCTTGGACAGTTTATTTGGCAATAAAAGAACTGACTATTTCTTCGAATGACAGTCCCAAAGATTTTCAACAGACTGTTACGACCGAAGTTGAAACTGTTCAACAGTTTCCTACCACTCTCTCCCCAAATCCTCTTGTTGCGACAAAACAACTTTTATTGAAAAACTTCGATGCATACCTGTCAGATCCTGAGAATTTCGCGAAACTTGTTGCTAAGGAATGTTCCGACTTTCCAGAAGGTGACCTTTTTCCCTATATATTTCCCGCAATGGCATACACAAACTTGGCCCTTGCTGGGACAATCGATAGGCAACATGCACGAAAAAAAATAGCAGCTTTGATCCAAATGATTTTACCTGCTGTGAGAAGACGTCTGAAACCTCCAGAAAACAAACTGAAAAATTTAGAATCATATAGCAAACATGCGACTTATCTTGGACAACTGAATTTGGTATTGGGTTGCTATCAATTGGTTGGCGGAGATAAACGATTTGAAAAAATACAACGTCGAGTATCAGATATCTTTTACCAAGCTCTGCTCGAAACCGATGGCAAACCTTTAGAATCCTATCCAACCTATTCATGGACATTTGATACCATCCCAGTTCTATTGTCTTTAAAGTTAGATGATTTGCACAGTGGAACAAAGCGAAGTCAATTATTAGTGAAAAAGCATTTAGCTTGGATAGAAAAACATGCTGTGCACAAACCCACAGGATTGCCATTTAGCCAAGTGGGAGAAACCCAACAACTCCCCCGTGGTTGTGACTTATCGTTGCGATTGTGTTTGCTATCTCAGGTTGATCGCTCAAAAAGCGAAACCCTGTATGAAAATTATAAAAAACATTTTTGGTTAGAAAGGGGAATCGCAGCTGGCTTCGCGGAATGGCCGGAAGGTGAGGATCATTTCGAAGACTATGATTCTGGACCAATCATTATGGGTATCGGAACAGCAGCGAGTGGCTTAGGGCTTGGAACTGTGATTGCAATGAATGACCAGCAACGCCTACAACGATTGGTTAGCCAAATGGCTATGCGTGATACTATTTTTTCTGTGTTGAAAAACAATACAGGAGGAAACCAAACTCTGGGTGGAATGATTCCCTTTAACCCCAAATACTTTACTGGATTTTTGTTCGGAGATGCGGTATTGTTTTATGCAATCACCTGGCAGAACTGGTTCCAATAATTCTTCTATAAAAAAAACACTCGACATTTTCCCAGTACCTACAAATATTTACCCATGCACTTTGTTTCCATTTTCCAGAAAGGAGAGCGTTTATTCGAAAAAGATGATTTGAAGTGAAAACAGCTCTCAGCCCGGTGTTAGTTTGGCGACCACCCCGGACTGAGAAACGCACCCGAAGGTGTTAATAAAAGTCTGTGTACTACCAGTACACGGTCAAGTCTTTTGCACCTCGGGAAACCTATACCAATAACAGGAGGATTTCTCGATGAATCCACAACCAGACCTAGACTATTTAGTAGGCGTATTGGATCGCCTTTCCATATTTGTACAACGCTGCCACAAAGCAGAAGACTACTCCCCGCGCAGACGCCAACGTTATCACGACACGGCTCAGGAACAGATTCTTTATCTAAGAGATAGCTTGGAGTTTTTGCTCAGTGATTGGGAGTAAATGAAATAATGCCTACTCAGAAAAAGATTTTCTAAAGTTTCTGAGTAGGTGATATGTTGAATTTTTGTCATAGACAGAATCACAATAT
>JBCCIA010000045.1:0-21272 GCA_039028475.1 Spirochaetota bacterium | reverse complement strand
TTGTCAAATTGACTAAAACTATCAACGGAAACAATCAGCTTGCCCCCATCATCTAAAAGGCTAAACACTTTCTCAAATACTTCCTGGTAGTTTGGAATGTGCTCAATCACTGAAAAACTCACAATCTTATCAATACTTGTATCCTGCAAATCCAACTCTTCTAATTTGGAACAATAAAATTCAGCCTGTATCTTTCCTTCTAATTCTTTGGCTTTAAATATAGCATCCGCTATACAATGCTCTAAGATATCTACACCTATAACTTTTTTTACAGATTTTGCAATAAGTAAAGATAATGCTCCATCTCCACAACCAAGATCTAGAACTACATCATTCTTATTTAGCTCTACACGATGAAACATCTGTACGTATTCATAAATTTTGGGTGCCATGAATGAGTTAGCACGTTCATAGTAAAAATGGAGCATATGTATATTAGGGTACAGTCTAAAGAAAAGCCAAAACTTTCTTAGAAATATATTTTTTTTACTAGTACTATTTTTCCATTGACTGAACTTGTAGTGGTTCCATACATTTCTGAATAATTCTAGATTTTTGCATAAAATCCAGATTTTTCTTCCTATTGCTTGGTAGGCATTATTGGTAACTTGCAGAGACGTATTTCTTTCTGGTAATTTCTTTAATTTTGTGTTCGTAAAGTTTTGTGAAAGTTGAGGAGATACAACATTTACTGTCTTTGTCCGAAAACAAAAAGCATTTAATTCACAGCCCTTTTCTACATATACACGAAACTCTACTTTATAACCAATGAACCCTTTGGTATCTAATAGCAACCTAGTCTTTTTCAGCTTGCCATTCGTTGTAGACAATTCACATTCCGCTACTTTGGCAAATAGCACCCCTCCGTCTTGTTTTTCTCGGGAAAGGTTGATATCAAATCTTCCCGCAACATAGCCTTTTGGATTCGTCGTTAGGTAGGATAATTCAATGGTGAGTTTTGTTATTGTTCTGATTTCAATATAAGGACCATAGACGAGAAAACCTGCTGTTCCAACTGACTTCGCTCCTGCTAATTCAACAACATCAGGAATATCATGCGCCATTTGTCTACAATAGAATACGCTGTTTTGCCATACTGGAGAGCTAGCAATTTTAGTGGATGGTTTCATTTTCTTCGAAAATAAATGTCGCCTTACGGTATAACGACTAACTTTTTTACCAAGTCATTCTTGGTACAATTCGTACCGAAATACCTAAGGGAAATAAAATTATTCCTCTTCCCTGTGCACAGTATCCGATGAAAACGCAGGTAAGCAAACCGCAACATATTCAGCACCCTCTGCACCTGGTGTACTATACTGCACCCACTCGTTTGCTTGTAAAATAATAGCTTCTCCTGCTTTTACATGGAAAGTTTCTGTTTTGGTTTTCACCTGCAACTCTCCACGTAAGACCAACGTGTATTCATTGAACTCCGGTATTTGTGCAGGTTCGACCCAACCAGAAGGACTGATCATACGAGCTACGCTGACTTCGTCCGTTTTGCTATTCACCTTGCCAATAAATTCTTGGATGATTTTAGGTTTGTTACCTGCTGCTTCGATAATAGTAGGTTTTGAAATTTTTTGAGCCATAAACTCTTATCATCTAATGGGATCAATCTGGCAAGAAAAATAGCTGATTTTCCATTGACAAAAAAACTAAACAAGAGCCTGCTATTAGAAACATGAGCACGGTCAAGAAATACGGCACTTTTGAGGGGGTTTTTACACCATCGATCCTCACCATTTTAGGAGTGATCATGTATTTGCGATTGCCCTGGATCGTAGGCCAAGCAGGACTCTGGATGACCATAGGCATCATACTCATCGCTCATATAATCTCAATCACAACAGGTTTATCTGTAGCCTCCATTGCCACAGATAAAAAAGTAAAGGCAGGAGGTGTCTATTATATAATATCGCGTAGCTTAGGTTTGCCCATTGGTGGAACGTTGGGCATTGCCCTATTCATTGGTATGTCGTTTAGTATTAGCTTGTATTTGATCGGTTTTTCCGAAAGCGTGCTACCCTACTTAGGTCTTGCGAAAAACTCTTACAATATACGTTTAATAGGAAGCGCTACCCTAATCGCTGTCGCTGCGATCACACTTATCAGCACATCATTGGCAATGAAAACGCAGTATTTGATCCTGAGTGCAATCATTCTATCTTTAATCTCTATATTCATCAGCCAAAATGCTGGGCTTCTTCCTGAAAAACCACATCTTTCGACTTTTTCAGATAGTGCAATCCCCTTTGCAAAACTGTTTGGAGTCTTCTTTCCTGCTGTTACAGGCTTTACTGCAGGAGTTTCTATGTCAGGAGACTTAAGAGATCCAAAACGCTCGATACCCATAGGCACCATCGCTTCGATTCTGGTAGGATTGCTGGTTTACTTAGCTCTTGCCACTTTTCTTGCCTTTCGTGTGGATTCTGCCAATTTGCGGGAAACTCAAAATATATTACAGAGCGTTGTCAGTAAGGATTACCTACCCTTCTTACTTGCAGGAATTTGGGGAGCAACAATTTCTTCTTCTATTGGCAGTATTTTGGGAGCACCCAGAGTATTGCAAGCAACATCTGTAGATGGAATTACACCAAAAGTCTTTGGCCGTGGCTATGGCAAAACGGCAGAACCACGCAATGCTCTGCTGTTGACTATCTGTATAGCAGAAGCAGGTATCCTTATCGGCGAACTAGATATCATAGCCCGTATCGTATCTATGTTTTATATCACAGCGTATGGTTTTCTCAATATAAGCTGTGTGGTAGAAAGTTGGGTCAGTCCAGACTTCCGTCCAGAATTCAAAATTCCCAAGTGGATAGGACTTCTAGGAACGTTGACAAGTCTTGTAGTGATGATCCAATTAGACCTCTTGGCGATGCTTGCCTCCACATTTTTGATGATCATGCTGTTTCTCTATATCAAAAGGAGAGAGTTGAGTTTAGAAGCCGGGGATACCTTAGGAAGTATTTGGTCTTCGGTAGTTCGCTATGGACTGTACAACCTCAGCAAAGATTCGATCCACGAACGAAACTGGCGGCCCAATATCCTACTGTTCAGCGGTGGCACAGATTCCAGACCCTATTTGGTAGGGTTGTCCAGAGCTTTAGCAGAAAATCGTGGGATTATCACCAACTTTCACTTAGTAGAAAAAAAGGAAATCGAACAGATATCCCGTTCACAAATTATCGAAGCTGAAGTCAAAGAGTTTGAAGGGGTTTTTAGTCGAAAAATCGAATGCAATGATATCTACGAGGAGATGATCCAAATTTCTCGCTACCATGGTTTCTCCGGCATGGAACCCAACACCGTCTTTTTAGGACGCGCGAGGAGCTTGTCCAACGCAGAGAGTTTCGCGAGACTCATTCGTAATTTGGAGAGTATGGATTACAATGTCCTCATGCTAGACTACAAAAAGGGACGTGGCTTTGGCAACCGCAAACATGTAGATATATGGTGGTCGGGACATGGCAACAACCTATCCTTTGCACTATCTTTGGTACGTTTTTTACAAACTTCTTTGGAGTGGAGTGAGGCAGAATACCGTTTTTTAGTCATCTCAAATGACAAACTTAAAATTGATTCGATCTATATGCGCTTGGAAGCTATCCTCAATGAATACCGTATTTCCGGTTCTGTAGAGGTTGTTTTCAATCCAATGGACGCAAAACCATTTTTTACAATTATCCAAGAAAAATCACAAAAAGCAGACCTTACACTATTAGGATTACCCAACTACCATATGGAAGATGCCAAAAGTATCGGCCGCAAAATAGGACATTTCTCAAATAATTTAAACTCTATTCTTTGGCTAAAAGCCTCTTCGTATTTTCATAACCTTTCCCTGACACCAAAATCTAGTAATTCCAACAATAAAGTAGATACAAGCCATTTACCCGAATTATCCTTTACTTCCAATATTGGTTTGCAACTTCCACTTAGCAACTTGGCAGAATCTATTGAAACATATGTGGATCAATTCTATGAAAAATACATAGCTACTGTGTATGACGAGCAGTACCAACTGCTAAAAAAAATTGAATCCACCATTCGAGAAAATTATCTACAAAAGTTAGGTAAGGAAGATGTAGATAGTTTGGGGGGCTTTGCTACACTTAAAAAAATAGGCTCTTACATCCAGTCGTATAAAACGGGTGAATTGCAACACAACGTAGATGGTCTATCCAGAGCTGTATCGGACTTACAAAAGCAAATCTTGCAGGAAGGGAAAAAGCTACCAAGGTTTCTGAAACTGGTCAAACACAAATCAGAGATCACAGATGAAAGAGAAAAACGCTTTGTAGAAAGGCAGAGCACTTGGCGAAAACTTTTGTTCAACGAGAGGGAACAATATTATTTTCGTACTAGCTTTTCTGCAACGTGCATTCTCATCTTAGAAAAATACTTGATCGTAGAATTTGACCGCAGAATGGAAGTTTTGACGCATAACACTCTCCTGTTTATCCAGCAGATCTACCAAACCATTAGTTTGCTGTCAGAGATAGATGTAAGCAAAGATAGGAAGGAGGATAGAGAAAACTTGGAGAAATGTATCATTCACCTAAATCACTTTATGATACGTAACAACCAAAGCAACCAAGATTCCAAATTCCAGATGATCGCTGATGTTCGCAATTCGGTAAACGAAGTAGCACGTGTTGTCTATCGTATAGACAATCGCTCTTTTATCAAAAAAATGCGCAAACGCTTCTCTCCCAAGGAAATCGTCTTACAGGTAGATGCAAAAATCTCTCGCTTTGCTGAGGCAATACGTCATTTGACTTCCATCATTGACTACGGAGTTCTCCTCCTGATTTTCCAAGAGGAAATTAAAGTCGTCCTAAAAGGTATATTAGCGAGAATTCATAGTGATGTCTTAGAAAAAGCCAATGAGTTAGAGCAAGGAACAATTTCTTACTTGAACCGTTTGTTAGAAAATGGTGATTCTTTTACTGATACTACAGAAGAGAATCTAGAACTTGATTTCGAAGTGGGAGCCTACCTAGCTCGTTTGCAAAGAGAATTTGCTGTATCTTTAAACCGTTTGCCCTCATCGATTCAGGTGCTAAACCAAGCCTCTCTACATGGAATAGAGAGCAACCATTTGGAAAGTATGGAAATCCACTCCATTCCCTTACGCAAGTACATCGAACACCTCCTAGATACATTGATTTTGCCCGATATACACCAACCTATCGAAAACGATTTGTCAAAACAAGTCTACCAGCTAGCGGATACCATAAGCAAAATTAGAAATGAATGCTTAGAAGACGCAGTAAAAGACAAAACAAAACGCAAAACCAACCTTAAGAAAAAAATCAATGCTCAACTCGGTCATCTCAAAAAAGAAAAACTAGCCTTCTTAGCTAACATGCAATACATTTATGAAAACATTGAAATCTCACTCGTAAAAGAGTTTCCTAGATTGAACATGTATTATTTGATCCGCCGTTCAGAATCGTTAGGCTTTTTAGTGCGTAAATCTGGACGAAGGCAATTTTACCAATTGGCCTGGGGGCGTCTAACAAAGTTTGTGACCAATCTACTTGTTGGCGTTGTATTCGGTAAGAGCAAAGCATTTCTCTGGACAGACCTTTTCCGTAAATCCAACCGAAAGAACAACACGATTCGAGACCTACCAAATTGGGTATTTGCAAATACGATATCTCCAACTGTAATCGATGCATTGCCTTTCTACTACCGGAATGTATTCTTAAAAAAAGAAAGCTTTGATGCGGATGACTTTAAAGGCATGCACCAAGAAAGAGGGTTGGCTAAGAAGGCTTTGCAAAACCCCAAAAGTGGCTTCTTATTTATCCATGGCATGCCAAATTCTGGAAAAACTTGGCTAGCTCGTTATATAGCATCTGAATTTTTTAGCAAAGAGCAGAGTATATTTTTAGATCCCGAAAATGTTCCGCATAGGGATGTAGCCTCATTGTATAAAATACTTTCAAAACAATGCGGTTACAGAATCAACAAAGTAAATCTGAAAGAGGCTCTGCAAAATACCAAACTTTTGTTTGTTGATGATCTCGAGTTGTTTTGGACACGCAAAGAAAACGGTATGCGTGTCTTGGAAGAGTTCTTCCAAATACTACGTGAATTGTCACAACAAATCGTAATTTTAGTAACTCTCAATCGTTTCACCTATGAAATACTGCGTAAATCCTCACCTGTCGATAACTATACCATTGCTTCGATTGAATGCCAACCATTCAACGCCAAACGTTTGTTAGATGTCATCCTCACTAAGCACCGCTCAACAGGCTATGGTATTTCCTTGCAAGGTGTAGAAAACGACGAGATCAGTACCTTCGCCTATGCGAGGCTGTTTGACAAGATCTTTCTCCATTCTGGTGGCTACATTGGCCAAGCCATGCGCTCGTGGCTTGTTTCGATTGAAAAGGTTGATAAAAGCTCTCTATTTTTACAGAATCGCTTGCGGACAAACCTAGAAGAGATTATGCACTTCGACCCACTCTGGGATATGATTCTAATCCAAATCATTTTGCACAAAGTGATAGATACAAAAGATATATTACAACATTCACAAGGTTCTGAGAAAGAATTTACGCATGCGATAGAGGGTATGAAACGTATGCAATTGATCCAAGAAATAGCACCAAATGTTCTACAATTGAACCCAGATACGCAGAATCAAATCATCCGTAGCTTTACAGAGAATGAGTTTTTATGAAAGATTTACTGACCTTACACATCTCTTTTTTGCTTGCTTTTGAGTATATCTTGTTGGGACTGGTATTTCTATTCTCTTGCTACCTAGTCTTTAAAATCTTACAACGTCTGCGTAAGAAAAATCGCTTTTTTCACAAAATATACCAGATCTATCCCAGCATGATTCTATTTTTCCTGCTCTGCTTTACAATTTTATTTGGTTATTGGTTGTTGAAAGACTCTCCTCTGTATCTTTTTCTACTATTCCTAGCGATTCCTATTGTTCTCTTTGCTTTCTTTTGGGGATTTTTAAAAGATCTGGGAAGTGGCATTGTTCTGCGAATGGAAAACCATTTAGAAGCTGGTTTGCAAATCAAGTTAGGAAGCCACTTGGGAGAGGTAAAAAAACTCGGCCTCTTTTCCTTGAGCCTAATTCAATCAAATGGGTCTTTGATCCGGGTTCCTTATCATAAAATAGCCAAACAAATTGCCGTAGTATTCAACCAAAAAAAAGAGATTACCGGCTATACTTTTATTGTTCGTATCGATAGAAATATTTCACTCATCCACTTAGAAAAACGCATCCGGGAAACGATTTACAACTTTCCTTGGACTTGTTTGGGACGTGAGCCAATCCTTAGGGAAATTCTTGTTCCAGGGGAAAAGCCTCAATTAGAAATAACGGTGTATACAATGGGCAACCTCCAATGTCGCGTATTGGAAAAGAAGATTCTAGCCTTACTCTAATTTTGTTTAGGATAGATTTGGTTTGCCGATTGGTTGTTGAGTGGATTGGTTTGTTCGGGAAGGGGAATTTCATCATTGGCATTTGTATCAGGTTTAGATAATTGGAAGAGAGAGGCAAAGGGTTTGAATTTTGTGTTTTTGGGTGTCTTCATAATGGGTACCGTACCCAATACAACAAATATGGAAATAAGTTTTTGACTTACTTTATAAATAAAGTTCTGGTTCAAAACCAATTTTTTGTGCCTGTTTGATCAACTCCTTTTCAGCTTTATCCAACAACCTAAATACACCGGAAGGACTTAGATTCATAATTTCACCTATTTCTTTTAGTTTTAGTTCTCTGTCGTAACGGAGAATGATCGCTGTACGTTGTTTTTCTGCCAGTTGGCTCAGGAGATAATCTAAGATATTACGAATTTCTTTTTTAAATACGAGCCGTGAAGGTTCATTGTCTGGAGATGTCCTTTGTAATGGTATGTTGGGAACGTTAATCTCTTCCACTTGATCCACATTTACCTGGTAGTAGGATTTAAAATAATTGATGGTTAGATTGCGGGCGATACGAAAGAGGAGTTTGCGAGCGTCTATGCCTGATGGGATAGGATCTGTGTCCTGGTAGCGTTTGATAAAGTTGTAAAATACATCTTGTGTGAGATCAGAAGCGCTGGTTTCATTGCGGGTAGAATGCAGAATAAAGGCATAAATGTCATTTCTATGTTCTTTATAAATAGCTTCGAAGATTTGTTGCTCAGGAGGGGACACTTGCATTTTGTCAATAGTATCCACAACTCCTTATATTTTGCAAATTAAAAATTTATTTCATAAATTAAATATTTCCTAAATAAAAAAGGCTTCCAGGAGAAGAGAGTAAGCCTGGAAGCCAATAGGGTGAGGTTGTTATGAAGAAAGTTCTTGGATAGAGTTATAGCATGCTATCCAGTCGGTAGCAAGGGGAGTCTTGCGGCTTTTGCGTGGTTTGCAGAAAAAAAATTTTGCTATTGGGCAAAAGTAGCTATTTTATTGGTCTGATTTTTTAAGTTTGCAATATTTTGTACAACCGCCAAAAAGAGTTATTGGGAGTCCTGCCACCCCCTTCTAAGGAATACTCTGCTTTGATTTGCTTGACATAGTACATATCGACTTCGCCTTTATTTTTCGCGTTTACCTTTCCTCTGTATTCACATGCGAATAGCTCTTTGACAATACCGTAAGTAAAGCCACTGATATTGATTTTCCCAGGTGTTCCACTGGATTCCATACGGCTGGCTGTATTGACCGTATCACCCCAAACATCATAAGCGAATTTTTTTTCTCCTATCACCCCCGCAACTAGCGGCCCGCTATGAATGCCAAGACGAATTTCCCAATACTCTAAGCCCTGCTGTTGTTTCAATTGTTTCATCGTATTCATAAAGTTTTGTATTTCCAAAGCCGCGAGAACGCAGTCTACGGCGTGTGTTTTGTTAGCCTTAGGAATGCCTCCGGCGCACATATAACTGTCGCCAATCGTTTTGAGTTTTTCTAGATTGGAACGTTCGATGATCTTGTCGAATTGGCCAAAACAGGCGTCGAGTTCCTTGACCAATTCACGCGGACTCAATTTCTCTGCAATATTGGTAAAACCCTTAAAGTCGGTAAAAATTACGCTTACACTATCATATAGGACTGGTTTGGTACTACCTTTTTCTTTTAGTTCGGAAACAATCTCCTCAGGCAGTATGTTGAGTAGTAAAGAATCTGATTTGTTTTTTTCTTTTTTTAGTTCTTCTGTTCGTTGCAATACCTTGAGTTCCAAGTTTTCTGTGAGTTCTTCTACTTTGCGAAAGGTAGAAGCAAAGAGCATAGAAAGTACCCATGCCTGCGAAAATATAAAAATAAACAGGCCAAAGGAAACTAGATTCGTTGTATGGATAATGAGTTGGTGGTAAAAAATATCGTTGATGATGGTCAAAAACAGGCAACACCAACCAAATAAAAATAATTTGGCTCCCGTACGACGGTTTTTGAAGGCTTTGGAAAGCACAACAGTCGCATATAAGCCACAGAGCAAGATGTACGATTGTATCAAATAGATAAGCTGGGTGTAATAGAACGAAGGCATTGCCAGCACCAATGTACAAAACAACAAATAGATCGCTTGGATCCAGCGCAAATAGACCCTTGCAAAGTCCTTCGGATAGAGTATTTGTAAAAAACTGGCAAAGACAACAGGCAGGGAAAGTAAATTGATATATTCGATAAATAGGAAAAAGGAAGAACTACCAGGGAAGACTTTTTCTAAATACCTCTCACCGGTAAGAACAATACGGATGACAATGAGTAAGCAAAATATACCAAACCACAACGTAGAGGTATCTTTTTGCCGTAGACTGTACAAGCCTAGGTGGTAAAGACCCATGATCAAGATTGCACCAAATAAAAAATAATCGATAATTTCATTGGTTAAGAATCGCTGGAAGACCTTTATATGTTCTCCCAAGAGGATAGAATGCTGTATACCTCCAATGCGGTGGCGGAAATTAGAAACTTGCAAAATTAGTGTGATGGTATGGTTGGACTGCGCCTCTTCTTTGCGAACAAAATCCTGTAAAGGGTAGATTTCTGTGTTGTAAGCGATACTTTCCTGTTGCAAACTCCTTCCTGGGTTCCCTACCCCTCCTATCTTTTTACCATTGATCCACAACGTATAGGCAGAGCTAATAGATGGCAGTTTGATACTTACAAATTTTGGAACGTCTTTGACCAAGATAGACAGCTTATACGTTGCATAACCACGACCACCAATTGGTTTGCCACGATACTTGTAGCTGTTCCATGCACCGGGAACTTGGATGAAGCCAGGTTTTGTTTTACAAAGTTGTGCTGGAGCTTGCCGTTTTGCGTAACACCATTCTCGCCAATAAAACTCCCACTCCCCATCAAGCCTGACGCTCGGATTCTTTTGGAAATCGTATAGGCGGAGGTCCAAAATTCCTCTTTCGGCTTTGGTGTTTTGCTGGAGTATGGGGTTACTACAAGTGAATACAGCAAAGCACAAAACGACTGTTAAAAATAGAACTCTCATAGATTTAGTAGAATACTTTTGCCACTTCTTTAGTTAGATACAGTGAATTCCTAAGAGCAGCAGAGAGCAATCACTTGTTAGGTATATGGAAGACTTTTCTGGAACGAATACATCGACTGTAATAGCTAAAAATGAGAGAAAAAATTCTATGTACTTTTGAAAATGAAAAAAAATCCGTTCTTTTGTTAGTTTTTGTAACTTGTTATAGATAGAGAGGTCTAAAAAATGAGCAATCTGATGGAAAAAGTAGATAGTTTGCAACGTGCTCACGAAGAATTTACCCACATGGTAGGCATTGAATACAACAAACTCGTCAATGTACAAACCCGATTAGAGATGAAAATAGATCGTTACATCGAAGAGAACGAAAAAAGACAACGCCAACGAGAAGAAGAAAATCAAAAAGAAGAACTCCAACGAAAAGAAGATTTTCGCAAATACCAGGAAGAAAGCAAACAAGAAAAAATAAAACTCAACAAACAAATGGGAGAGCTTTCCAGAAAATTTGGTACCATTGTGGAAGACATGGTGGTACCGAGCCTGCCAAGAATCATACAAGATAAATTTACCATCTATATAGATGAGGAAGATGTTGAGAGAAACAGACGTTTTAAAGAGGACGGTAAGAACAAGGAGTTTGATGCCTATACGGTTGCCGAAAACTGTGTATTTCTCAACTACACCGTTGCCACATTGAAAAATAGAGATTTCCATGAGATGGAAAAAGAAATCGAGGACTTTCGCTTCTTTCTGCCACAATACGTAGATAAAAAGATTATTGCTATTCTGGCTGCTCTACACATTCCTGATAACCTTTTACGATATGCAGAAAAACAAGGTTACCTGGTACTAGGACTTGGGGAACATTTGATGGAAATCAAGAATCAGCCAACTTTCATTCCTAAAGCATTTTAAGTTTCCCTCATATTTCAAATTACTGGTATCTTTCTTCCACCATCCGAGCGTTGCATTAGATTGCGATTGTTGATAATCTTTTGGATTTCATAATGGATGCGTTCCAAGAAATGGGTATTAAAATCTGAAAGCCAAAAGAATGGTAAGAAGATCCAACCTGCCCATATTACTTCATGGGGTGTACTCGACGCATAGTAAGGAATTTTGTGCTCTCTCCCCCATTGGTCAAAGTAAGAGGTCTGTAGGAAGTAGTAGTTTTTGCTATAGCTAGGAATTGCAAACAAAGAGAGCACTGTCAGGACTGTCCATAAATTTGAGACAGTAACTTTCTTGTACACTGTGATTTGGATAGTATTTCTTTTAAAGCGTGGGATTTGCCTAAAATCATTATAGACACCTAGTATTTTGATACGGCCGTAATCATTATAGTGCTTCTGCAATCTGAGCATTTGGGTTCTTAGGTCAGTGGTCTTCTCTTTGCTCTTATTAAGGATAATAACACCTAGCAGGTTTGTCATATAGTATTGCTTATTCTCTGGCACTCTATTGGCGACATAAGAAAGAATGCATTGTGTACAACTAAAGCATATGTAAAGAAGGAGTAAAATTGCGTATCGGGTGCTTTTTTTCATATTTCTTCCACTTATAAAATAAAAGAATCGAAAAAAAAGTAAATCGGATTTTTGCTGATTCGAGGAATTATTATGAAACAGATTGATACGCAAAAACCTGTTTTGGTTACTGGTGGTAGTGGTTACATCGCTTCCTGGATCATCAAATACCTTTTAGAAGAAGGTTACACAGTACACACGACGGTACGTGACCTGGCAAAAAAGGAAAAATACGCGCATTTGCAAAGTATCGCTAATTCTTCCCAAGGTACGCTAAAGGTTTTTGCAGCGGATCTATTAGAAAAAGATTCCTTTTTATCTGCTATGCAAGGCTGCGAATTAATCATGCATACCGCTTCGCCTTTCTTCGTTTTAGGGGTCAAAGATGCAGAAAAACAACTACTACAACCCGCAAAGGATGGAACGGGAAACGTTCTGGAAACGGCAAAACAAGTCGAATCTGTAGGGCGCGTTGTTTTGACTTCTAGCTGTGCCGCTATTTATGGTGACAATGCTGACGTTCGTAGCACTCCCAACAATGTATTTACCGAAGAGTATTGGAATACCAGTAGTTCTGCTAGCAATAATCCATATGCCTACTCTAAGACAATAGCAGAAAAGGAAGCCTGGAAAATTGCGGAAACCCAGAACCGTTGGGATCTCTTGGTGATCAATCCAGCTTTTGTTTTGGGCCCATCCCTCACTAAGCGTACCGATTCCACCAGCATAAAGACAATGCTCCAATTGGCAGATGGAACCTACCGCTTTGGTACCCCTGAATTGTGGTTTGGTGTGACAGATGTACGTGACGTTGCGCGTGCTCATATTTTGGCTGGTTTTACCCCAGAAGCTAAGGGTAGGCACATCATCACCAGTGATTCCGTAATGATCCTCGACATAGCTAGTATCTTGGCAGAAAAATTTGGTCACAAGTACCCCTTCCCTCAGCACCGTTTGCCCTATTTCTTGCTCTGGCTATTTGCTCCCCTATTGGGATTTAGCCAAAACTACATCAAGAACAACATAGGTGTACCGATCCATTTTGACAATTCCTATACAAAAAAAGACTTAGGTTTAGAATTTCGCAAAGTATCCGATACAGTCATCGACCATTTCCAACAAATCTTAGATGATGGTCTGTTAAGACGTAGGTAGAAGCTCAGAACTAGTTGTATTTTTTTGATTTAGCTGCTGCAATAAGGCGTAAATCGAAGACAAGTGCGGCACTTTCATATTATGCCTTTGGGCTACCACGAGAGGTGCCCCTAAAATTGCCTCCACTTCCATTTCTCGATGATTCTCGAAATCCAATAACATGCTAGTTTTATACGGCTTCATTTTTGCAGTCATCTCAATATAGGTTTCAATAGTATCTGCCTGTTGCAAATGACCCTCTTTTTCGGAGAGAGCCATAACCTCTGCCATAATCTCTTTCACCAACCGCAAAGTATGCGGGTTCTGGAGAAGTTCGTAGGTAGTAGAACCACCTGTAAGTACCGAGAGAGAGTTGAACGGGACGTTCCAAATCAGTTTTTTCCATCTGGCTTGGACAATATTGGCACTCGTTTGGCAGGTAATTCCAGCGCTTTCAAACAATTGCTGTAGGCTTTGCACTGCAGGGCTAATGTTTCGTCTCGAATAAGAGCCAATATTCAACTGGCCATAATCTATGTGCTGGACAAAGCCTGGGGCAAGACGGTTTATACAGGTGAATGCTAAACCTCCCAAAACTTCGTTCTCAGGGAACTCTTTGGCTACTTGGTTTTCTGCTCCAATGCCATTCTGGAGAAGAACTATACAAGTTTTCGCAGTCACATAGGTATGCAAGATACTTTGCAGTTGGATCTGTGGCAGTGCCTTTAAGCATACCAAAATAAAGTCAAACTCCTGCAAACTGCTTTGGCCATAGCTAAGAACTTGTTTGGGGTGAAAGTGCCGGTTGCGCAATACGCTCTCCACACGTATACCCTTTTGACGAATTGTCTCGTAATCCGAGCGGCAAAACAGACTCACCTCAACACCTGGCAAAAAGTCAAGCACGGAGGCATAAAAACTACCTACAGCACCGCTGCCGACGAATAGTACCTTAGTCTGCGCCAAGAAAGGAGTCTCTTATATCTTCTACTACATAGGAACGGTATTCTAACTCGCGCCGGTTGGCTTGGCTTTGTAGTTCTTTCAGGGCTTTCTGCCAAGAAAATGGAGACAGTTGGTCGAGGTAAGAACGAACACTAAGCGTTGGTAGCTCGTATTCTATATAGACCTCTTTCTCTCCTATATCTTTTTTGATATCTTCTATACAATCTCTGATAGTTCCAAGGGAATCTAACATTTTGTGTTCGAAAAAATCAGCTCCCGAAAATACACGTCCCTCTGCCAAATGGTTTAACTCTTCTGCACTGATCTTGCGCGAATCGAATACGCGTTGGTAAAATTGGGATTTGGAGCGTTCGATCTCACCTTGTAGGTATTTCTTAGCCTTAGCGGACAGTTTGCCATATTCGGAATGGATCTCCCGTAAAGGGTAAAAACCGATTCGATCCTTAGTGATTCCAAATTTATTATATAAACCTTTCAAATTAGGCCGCAGCAGAACGGTACCAATAGAACCTGTAACGCAGTACGGAGTTGCATACATTTTCTTACAAGCTGCTGCAATATAATAACCGCCAGAAGCACAGGTATTTTGGAAGTAGGCATATACAGGTTTTTTCTGTGAGAGTCTACGAATCTCTTGGTAGATAAGCTCCGAAGCGAAAGCAGAACCTCCACCAGTATCGATCTCCAAGAGGACTGCTGCCGTTAAATCATCCTCTCGTAATTCTCGGAGGATTTGAATAATACCGTAGGCATGGATGGAGTCTGATTTGTTATCTTCCTCCCCCACTTTGCCTAAAATAATATTACCCTTGAGCGGTAGTACACAGATAATTTTTCTCTGCTTGGGAAAGAGAGAGAAAGAACGAAACCTTTGCAAGAATCGCATACTGCCAACGGAAGAATCGCGATAGAGTTTCTTCGCCTTTTCGTTTTCGTCAGGGTTTTGGAAGTTTTCGTAATGGGAAAAGAACATAAAAGACTCCTCATCGACCAAATCGTTGAAAAATCCCTTCTCTTTCAGGGTCTCTGCCAATAGCACTGGAGCCTGTAATAGGTCTTCTGGCAAATCGGTGTTTTTGCTAAACTCACTGGTGATTGTATTTTGTAGGGATACAATGAGCTGTTCTAGGTTCTCACGAGCTGGTTTCGAAAAGCTTGTACGTGAAAATGGCTCTCCCAAGGCTTTAAAATCACCAGAGGCATAGCTTTCCACTTCAATATTGAGTTCTTTTTTTAACAATCCCGCATAAAAAAAGCTTTCCAGCGAAGGTAAGACACAATGGAATTCTCCACTAGAAAAAGAATAACGAGTTTGGCAATAGGACAGCAATAATAGAGTTTTTACGCCTCCAGTAAGGGCATAGCCGCTGACCTCTATGCCTTGTTGTTTGAGAGTTTCTATGGCTTGGGCGATATTAAAAAGTTCTGCAAAACCAAACTCAATACGTTGGACACGAATAGAAACTTTACGAATTTTCGGTGCTTTGCTAATATTCTTGAAAATCTGTAGAAATTCGAGAAAATTCAGTTGTTTTTCTTCAGAATTGACTAGCTGCTGTAGGGTTGATTTTTGGTTAGTGGCAAATCGAATCGGTAGATCGATAAAAACATGCTCTCCCTTCTTGCGTCTTTGGTACAAGAAAAGTAGAAATGGATAGAACAACAGACGTAATGGCAAGCGGATTATATTGATGAGAATACGCAATCGTGTTTCCTTAGTAAATTTGCCTACTAGTACTTTGAACCGAGCAAATAGGCAAAGAGATTTTTGTTTTACTGCAAGGAAAACCTTAGAGTGTGTTGCAAAATAAATCTCTTCAACGCATAGGAGCAAGCTGGAAGAATGGACTTATTTTCAAACATGCCGTATATCTAAAATTAAAAAAATTGACACCATTTTTTGCATAAAATAGTATTTGAAATTGTCTGTTTTATCGCTTTTGCAAACAACAGAGAAAGGGGCTCACTCAGACTAGTTAGCAGGTTTTATGAAACATATCATTACGGAAAAAGAAATCAACCAAGCAGTAGCAGATGGCAAAAGCTTTGATATGAGGTGCTACACCGTCACCAGCGCCTACCTAAAAAATTTAGAAATTATCATCCGCAATATTCTACAAAAATATGAAAAAGCAAACCTCTTCCCTGCGATTTTTGGTGTAATCCAGGAGCTGAACAGGTGGTCGTCTATCGCAAATATGCGCTACCTGTTCTTCCACGACAATGGCTTGGATCTGAAAGACGGAGGTGGTTATCAAAAACACGAAGCAGATTTTCTGTCTACTATCAATACAGAATCCATCCTAGGTTACCGTGAAAAGCTAAAGAAACAGGATATGTACATTCGCAGCCTTATCAAACACAATGAACATGGCTTACACATAGAAGTTTTCAACCATTCCAAAACGATTCTCAGCCAAGAAGCCTACCTACGCGATTACCTACGTAGGGCAATGTCCTATACCGATATCATGGAATACTTCGAAGACCACCCCGAAGACAAACAGGGTCGCGCTATGGGTTTGGCGTTTTCCATTATTTTACTCAAAGAGGCAGGTCTAAGACCAGAGCTATTGCGCTTAGGAAAAGTAAGTTCTTCTGGTGGCTATTCCCGTATAGAAATCCCTTTTGACGAATCCTACCGCAGTATCCGTGACAAGATCTTAAACGATGAGCCAATCATTCCCTTCGAAAATACTCGTTTGGTACCACCTGAATACGAAAAGCAACTGCAAGAAAAATTATCACAAATGCAACAAGGCTAGTCTTCTATATACTTCTCCAATGCCCTTTGCAAAAGTCCCGTTTTGCACTTACAAACAGGCTTCCCGTGCTTAGGGTCTATACTAAACGATTCCACACTCTTTTCACAAATGGTAAAGCACTCCTGCATGCTTTTGACCGCAGACGGCTCTCCCACTTTGATAATGGAAAAAGATACGATCGCTACAATCGCTACCAGAGAAAATAAAGTCGCAAACAATACAGTGAGAAAATTATCACGGATCTTTTCTTTTAGAATTTCAAACATTCCTTTCTGTCCTTACAGACAATTAGACTCCCTTTGGTAAAATTCTTTGCAAGATTTTGTTTGCTGCAAAAATTCTCTCTAACTTCAGAGACACAATAGACAGTAATTCACTTTTGTGAAGAATCGGTAATTTGCAATATAGAAATGCTGGCATCGTCATAGGCGACCGCAATGATTTTTTGCGCAGGATGCACCGCTAATTGTGCAATCGGTTTTTCTGCATTTTTCCCATAGATCAGCCTACTACCACTCCTCTCCCAAAGCTCAATCGATTCACGCGTCGCCACCAACAGGTAGTCTTGTGAGTCCCAAAATACAACCTCTTTGATAGAACTACCACGACTTCGCCAGGACTGAACCTTTTTTTTCGTGGCAATTTGCCAAGTATTGATATTACGAGCCGTTGCTGTAAGTAAAAACTGTTCCTTAGAATCGATAAGAACTGCATTCAAAGCAGGAGAATTCTTTTGTGTACCTGTAGACCCTTTGCTGTAGTAGGTATGCGAAAAGCTGCTGACAACATTCGGCCTTGCCAACTTCCACACAAAAGAATATCCCGAAGCCGCTACTGCTAAATAGTTTTGCCGCTTCGAGAAGTAGAGCTTCTTGGGGTAAGACAATTCACTAGGTTTTTTAAGGCTTGCATACAAACTGAGAGTTTCGCTATCATAGAGGTTGATATAGTGTTTTGCCCAAGAATGGGAAACTGCGAGCAGTCGTTCATCGGGAGAAAGTGCTAGGTGGAACGCTGGGGTTTTTAAGGGTCGTTTGCTAACCTTTTGCACGCGGTAATCGATTTTTAGCAGGGTTTTGTAGGATACGGCGTAAACTTTCTGTTGCCCTATTGCCAGGCGAAAATCAGTGACATAGCCTTTGTATTCACGTATGACTTTTTCTGTTTCATAATCAAAGAAACGCAAAACCCCTCGGGTACCTTTCTTATATTTACTAGCCGCAATGAGTAGTTTCTTCTTAGGAAAAAACTGGAGTTTACTGACTTGTAAACCCTTTTCTTGTGGAATATTCGTCAGCTGTTTGAGATAGATGGGCGAGGTTTTCTGCACATCTTCAAAAGACGGCTTACAAGCTTGGCAAAGAAATGCAAAAACGAGTAGAACCGCAAATACCACAGGACGACATCTCACCTCATAAATTCCCATATAGGAAAATTTTGCCATAGCGAAAAGCATAAGACCAGCCTTTTTCTTGCAGTAAAAAAACTCTCTTTAAAAAAGAAGGTTGCTCAAAAAAACAACTGCGGATAAACTAATACCTTGCATCGCATGCGGTATGAAACTTTTATCTATTGTGGCAAAGAAATCTTAGATTTGCTGGTATTCCGAATCTATCATTGGATCTTTGCCTTTGTATTACTTTGTCTTATGTTGCCTGGGAACGTAGATTCTTCTCCTTTAGGTATACCAAAAGCGGAACATGGTCGGCTTAACCTAAAAGACTGGGATTTTGCAAAGAATGGACAAGTAAAACTTGATGGGGAATGGGAGTTTTATTGGCGGCATTTGCTGGAGCCGAAAGATTGCACCTGGGGGCAGAAGTGCTTAGCAGACAAAAATGTGCAATTGATTCCCGTACCTTTCCAATGGCAAAAACACAAATTAAAAGTAGCAGGAAAAAAACAGAAACTGCCAGCCTATGGTTATGCCAGTTATCGCTTACAGATAACACTGCCAAACAAACCCCTATCTCTTGCTATCTCTTTACAGGACATTGGCAGCTCTTACCGTTTATTTATAAATGGAAACCAAATTTGGCAAAAAGGAGTCATTGCAACAGATAGTAAAAATTCACGACCTTTTTTACAGTACAAAACGATTGATCTACCACCGCTACATTCCAACAAGTTAGATATTATTTTACATGTTGCAAACTTCCACTACCATAAGGCAGGAATCTACTATCCACTGGCATTGGGCTTGCAAGATACCATGACGCAGCAATTAGGCAGAAGTCTTGCATTGGAGATAACCGTTTGTTCAGCCCTATTCATCATGGGCTTGTATCATTTTGGATTGTACCTCAACCGCCGTAAAGAACCATCTCCATTGTATTTTGGTATCTATTGTCTACTCATTTCCCTACGTATCTTGGTTATTGACAATCGGATGATCTTATATCTCTTTCCCTCCCTACCCTTTGTTTTGATTCATAAGTTAGAATATTTGAGTTTTTATTATGGCTCCTTTGTCTTCACCCAATTCGTCGCGTCTCTATTTCGTGAAGAATTTTCCAAGCGAGTCTTACAAGTTTTAACCATTGTAATCCTTCCCTTTGTCTTTGCAGTAATTGCCCTGCCTATGGTCTATTATTCTAAGACCTTACGTTTCTTCCAACTTTCCGTTTTGTTGGGCATTGGCTATGTGGTTTATGTAACCATAAAGGCAATTTTGAACAAGCAACTCGGTTCCAAATTGTTTATGAGTGGTTTGCTTCTCTTTTTTCTAGCACTTATCAATGAGATTTTTTTCAGTATGGGAGTGAGCTTTGCCTATCCCAATATGGTAAGCTATGGTTTGTTAGTATTTATCTTATTCCAAGCCAGCGTTCTTTCACGCAAGTTTGCCGCTGCCTTTCATGAAATAGAAGTTCTCTCCGACTCTCTGATCTCCACGAACCGGGCGAATTCCAAATTTGTTCCCAGTGAGTTCTTAGAAATTTTAGGAAAGAAGGACATCACCCATTTGCGTCTAGGTGACCAAAGACAAACCGATATGACTGTTCTATTTTCCGACATTCGCTCGTTTACGACGTTGTCCGAGCAGATGTCTGCCAAAGAAAACTTTGATTTTATCAACTCCTACCTGAAACGCATGGGGCCTATCATCCGTAAGAATCATGGTTTTATCGATAAATACATCGGTGATGCAATTATGGCTTTGTTCCACCAAGGAACCAAAGACGCCTTGCAAGCTGCCATCTCCATGCAGGAACAACTTTTGCGTTACAACCAAACACGTGAAAAAACAGGACAACCTACCATCCAAATTGGTATTGGTATACACTCTGGTCGTTGTATGTTAGGAATTATTGGTGAGAAAGAACGTATTGAAAGTACGGTAATTTCCGATACAGTAAATTTGGCAGCTCGTATAGAAAGTCTTACAAAGGTATATGGAGCTGGGATCGTACTAACTGGTACCGCTTTTGCCGAGGTTTCTGGCAATACAGATTTACACTACCGTATCCTGGATACCGTTATCGTCAAAGGTAAGACCAGCGAAGTGACGATCTATGAAATATTCAATGGTCTTGCCCAAGACAAATTAGAAGTCTATCTTACAACCAAAACAATCTTTGAACAAGCCATCATTTACTATCGTATCAAAAAATTCTCAGAGGCTATCGATCTATTACAAGAAGTGCAGCAGAAAAACCCGGAAGATAAGGCGGTACGTGTATACCTAGAGCGTTGCGAACTCGCGCTAAAACACGGAGTGCATAGAGACTGGCACGGCGTGTATAAGTTTTATGATTGAAGCTTTAGAATAATTGCTAAACTTTGTTTGCTGTTAGACTTACACTTGTTTGGGTGATAATTTTAAGAATTTCTTTTTGGTACAAATCCTCTTTTTTGCGTTTGTAAATTAAAATATAGGAGGGGTGGTGTATAGGAATAAACTTTATTCCTTTTCTGTTCTCAAAAATAGAGTAAGCAAAGTCTTCCTCTAAAGAGTAACTAGTAATATCCATCATATCTTTGAGGACAAACGTTGCCACCATTTTTCCCAGTAAAAAAACAAGTTTAGGTTGGAGAAGTTGAATCTCTTGACGTATATGCGAAATACAGTTCTTTTTTTCCATACCGTTAGGGTATCTGATTTTTTCCTCTTCAGTTAGAGGTAGGCATTTTACTAAATTGGTACGGTAAAAAGAGTGAGTTGGAGCTTCCTTTTCAATTCTATTGATCAAATTACCACTCTTTGTGGTTTCGGACAATGGAACCCTATCATCAGAGGATTGGCATTTTACAGCAGACAGACCTATCCAAAAAACATCAGCCTTTCGCAAAGTCATATACAGAGGGTCTTGGTTTTTGCGAATATTACAGGAACTACAACTTGATATGGAGCGAAACATTTCTACACTGCTATTCATTTTAAAG
>JBCCIA010000044.1:0-21501 GCA_039028475.1 Spirochaetota bacterium | reverse complement strand
GTCATTTCAAAGAAAATATCATAAATACTCTTACCATCTATACGATTCTGCATCACAACCCTTGCATCGGCATAAGGAATAAACCTCTGAGAGATTTTTAAGTCCTCAATAGTTTTTTCTTTGGTCTTGATAACATTGTCATTGAGTGCACCTTTTTCTTCGTTGCGCAAAGCAATAGCATGGTTGTCGAGTACAATATGCAACTTCTTGCCTAATTTGCTAAAAACTTCTGCCGCCTCAGAAAGTACACTCAATATCTGTGCTTCTACTTGGTCCTGTGAACCTTTTATGGCATCTTTTGCAAAAGCTTCAAAAGTATATTGGAAGCTGGTAAATTTGCGATTGAAGGTATCAAGACTACGGATCAAATAGTTGATCTTATCAAGTTCCGCAAATAATAAACCATTTTGTACTAAAAGGACATCTTTCACCTGTCCGTCATTGATTTTTACATAACCTTCTAAAATAGAAAAATAAATACTTTGCAAGTCCCTACCTACCAACTGCAACAAGCGATGTGGGTTTGTTTTAAAAGTAGATTTCAAACCAGGAGTTTGCATAGTTTCTGGGTAGTAATGTGTGATATAGTCATCAATGATAGGGTTTAAGAAATCAAACGATAACTTTCCCTTATCAGTTACCTTGAAAAATGTATTTCGTAACTCTTTGATATCTTCTAAACGATTCTCTTTTTCGCGGATATCGTTAAAGATTTTAGAAGTAGTTACTTCAATTTGTTTTTGTATATCTTGGCTCGCTGCGTATTTGTGTTCGTCAATCGGGGCTACTTTTAGTTCTTTTTCGATTTCCTCCCAAGCAACCATACGCCGTGTTTTGACTATATGGAAAGCGCATAAGGCATCTGTTAATGTTGGTCGGTGTTTTTCTAAGTTCAATGCATAAGCAATGCCTTCCAAAGCAGTTTGCAATTTGGGAGCCAACTTTTCATCTTGCTTAACAATTTCCGTTATATTTTTCATAATCAGATCGCCTACTCCTTCGAGTCCCAAATGCCGCACGTAGTACAATTGCATTTTAGTAGATCTTCCTAAAAATACCTCAGGAGAAATTTCATCACGAAATAGAGAATCTAAAGAAATAAAGGAATTAAAAAAGCGGCTAAAGTTAGCGATAACATTATAAACATAAGGTGTCCAAATCTTCCACCCTACGGCTTCGGCGTATTTGAGCACTTGGATAGCAGAGATAATTTGTTCTTCACGCAAAGAGCGAAACAACCTCTCCACCGATTTAGAAATAACTGGTTTGCGACCAAATAAACCCATTTCCAAAGAACGAGAATCTTTGGCAAATTTAGAAATCGCATTGTTGGTTCCAAAAAGAATGTTAAAAAAACCACCACCAGAACTTTCTTCTTTTACCTTTACAGGCCTCTTTCCGCTAGTGGTTGCAGGAACTTTAGGTTTAGAACTGGTGACTAAGGCTTTCGAGTGTCCACTATTTTCTTTTATAGGTTCTTCTTGTTGCTTTTCTCTTTCATTGCGCAAGAATTCTTCATCGAGCTTTTTGATCAAGTCTATGCGGATAAAAACGTCATTGGAACGTGTAATGATCTCATCAACTTTTTTTTGGTGTTCAGCGGAACGTTTTTTGCGGTATAAGGTTGCAAAAACTCTGTGTGCATCTGTTCTGGAAGTTCCCATAACTTATTCCTTTTGGTTTAACGGATTCTCAACAATTTGGGCACTTGACGGAGGGTGAAAGTTAAATAGGTTGGAAGGCAAACCGATGTTCTTGCCAATAATCGATAGATTGATCGTACTATAGGTAGAACTTCCCTGCCGTTTCATTCGCAAAGAACGTAGGTAATTGTCAGGAGTGACTACAACAATTATCTCTTCATAGGTTCTCGTGGTAGAGCGCAATTTGATTGTATTTCCAGCTTCTGTCACCGATTCGTAACCAGACAATAAACCACCTATTCCTCCTGTTCCTCCACGTAGGTCCTGCTTACCAGCAATCATACGACCAGGAGAATATACCCAAAGAAAGTTTTTATTGGCGGAAATAATTCTACCATCAGAAAACTTGATATGCAAATTGTAAGGACGTTTGTAAGATAAGGTTCCTGTAAGAGTTCCATTGATATTGATTTTAGCCCGTACGCTTTTTAAACTATTCATCTTTGCAATGACTTTTTGCAAACGACCCGAGCTTTGAGAAGAAATGAAAGAGCAAACTGATAGGAAGAAATAAATAGATAAGAAAATCTGTTTCTGGAATCGAAAAAATGGAGCCATAAAGACAACTCTATGACTCCATAGTTAAAAAGGAAAGTATTTTATCCTAAAACTTTTTTGAATTCAGTGGTCAAAGCAGGAACCACTTCAAAAAGGTCTGCCACTACACCAAAGGTAGCTACTTTGAAGATAGGAGCTTCTGGGTCTTTGTTTACTGCTACAATGTATTTGGAAGAACCCATACCAGCCATGTGCTGAATGGAACCAGAAATTCCACAGGCGATATAGCAATTCGGAGAAACGGTTTTTCCTGTTTGTCCTACTTGGTGCGAGTGAGAAATCCATCCAGCGTCTACAGCTGCACGAGAAGCACCTAGAGCTGCCCCTAAGGTATCGCATAGTTCTTGTAAAATACCAAAATTCTCAGGACCTTTCATTCCACGTCCACCAGATACAATGATAGAAGCTTCAGTCAATTGTACTTGGTTGCCACCAGAAAGTTCTGATCCAGTTGTTTTAGCTTTTACATCACCAAAATCACCAGCGAGTTCTTCTGTTTCCCCTGCTCCTTTTTCACTACCAACTTCTTGTGAGTTTGGTCTTACGGTGAACATTTGGACTTCAGTAGAAGGTTTGATATTTGCATAGGCCTTTCCTGAATAGATAGGCTTTTTCCCTACAACTTTACCACCATCAACCTTCAATTCCACAACGTCAGCGACAATCGCAGCACCAGCTTTTACAGCAACACGAGGAGAAAAATCTTTCCCATAACCGGTATGCGGTAATAGTACAACCGCTGGTTTTTTGCTAGCAATGACAGATTGGATTATATTCGCATATCCTTCCCCGGAAAACTCACCTTGGTTAGCAGTGATTACCTTATCAGCACCAGCCTCAGTAATCTCTCCGGCAAATTTACTTGCATCTGCGCCGATGAGTACAGTTTCCACTTGGCCACCGAGTTCTTTGGCAAGTTTTCTTCCTGCTGATGTTATTTCTTTAGAGATTTTTTTCAATTCTCCATCTTTAATTTCACCTACAACTAATACGTTTGCCATTTTATACTCCTTATATGACCTTCACTTCTTCTCGTAACGCTTTTACCAATTGCTCTGCAAAACCATTCGCGTCCTCAGCTTCGAGTTTTCTACCTTCCACGCGGGGAGGTGGAGGTTCTAGTGACACAATTTCAATACTTGGAGAGGGATTACCCAAATCAGCAGGAGTTTTACTGGTAATAGGTTTCTTTTTAGCAGCCATAATACCTTTCAAAGAAGGATATCTGGGTTCATTCAAACCTTTTTGTGCAGTGATTACAGCAGGTAGAGAACATTCTACATTGGCAGTGCCACCCTCTACTTCACGATTTGCTTTCAGAGTGGACCCTTCGAATTCTAATTTTAGAGCAAGAATAACGTGAGGAATTGCTAATCTTTCGGCAACTTGGACGGCTACTTGGGAGCTGTCAGTATCAATAGATTGCCTTCCTGCAATGATTAAATCCGCATTTTCTTCTTTCGCAAAATTAGCAATTAATTCAGAAGTGAACATGGAATCAAATGTGTTATATTCAGGTACGTTAATTTGCACTGCTTTGTCAACTCCCATTGCATAGGCAGTTTTCAATGCATCTTTAACTCTATCAGGGCCAACAGAAACAGCAATCACTTCTCCACCTTGCTTTTCTCGAATCTTAATACCCTCTTCGATTGCAAATTCATCGTAAGGGGATATAATCCACTTAACTCCAGCTTCATTGATACTTGTATCAGCCAGTTTTATTTTTGTCTCCGTATCGGGGACTTGTTTTACAAGGACGATAACCTTCATTTAGCTTTACTCCTTAATTAATTTATAGAGAACCATTGCGCAGAATTGTCTCAAGATGCTACAATGAATCTCTCTTACTATTCTATATGCGTCCAATAGGGAATTTAGACAAAATCTATATTTTCCCTTATAATTACGTAAATTTAAAACCTTGTTCCAAGGAAAGTGTTTTTTTATTCCAGGATACAGTACAAACTGTACTATGTTTGTCTCAAGAATTTACACTTCTGTGGACCTTAGGATACGAATCCCATAGCTTTGCATTTCTTTTACAGCTTTCTCATCATCACCAGCTTGTAGGTTCACCGCGCGGCAGCCATCCAACAGCAAATGGACGTTTAGGTCTAAATCTTTAGCATCAACCGCAGTAAATTTTACGCAATAGTCTAAAGCGAGACCCATTACATAGATATCTGTTACTGATTGAGCCTGTAAGTATTCTCCCATACCAGTAGCGAGTTTCTTACCATTGTCAAAAAAGCCAGAATAGCTATCAACGGTTTTGTCTTGTCCCTTAGGGAATATTTTTTCTATTTTGTTTGTATTAAGATCCTTATGGAACTCAGCTCCAAAACTTCCTTGGACACAATGATCTGGCCATAAGACTTGCTGTAAACCATAGAGCTCAATCAACTCTCCAGGATTTTTTCCTGGGTGCTGTGATGCAAAACTGCCGTGGTTGGCAGGATGCCAATCTTGTGTAGAGATTACAAAGTCAAAGCTGTCTATCATCTGATTCGCGATGGAGATGACTTCGTTTGCATGTGGTACAGCAAGGTTACCACCCTCTAAAAAATCATTTTGGATATCAACTAGGACTAAACATTTTTTTGCCATAATTCTTGGAATGAGTATACTGAGAAAGAAAGCTATTTGTCAAGGTTTCTTCTTTTTGGAACAAATAGCTGCGGTTGCTTACTTTCTTCTTCATTGGCAAAATTGGAAAGACTAATCCCTAACAAACGTATTTTTTTTTGGCCATAGTCTGTTTGTTGCAATAAATCTTGCAGGAGCTTGGAGATCTCAGCTTTTTGATTAGGATAGTAGCCCGGGCTGGTGCTACGGGTAATACTGGTAAAATCGGCGTATTTTACTTTCAAAGTAATGGTTCTACCCTGCTTTTTGGCTTTCTCCTTCCTTTCTAGGAAAGTACTGAGTAAAGTATCCAATGCCTGTTCTACTTCTTCTTTGGTTTGCAAATCTGTTGCATAAGTAGTTTCCACCCCTAATGACTTGCGAACGCGGTTAGGGTTGACAGGGGATGTATCCAAACCACGACAAATTTTATAATAGTAGAGACCTGACTTGCCAAATAAACGGATTAGCTCAGCCTCACTCTTTTGTTTCAAATCTTTGCCGTTGTGGATTCCCAAGGATTGCATCTTTTTTTCAGTTACTTTACCTATGCCAAAAAACTTACCAATCGGCAAATCCTGTAAAAAAGCAGCTACCTTTTCAGGCGGAATCACGGTGAGTCCATTTGGTTTTTGGTAGCCTGATGCAACTTTTGCTAAAAACTTGGAACAGGATACTCCGGCAGATGCAGTAAGTGCAGTAGATTCATAGATCTTTTGCTTGATTTCACGAGCTAGGCGCGTTGCACTTTTACTTTCACTGACGTCCAAAAAGGCTTCGTCTAGAGACAATGGTTCTACAAGATCTGTATATTCAAAAAAGATCCTACGGATCTGCTGAGAAACTTCTTTGTAGATAGCAAATCTTGCTGGAGCAAATACCAATTCAGGACAGAGTTTATAAGCCTGTGCAGAAGGCATTGCAGACCTAATACCAAATTTTCTAGCTTCATAGCTGGCAGCAGAGACAACACCGCGAGATTGTGGTGAACCTGCTACTACTAAAGGTTTTCCAGCGTATTCGGGGAAGTCTCTCTGTTCTACACTGGCATAGAATGCATCCATATCGATATGAATGATTTTACGTACTTTGGTCGAGACTTCATCATCTTGCGAAATAGAATGGTGCAAATATCAATTTCCTTTCTTGTACTTATACCCCCGCGCATCAATATAAAACCACTTACCTCCACGGTAGCGATAATGTTCACCATAACTCTTCTTCTTGCAACCAACACATACCTTTGCCTTACCATTTTTAAAAGGGTAACCAAAATCAAACTTAGGTGGCACTGAGATCTGGCCTAAAGGTGTATAGTAACCTATTTTATCATCCTGCACAAAACGAGCCAAGCCCTCTTGGAAGGGATCAGGGCCGTTGTCATAAATAAATGGGGTAAAGAGTATCTTCCCTTTCTTATCTATTACCATCCACTTCTGCCTATCGGCAACGTGAGCCACTTCTTGCTGGAATTCATGGGCAATCATATAGTCAGGGGAAATGATTACTTTTCCCATAGGATCTTTATAACCATATAAACTGCCTTTTTGGAAAATAATCAGTTGTGGTGACTCTGTTGGAGTGCTAGCGCAGGAAAGGCTTATGCTTGCGAGTAGAATAAATAGAATATGTTTCACGTTTTAAACTCCTTGTGTTTGGATGATAAAAATTGCTAGGCTTAAGAGGTAAGTGTTTTTTTGATTTTTCCGAAATGATCGATTGCCTTGCGTAAAGCATTCCAGGATACTCTATGTCCACGATGCGCCCCATTATTGCCAGTAACTCGGATATAGTGCATCATATTTACCATTTCGCGTGTAACATTCTCCTGGTTAGAAATTGTGTCAATGAGCTCGTACAGGTCTGAATCGATGTTTGTATAAGAGTAGAGAAACTCTTCCAACAAACGACGAATTGCCACGGCTCCTGCTTCTGGATTGATTTTACCAATCATATAGACATTTTTTTCGTTGAGTAGGATAACTTCGGAAGGCCTTGTGATTCTCTTTTGTTGCTGCACGGGGTGGTATATCATAGTTTTCCGCGCGGGACTTTGCTTTTCCGAACCAGGGTACACAATGCCTAAGTCGCTATTGCCCAAATAGATTTTAGCTGGTTTCTTCCCTTCTTTGATTTCAAATTCGCCCATCGCGCCAATTTTTAGGATATCGCCGCCATCTGTAGCAACAAATGTTCCATTAGAGCTTTGCAGGTCTTCGATTACAATGGATTCGTTCTTGATACGAATACGACAGTGTTCGCGAGAAACAAATTTGTCATAGATAATGATATCATTGTTTTTACTTCTACCAATCTGAACTTTTTCTTTATCAATTTTTAAGTTCTGTTTGTTGTATTTCAAGAATAGAATCATAGTAGAACCCACTAAGACAACACGTTACGACCATTTTTGTACACCTGCTTAGAATACGGAATCTTTTTTCCACACAAAAAGCATAAAAAAAGATTGATACTTTACCAAACTCTCAAGATGTAATTTTAAAGGGGACAAGAAGTAGTATGAGAGATTTTTTAAAAGAATGCATCCGTGACGAATCTGGTTTTGTCGAACTTAGGTACCACAAGAAAGAGGCACGCAGTATGTCTGCCGAAAAAGGTAGGGTAGAAAACAGCCAAGTAAAAATGCGCTCTGGCGTGGGTGTAAGAGTTTTGCAAAATGGTACTTGGGGATTCTCCTACACCGGTAGTTTGGACAAAACTGCTATCCAGCGGGCGATTGAAAACGCCAAAAAAAGTGCTATTCTCTCATCCGAATTTCGCAAAGAAAAAATAGCTGACCTACCAACTGCCAACTTTGCCAAAGGTGATTTTATAGGAGAGGGCATCCAGGAAACAAAAGATAAAAGCCTTGGGGAAAAGCTTGATCTGGTTATGCAAATTGCTAAGGACAGCAACTATTCTTCCAGCCATATCCAAAGCATCGCATGTGGGTATTCCGAAATATTTGAAGAAAAAGCTATCGTTACCAGTGATGGTGCAGACTCTTTTTTCTCACATGTCCGCCCAGAATTCCGTGTCAATGCGGTTGCCGCAAAAGATGGAGAATTACAAGTTGGTGCTGAATCTATCGGTGTTACAGGTGGATGGGACTGTCTATTTCGCGATAAATCCGCTGAACAATTGAAGGAACAGGCCAGTGAGACCGCAGCCTCTTTGCTGGATTCTAAGTTTCCTAGCGGTGGTAAATCAACCGTGATTTTAGCTCCCTCCATCGTTGGTCTTTTGGTCCACGAAGCGATTGGCCATACCGTGGAAGCCGACTTTGTGCTCTCCGGCTCGGTAGCAGCTGGAAAACTCGGCCAACGGGTTGGCTCTAATTTAGTAACCCTCTGTGATAGTGGTATTTCAGAATACTACCGAGGAGCCGGTGGAAGCATTCCGGTAGACGATGAAGGTGTAATCACCGAAAAAACCACAATTATCCAAAACGGTATCTTACAGTCTTATCTGCACAATAGGGAGACTGCCGCTCGCTTTGGCGTCAAACCAACCGGTTCTGCCAGAGCTTGGGAATACTCCGATGTCCCACTCATCCGAATGCGCAATACCTACCTAGAACCTGGAACTTCTGAACTAGAAGAAATGATAGCCGCTACCGATTCAGGTTACCTCTTGGAAGGCCCGAGAAACGGCCAAGCAGATGCAACTGGTGAATTTATGTTTGCCGTCCAAAAAGCCTATAAGATAGATAAAGGAAAAATAACAGGCATGGTCAAGGGTGTTTCGGTTTCAGGAATTGCCTTTGAAGTGATGCAAGAGGTGGATATGGTAAGCAAAGAATTCAAATGGGATTTGGGTTCTGGCTATTGTGGCAAAGGCCAACCGGCAAAAGTAGATGCCGGGGGACCTTACATACGAACCAAAGTTAGGTTGGGTGGTACAAAAGATTGAACAAACAAGAACTAAACAATAAATTAGACGAAACCAAACAGAGGATACAAGACCTTTTGCAAAAAGCCAAACGGGAAGGAATAGAAGAGGTAGAAATCTACGCTGGCTACTACTCAGGTTTTGAAGTATCTTTAGAAAAGAACGATGTAAACACCTCAATCTCCTCAGAAGAAACCAATTTTGGAGTACGAGTCATTGCAAATCATTGCCAAGGCTTTGTCACCACCAATAATCCTGATTCTTTGGAGGGTGCCATCAAAGATGCAAAATCAATTGCATTAGCTCAGAATACCCCAGATCCAGCAATGGAATTACCCAGTCCATCCGATACCCCTACACAAGATATCCAAGGCTTGTACTTGCAAGAGATGGATTCTGTTAGTATGGAAGATATCATGCACATAGCCAATGATATACTACTATGGCAAAAGGAGAAATACCCACTTATCAACATCGATAGCGGCAATGTCAGTCTAGACAGGGGTTTTAAAATTATTGGCAATAGCAAAGGAACGCTTGCCTCAGAAATGGCAGCTTCCATGTCAGCTGGGTTTATGGGGATGGCGGTTGACGGAGATGATATTGGTAGTTTTGATTACGATAGTGCTACAGGCAGAACCCCAGAACTATTCCAAAAAGACTTTAGCCATTCTTTAGAGAGTTTTGGGGAAAAATGTATGGGTTGTTTGCAAGCACAAAACATCGGTGGCTTTAAAGGACACATTTTAGTACCTCCGCAGAGTGTATTTAGCTTCTTAGGTGATCTACTCTCCTCCCTTACAGCAACACAAATTCGCCGAAAACGTAGTAAATTTGGCGATAAGCTAGGAGAAAAAGTTGCCTCTCCCCTTCTCTCTATCTTTGAAGACCCCTCTATTCCCAGCTTTGGTCGTTCAACTGCCTTTGATAGAGAAGGTGTTGCTACAGAACCCAAAGAGATCATTACCACAGGCGTCATCAAAAACTTCTTCTACAACCACTTTGAAGCAAAAAAAGCAGGCCTAGCGGCTTCACATGGGAATGCCAGTGGTAGTTCCTCTTCCACACCTTCCTGTGGCCCCAAACAGTTACAGGTAATCCCAGGTAAGTCAAACCTCAAAGATATGTTTTACGCCGACGAAAAGGCCATTCTCATCAATCGTTTTTCAGGCAGTAGCAACTCTTCTTCGGGTGATTTTTCTGGCAGTGTAAAAGGCGGCGCTTTACTCCACAAAGGCAATAGAACTCCTGTGAAAGAACTTACAATATCGGGAAATATCTACGAAGTTCTCAATCAAATCACCGCTATTAGCCGTGAAAGAAAACTTCTGGCTTCCTCCTCACATGTACCTTGGATCCAGTTTTCAGGAATCGATATTACAGGTATGGATGAAGCCTCTTAAATCTCTCCTAGCAAACAAAAAAGAGATTCTACAAAAGCCAGACCCCTCCCTGGCTTTTGTACTACTCTCCTATGAAAAATTGGAGAGCTTTGTACGTGTCAAAGAGCAGTGCGAAAAAAATTTTGGCAAAGTCTTGATGGAAAGTAAGACCTTTCCCCGCTGGGTTTTAGATCCTTCGGAAAAAGGACATACCATGGTAGGTTCCAACACCAAGGTACTCTCCTTTGTGCGTAAAATAGGCCGCGAATCCTTAGTTGCTTTTAAAAAAAAATGCATTCTCATCCGTGAAAAACTCTATAGCAAAGACCCAACCCTAAGGATTCTTCCAGGTTACCTGTCCAGCCATAACGTTATTTTTACTTCTACCATCGACGATTACCACCGTGTTTATTTAGACGAAGGTGTATTCGCTGAGGTTATTTACAAATATGAAAAACTGAAGTTACGTCACATCACTTCTGCTCCAGAGTTTTTTTCTTACACGGATGTGCAATTTTTCTTTACCATGCAGAGAGATGCCTATCTCAAATCTCTATAACAGGAAAGTTTCTATGATGAAATTCTTACTCTCTTTTACACTACTATTCTCTCTATTTTCTTGCCGACCAGAAGAGCTAAAAGTTCTGAAAGTTTCGCACTGTGAAAATTTCAACTCCTCAGGAAAATGTACCCAGGCTTCTAGTATCAAAAAACAATATCGCATAACAATTGCAGCTGACAAAGAAGTAAAAACTTGGTTAGAACTCGCTAACTATATGTATTTCCATTCGCGACAAACACCTGGTCTCATCATACGCTTCAACCGAAAGTTTACCCTAACAGAGATGCAAAGTCTCAAACGTAGCCTGCGTATCTATTATGACTTTGCCGGTAGTCGTGGAAAAGTGGAAGGTGTAGAAGTTGGTGAAAATTGGATTGGTATTTTCCAATACTTAGGAGCCATGCTGCGTGAGAAGATACGACAAGAGGAGCGAGAAAACGATCGGATCAAGTTGGAAAAGATATTCCCCGTTTCTTTAAAGTTTATCTATACTTCAGAAATGTTCCAGGGAGAGCGAGAAACTGACATCAATGTTGTGCTGGAGAAAGTAGAGGATCGTTGAAACTCAACAGATAAAAATAAACCACCAAACCCGATGGTCAACGATAACAACGAACCCTAATGTGCCTCTCCGTGAAGCCGTAAGTCTGATTACCCTTATACATCTTATTGAAGTAGTTGGTATCGCCATTGTGCATACTGACATAGTAAGCATTCTCGGCCGATTGAGAATCACTTGCCCAATACCAATTGGTTTGTTTTGTATCCCACTTCTTATTTACACCCGATGTATAAGCAGCTACCAATTCTTTACTGCTAGGCAATCGCATACCTATAGAAGTACACTTCTCTTTAGCATCATACCAGTTCATCTCACCCTGGTAAGAACTCCAGCTACTCCTTTTTATCTGAATCAGTTTATTCGTGTTCTTTTTCTCTTTACTACAAAAAAATGTGAATACAAGTACAACTATAGTAGTGATCTTTTTCATATTGCTAGTATCGGCAATCACCCACTCTCCCAGAAGCTTCTCCTAGTACGACCAGAGAAAATACAAACTGGGGTATTATCTAGCATATAGCAGAATTATATAATCTTTTTTACAATAAGAATCTTGGAAGCATCTTCCATTTTTTTGATAATACTTTCCATTTCCCCTAAATAAGTTAGTAATTTAATAGATTTTCCTGATTTGAGATGTAAGCAGATATTTTCAGAAAATGTAATTTGTTTTATATCAGAAGCTCTATAACATTCTTCATAAATTTCAGCATTCATTCCAAGCAAGTAGTTTCTTCTAATACCATTCTCAAAGAGATGCGTACTGACTAAGGTTTTATATTGAAATCCTTGGCTCAAATAAAAATAAATGTTTCTAAGCAATCTAATTTGAAAATGCAAAGATAAAACTGCTAGAAACCCCACCAGTGTATTCCACCTACCACCCTCACTCAGTGAAGATGAAAAATATACTACTACCAAAATAATAACAAAAATAGCAATAAGTGAGGAATAACCAAGAGGGTGTTTTGTTGCATGCTGCTCAAAGGGAGTCAGACTACGTCTTCCCCGCAAATATTTTTCATTTTTGGAGTAAACAATTTTTCCAAGACTTTCTTTGTGATCCATTGATACAACAATCAAAAAGTAAGCTGGTATTCTGTAAAAAACTCATCCAACACTTTGGTGACAGCTTCTGGATCATCGTGGTGCATGTTATGACCACAGTTGGGAAGCTCACGGTAAAATAGGTTAGCGAAATGTTTTAATACTTCTTCTTCCAATCTTGGTGGACGCAAATTTGTTTTTTCACCATATAAAATTGCGACAGGACAAGCAATGGATTCCCATAAAAAACGGGTAAAATATGGTGGATATGGAATAGGATTAGCTGTTTTTAAGGCTGGATCATTTTTCCAGATATATTTCCCATGGATTCCCTTTTTCACAAGATTCTGCACTAAAACTTCTAACTTATCATCAGGCAGTGTTTGGTACACGCGACGCAACTTTCCTACCGCTGTTTCAAAGTCCATTCCCCTTTCCGGGCGAACTTTTCCTGCTTTTTCAGAACGTCTCCTAGTCGCCTCCAACCATTCGATAACACGCCTCTTCTCCCGTTCATGCGATAATAACCCCGCAAAACCTTCTAAACAGATAAGAGCCTTGACTTTTTCTGGTAGAAACCCTGCGTAGCGAGCGGCAAAACCACCTCCCATAGAATGACCCATTAGGTAAAAAGATTCTGGAAAATAGTACGAAGCTACGTTATGAATATCGGAAAAAGTCTCTGCGAAGTGATAGACCCCTTCCTTTTTCCAAGCGGAGTTGCCATGTCCACGAAAGTCAAAGGATAATAGGTTAAACTTTTTTGCCAAATAGTCTTCTATAAAGACAAATGTTTCTTTTGTATCGTTGAATCCATGTAACAATAAAAGGTTTTCCGATTTATGATTGTCTTGGATTTTCACATGTAGGGAATAACCAGAGGATTGGAAAGTTTCGTAGCGAATTTCTGACATTTTTAATAGACCAACTCTTGTGTAAATTTATTCAGTGTACCAAAACCTTCAGGACATTTTTTGGAAAACTCTTCTTCATTCGTATACGGTCCACCAAGCATGGTTATAGATGCCAAATTTTTTCCAAATCCAGGTATTTCTCGAAAACCTAAATCCGTCAACAGATTTATTGGAATGGGATTTGGTAACCCCTTTAAAGAACGTTCGGAGTGACCCGTAATGATAATATCAATCGGTTCTTTAAACAATTTGTATTCCTTACCAATAAATGGAATCTTGACAGTGATAGGATAGCTACCTAATGGGCGTCCCAAGTAATAACCATTGTTCTTTTGCTCTAAAATTACATTTTTCAAAATTGATCCAGTAGGAAAGGTAAGTTTCAGCATCGGTTCATCGACTTCCTTACGGATTTTATCACGGTAATAGAAAAACCGGTTTTCTAAGGTTTTGCTTTTATGAGAATTTGCTAACCGAGAAGCCTTAGTCTTTTCATACAAAACAACTTGCCTGATATTGATACGCCGTAGTAACAAACCTTCTTGCAAAAGAGAGTGTAAAAATTCGTAGTTCTTTTTAAATGTGTCCTTGGTTTCTCCAGGAAGTCCACCTATAAAGTTTAACCCTGGAAGTAAGTGCGGAATTCCATCACTACGTTTTTGTCCATGACGATTGACAATTTCAATAGCTAGTCTGGCTTCTTCTAGGCTACACTTGAGATCATTTTTAGCAATTACCTCAGGGTCAACAGATTCAATGCCCATAGCAGCAGTATCACCTGCCGTGTTGTATTCTGTAATCAAGCGAATGATCTCTTCTGCTTCACGGGGAAAGGTTGCAATCAAACCAGGGTTGATATTATCTAAGTGTAAGAGTTTGATATTGGGAGCCACTTTCCTTGTGCCAATATAGAGCTTTTCTACATTTTTAGGATTGGGGCGTGGAAAGGAGTTTTGGAAATCGTCCATAAATGGCAAGTAGGTCAGTAGATCTGCTTGCCTACCAAAGCGGTAGTAAAGATTGCCCAATTGGTACAACTCAGCAATTTCAGCATGAATCCCATCTAAGGAACGAAACGATGGTCTGCCATAAAAGGCTTCTGTACAAAAAGAACAATAAACATCTCTGGTACAACCACGGTAAGTCTCAATTTCTAAAATTAGGTAGGGATAATTCGGATGCCGGCTAGTGATAAATGCACCTGCTAAAGAATACCTATCCACATCAGTATAAGTCCGTTTGAGATTTAAATTTTGTTCTTCCCAGGCCAGACGAGCTTTTTTCGCACCTAAAGGAACAAATAACTCTGCATATTTTTCAATATCACCGCGAATTAGAATACCATTCCTACTCGCGATCTCTTCTTTGATCTTGCGCGAAGCATAGCGGACAGGTCCACCGATCACTGTTAAGCAAGAGCGATTTACTTTTTTTAAATACTCTAATAGGCGGTACAATTCAGCAACTGTGCCAATTTTTCCACCTAAATATTTGCCAGGAACCGTTGTACCCATAATTACAAAGACAGCTTGGTAATCTTCACTGAACTCATAATTCTGTGCACGCCAAGCATCAACAGTCAAATACTCAATATCATCTGTAGATAAGCCAGCTACCGCTAGTGCCCCCGCCACATAGCGAATGTATGGGGAGAGATAAGGGGGTACCCCAAAGCAAGCCGGTTCATCTACATAGAAATCGAGTAGTAGTATTTTCATCTCAATAAACTTTCAATAGCTTTTTCGGTAATTTGAAATTCATTGTGTCTTCTCTAGATTCAGGAAATAGTTCGACCGATACTTGTGGATAGAAAGTACGCAACTTTGCAATAATTTCATCCACCAAAACTTGTGGAGAAGAAGCACCCGCAGAGATTCCCAAAGTCTCAATCTGTAAAGCTTGCATCTTTTCTTTTGTGACTTCCTCCGCAGAACTTACCCGAAAAGACTTGGGTTTCTTTTTTTGAGCCTGTTGCACCAAGCGTAAGGAATTGGAACTATTGGTAGCTCCAATAACTAGCATTGCATCTATAGAATCTAACATGGACTCTACCGCTTCTTGCCTCTCAGTAGTCGCATAACAAATATCATCTTTTTCAGGATGTTCTACAAAAGGAAATACATCTTCAATTTTACGCACAATGTCTTGGGTATCAGCTACCGAAAGAGTGGTCTGCATTAAGTAGGTAAGAGGTTTATTGGGGTCTATCGTATCTTTCAAGGTAGCAACATCTTCGGGAGTTTCTACCAACCACATCGGAGCTTCTCCCATTGTGCCTACCGCTTCATCATGTCCCTCGTGGCCAATATAGATAATTTGGTATTCATCTTTAATTCTGCGAGCCTTACGATGCACTCTATTGACCAGAGGACAGGTCGCGTCACCTACTTGTAAACCCATTTCTTTTGCTTTAGCATGAACTTCTGGTGAAACACCATGTGCACTAAAAATGACAACTGATTTTTCAGGAGCTTCGTCCAATTCATTGATAAATTTAATACCTCGTTTTTCCATATCTTCAACGACACGCCGGTTGTGAACAATCTCTTTTCGTACATATATGTCAGAATCTTTATACGTTTCTTGAACAGTATCTACATAAGAAATTGCATACTTTACTCCGGCACAAAAACCGCGAGGATTAGCCAAATAAACTTTTTTTAATTCAGTCATATCAAATTTCCTTTACCTTACTAAGTTAGTCTCCTAGTACCTAATAACAGGCAAACACCGAATTTATTACAAAATTCTTTTAGTATGAAATATGGTGTTTGCGTTTATCTCTAATGCGAATTACTTCTCATCTTCATCATCATATTCATCTTCATCACTATATTCGTCATCATCATCATATTCGTCATCATCACTATTCTCAATTTGCCATGCATCTACTAAGCGATAGACGAAATCTTCTTCTTCTACAGAAAAATCATCACTCCCTACAATTTCCTCCATAGAAGCGACAAAACCTGCGAGAAAAGAACTGGATAAATAATCCCCTAATAGGGTAATACTCTCTTCTAGTAGCTCTTCATCTCCTAAATTTTCTTCACAGAGTTGTAAAACGTCTCTACTTGAAAGGTCATCGACACCTAGGCTTTCCAACGTCTTATCCATATAAACAGAGATCTTTTCCCATTCTTCTTCCGATAGGTCGTTGTCGGCGTTTGCCGCGTGTAACAAAATAAGGCCAATACGAGATTCCAATGCAAAATCACCCGTTGCATCTAGCATGTTCTCATAGTCTTCATCTGGCATTTCCGCTAATTCGGAATCAAAAGACTGTGCTATAGAAGAATCATCTCCCCAAGTATCTTGATCTACTTCTAATTCATCTGATTGCCTTATGATCCAGTTATCACCATCGTTAAACTTATCATTTGTCAAATAATTATAAGGAATATAGCAATGCCCTTCGTCCCCCCAATCTGTTCCCCAGGAATTGCGGACGATAAAAAACTGATCGGGATCAGAATACCCTACACAGAGCATGGAATGGCCCCCATGTGACTCCCGAGAAGCCTCATTATTGGTGGGCATTGGAACATGTCCCTTTTTCTTATGTTTGTCAAAGGACTTGTACAAGCTAATACCAAATATAATGGGGTACCCTTCTGCTAAGGCTTGTTTCCAAGCATTCAAGTCATTGGGGATCAACTGCGTATCTTCTACCAAGAAATCACCAGCTTCTTCATAGGCTTCTTCAGAGGGTTTCTCGTTGACCACACCCTCATCATACTCCCATGTTTCTTCAGCACAAGCTCCATATTTCTTCAAACCTTGTATTGCCAAAGAAATAAAGGAACCTTGATCGGCAATTTCTACTTCTTCTAACTCACGGGCGTTGTAATAGACGAAGAGACGACTTACGTCGTAAGCGTCTTCTCCTTCGAAGCGCTTGACAAGGTATTCATACGCGCCAGCCACAGCATTAGCGACACAGCTTGACAGTTGGCCTTGTGACTCTACTGGAGTCATATACTGCCTTAGATCCACCTTTGGAGGTAAATCTTCTACGGAAACCTTACTCGCAGCAAACTTTTTGGCATCTGGTGCCGGAGCACTATACTTATAACCAGAAACCTTTCTTTCCCTACCATCAGCTTTTTTGATAATAAACTCTTCAGACAATTTTTTACTCCTATGGTCAATCCACATCAAAACCTAATTCATGTAACCTTTTTTCTGCTGATGAGCATATATCTTCTAAAGATTTTTCATACTCAATCGCAGGCTCTAGAATGTCAATGTAACCACCATTGATAATTAAGATCCTTTGTGCGAGCTTTTTAGATACAGAAATGGCAATTTCAGGAGAATGTTTAAAAAAAGAAAAGGCTTTTCCAGCAGATATTTCTATCAGAACAGAAGGAATTTTTGTCCGAACCGTAGCGTTGTGACTAGCATTGCGCAATATGGAAACTTCACCTAGATAATAACCTGGCTGCGACTCTATAGCTATTACCTGCTGGTCTTTGACAATTTCTAACTCTCCTTCTACAATAATATACATTGCCTTTGGCTTATCGCCCTCATTGATAATCACCGTATCTTTGGGAAATTTACGGTAATAGGGGCGTAGCTTTTCCAAGTTAATACCACCAGAGTCGGTAACTAATTCTGCTACAGCTTCAATTTTTGGCTTTGATTGTTTTTTTGCTATCATTTTACGAATTGCATTGGCGTACATTTTATTTAGCACCACAAGCCTCTCTGCAATTTTTTTTGCGAGTGAAATCGCTACTTCAGGTGTATGTGTCATAAAAGACATAAAAGTTCCTGGGCTAATTTCAATTAAAATACTATCTGTGAGTGTTTTTACTGTAGCAGAATGGGGTATATCTAATAAAAGAGAGATCTCGCCAATATATTCACCCCGGCTTTGGATGGTAGCGAGTTGCTTATCTCCCTTATATACCTCTAACATACCAGAAATCAGCACGTACATCGCTTTAGGAGCATTGCCTTCTTGCAAAAGTGTGGTATCGGCACGAAATTCTTTGTACAAAGAACGCAATTTATACCAGTCTGTTTCTTTTTCTTTCACAACGTCTATACCAATTCGTAAATGGGAATCCTTCAATCAAAAAAAAAGGGGACTAGAAAATAAAGAAAAGTGAATTATTTACAGGCTTGTTGGTAGTACTGCCAATTTTTCTTCTCTTGCGAAAAATCTTTATTTGGCAAGCGTATTTCTGTACTATGTTTGCGAATCATTGCAACTCGTTCTGAATCTGCTGGGTGAGTACTCAACCAAGAGTACTCCTTATCTGTAGAGGAGATTCTCTCAAAAAATTGGATCAACCCCTGGCTGGAAATACCTGCTTTGTTCAACTGTTTGACGGCGAGAAGATCAGCTTCCGTTTCAAAACTACGTGAATATTTTAATAAAATAAAGGTGTTGAATAGCTCACTGTACAATTCTATCATATCACCATAGTCTCCTCCTACGCCTACGAAGTTGAAAATCAAAAAGGAATTTCCTAGCCCTCGGATCAATTGTCGCATTCCGTGCCTCTCTTTCACGTGAGCCATTTCATGGGCTAAAACACCTATAACTTCTTCGGGGGATTCACTTTGCTCCAGGAATGCGGAAAAAAATACGATTTTTCCTTTTGGCAAACTAATGGCATTAGGTAAGGGACTTTTTACTACAATAACATTATAAAGGTCTGGATCGTCTCCTAAAACATGAATTGATTTTGCAAAGAAACCATTCAATTTATCATCTGTACAGAGAGACATTGTTTTTAAAAATTGTTTTTCTACCGAGTCTCCCAATTGTTTGTCAATGCTTTTAGGTACTAGATGGTGTGCAACAGCAAGGCCTTGGAAATACAAGAAAATACTGACGATTAAGAATGTACCTACCCAAACAATTTTACTTACGTTGGACAGCTCATAGAGCAAACGTACAAATTTCTGAAAAGAATTCTCAGCTTTATCTTGCCAAAAGGAAACAACTTGTTTGTACGTTTGCAAACCTGTAATGCGGATTATTGGTGGTGCCCTATCACTGCTCACCTTTAGAGCAATCTCATAGCCAAATTTCTTTTTTTCAATATCGAAAATTGCCAGCCAATAAAATTTAAGCCTTTCTTCTACACCATCTACCTGGTACAAAAAGAGTAAAAATTCATCGTGAAGCTCCAGTTCCCCGGATAGAGCAGCTGGGTTGACACCATCAAAATATTCGCAAGCGATTCTTTGCATGTACCTATTGCTTATCCTCCAAAAATTGTACCAATCGCATCTATGCCATCGGCTGCATCAGAAAAACCATCTGCCAAAGCGGAAGCTCCCGCGTCCATACTACCACGAATAGAAGAAAAATCGATATCACCATGAAAACGCAAAGAAACAATTTTAAACTTTTGCAAAGCTATAAAAGCAAAAGGTGCTCCTATACCAAACGTAAAAATAGTTAACAATCCATAGGCTACTGTTAAACCAACCAAACGCAGAGCGGTATAATTTTCTGCACTAAAGCGATTTCCCAAGAAGTAAACGTTTCCCCAATAAAATCGGTATATAGCCGCATTAAACCAAGTAATTATAGATAAATATAAGCCAAGAAATATTGGTACAGCCCAAATTACCGATAGAACAGCATTGAGTATATTCTCCGCAGTTCCCTGGCTTTCACCTAAAATTACATAAGAACTGATAAAAAAAACTGGTAGTGCAAAAAGAGCTATTATACCAATAGCAAAAGTAAAAAATAAAACTAACAAATGAACTGGATTTGCTTCAAAGTGAAAGTTTTTATCGCCATAATAAGAATGTTTTGCTAGATAAGAATACAATTTACATATTAGCCAAGGACTATAAATTCCTAATGTGATCACAGTTATAAATCCATGAATTGCAATGAGTAATAATAGCTCCAAATACTTGCCCGTAAAGCGAAAACGAATATTACGGTAAGAGGACCTACTCAATCGGTATCTTTCTCTACCAATAATGACAAATGGAACAATAAAAAGTAAAATTACTGATATAATAGGTTTTAGAAAATGTACTAAATTCAATGAATATGCGATAATCCATAGGATAACTGCAACTGCTCCCAAAATACCAATTGCCTTAAGAAGTCCGATAAATCTTTCCATACCAGTACCATGGTACGAAAAAAACTCTCCTTCGAACTCGGTATTTTCATAGAGATACTTTTTAACCTTAGCTTCGGCCCAGAAGTAATAAATTCCTCCCGTAACCGCTGTTAAAAATATGTTTACCAAAAAAACCCCAAAAAATTCCATCCCACTTCCATGGAAATGAAAACGTTTTACCGAGTTAGAAACGGTTGCGTCCTGTAAAAATGGCATATGCATATTCCCCTTATCAATATATTACATACTTAGCTTATTCAAAATAGTAAATTAATAAAGCCAAAATTATCATTCCGAAAAAATTACAAAAGCATATACCAAAAGGTGAGAACAAATACAGGTATAGGCATCAAAACCTTTAAAAATAAGAAATAATACTTTACGAACTTAGTACGACCTTCCTCGTCTTGGCCAATCAATAGTAAAAGTTCTAACAAAGAAAAGAATAACAATCCGTAGACAGCCAATATGGAAAACTCAATTGCCATTAGGTACTCTACCTGAAACGTATAACGTAGACCTATGTGAAACAAAGTTACGCTCAGTAATATTGTCAATATGATATAAGAGCGAAGTTTTATCTTTCTTCCCTTAAAATACAACTGTAAATAGAGAAAAGCAAAGAAAAACACTAGTGGTACAAAAAGGACAAACCTTGCATAATGGTTCTTCTTTTCAATCTCAATAAACGTATTGAACTGGGAGTGGGCAAATTTCTGTGGATCTAAAATGTTTGCAAGGTCTACCGATTTAGGGGCATTTATGAAAAAGTCTTCAAAGCTAGTAATGGTTTTAATCACAAAACGCGAGTTTGGCTCCATACGAGATGTATTGACACCTTGCATTTGTTCTTTTTTTGCAAGTCCAGAAACATCTTTTGCATAAATGATTTTATCTTTTTTCAATACTTTATGGCGAAACTGAAGAGGTAAGATTTGCCTATCAAAGGGATACTTTGTGAAATCAAAATCAGCTCTAAAATTATTTCGTACGAGATAGGTTCTTGTATATACACCATCTTCTAAACTATTGACAACCTGTTTCCCCAAACGAAAGGGCAATACAGAATTGTCAAAGACTATATTACTATCGTCTAACTCTTTTTTGAAGCGAAACCAAAGGTAAAAATCTGCTGTAAAATC
>JBCCIA010000043.1:0-21520 GCA_039028475.1 Spirochaetota bacterium | reverse complement strand
CTCTGCCTGTACTCCTCGGCCAAGCAATTAAATGCCCTTATTGACTCTTCCTTGCCATAGCTTTGTTTCCAGTGAAAATAGGGATCCATCTCAGCAGGTGCGTTGAAACAGCGTGCAGGGTTACTGATAAGCGACTGATTTCTCCTGAGTCAAGCAATGAGATTCGTTTAGAAAGCAAACAAGAGGTTTTTCTAGAGGATGCCGTGTTGCTTCCTTTACAAACTAAAGAATTGCCTCCAGACGTTTTTTTTATTGTGATCGATGCCCTGCGTGCAGATGTTTTGGGAACTTATGGAGCCAGCCACGGGGTGAGTCCGTATATGGATATCTTGGGCAAGGATTCTTTAGTTTTTGAAAAAAATTTGGTAAACTCTTCTTGGACACGCCCTTCGACACTTATCTTTTTTACTGGTCTCTACGCTTCTAAACACTACATCAACTTTTGGAACTACCCCGTCTATCCAGACGAAAAGGAAGAGTTTTACCAATCGGAAATCTATCCTTTACCAGCAGCTCTCTCCTCCCTTGGTTATAAGACCTTTATGATTGGCACCAATCCATTTCTTACCGATCACCGTTACTTAGGGGTGGATACGGGGTTTGAAGAAGTCAGAGATTTCTCTCTCATCGCTGGAGACGATACACCGGCTATTACGAATGATGTGATCGCTTCTTTGGAAAAGCTACACAGACAAAAGTTTTTTACTACAAAGCAAAGGCGGCCCTTGTACTATTTTATCAATTACAATACACCACATCGTCCTCTAAAGCCACCGGCAAAGTATCTTGCTAAAGTAAAAATTAAGTCGCCTTACCACCCTAAAAAAAGACTCTATTTGGGGGAAGTCGCTTATGTTGATGCTGAGATCCACAGGCTTTTGCAATACTTAAAGAAAAGCAAACTCTACAAAAAATCCTTGCTTTTGTTGACTGCTGATCACGGTGAAGTGATGAACCCTTTCCATAAAGTCTCCCGCTTCAATGGAGTGTATACTCTCTTTGGGCATGGTCAGGGTTTGTACGACGAAGACATCCATACACCCTTATTTTTAAAGTTACCCAACAACCAGTATGCCGGCAAGAGAATTGCTAACGTTAGCCGCTCTATAGATATCATGCCGAGCATTTTAGACGTCGTAAAAAGCGGGCAAACCTTGCATACTATGGACGGTAGTTCTCTTCTGACGATGCTTGCAGGAAAAGAGGAACCTAGGGTTTACTACGGGGAAAGTAGGGGCGTAAAAGCGATTCGTAAGGATGGTTTCAAACTGCAAAAGAAAACCTATGAGTTCCACCGTGTAGATGGACAATGGGATGGTACAATGCAAGACGAACCGGCTTACCTATTTGATTTGCAGAAGGACCCGGAAGAGAATACTCCGATCACCAATGTTGCGGTTTACCAAAAGCTAGCTAAAGAATTGGAGAGTTATCGTAGACCGTCAGCAAACTATACATTTCGTATCTACCTGCCAAAGATGGCTGCAAAACGTCAGATTCGTTTTATAGTCCAAAGTGAGGCTGGAAGTCCCATTACTCTGACAGACCGTGCAAAACCAACAAAGCTACCCTCCGTAGTATATGAGTCAAATCGCTTCAGCTACCAACATGTATTGCTTCCTGGGGAACAAAAGGAATTGCGTTTCACTATCTATCCCAATGTTGTATTTCCTGAAATACAAATTTTTATTGATGGTAGACCTATTCAACGAGGAGAATACGGCGTAGGGGAATTGGATGTATATCCTGGAAAGTGTACCCTCTTGCAAGAAGAATGTCTGCCGTTATTCGTCGCCAAATATGGAGCTCCTGCTTTGCCAAAGAAGTTTCGCGTACAGCTATGGAGAGAGGGAATCCACAATACCCGTACCTCTGAAAAGGTATTATTGGAAAAGGATTCACTAGAGATTTTAAAAAAACAGGGGTACATCCAATGACTACAAAAGAACCTCCACTTTCTGGGGTTAAGGTTTTGGACTTGAGTATGCTCTTACCCGGTCCGCTTTGCTCCATGTATCTAGGAGACATGGGAGCGGAGGTGATCAAAGTAGAAAATCCAAGGGCCTATGATGCAACACGAGCAATGGGAAAGAAAGGAGAGTTCCCAGGTTTGTTTTATATGCTCAACCGCAATAAAAAAGCAATTACCTTGAATGTGAAAAAAAAAGAATCACAAGAGATCTTGTATCGCTTATTAGAAAATACTGATATATTGTTAGAGGGTTTTCGTCCTACCGCTTTGGCTGGTATGGGTATAGGGTATGAAGACCTACACAAACGATTTCCGCGTTTGATCTATTGTGGGATCTATGGCTACGGTGATTCTGGCCCCTACAGAGATTTTGCCGGTCATGATGCCAATTATCTCGCCTTATCAGGGGTTTTAGGCTTGAGCGGTGAGTCAGGAAGAGGGCCTTCTCTTTGGGGTGCACAGATTGCCGACATCGGTGGTGGGAGTTTGACTGCATTGAGTGGAATTTTAGCAGCACTGTACTGTCGTGAAAAAAATGGTTATGGGCAAAAGGTAGATGTCTCTATGATGGAGGGAAGTTTGCAGTTTGCCGCGCTCTATTGGGGTACTTACCTTTCTACAGGTAAGTTACCAGAACGGGGGAAAGAACTTTTATCAGGGAAACTGCCAAATTATAGTATCTACCAAACTGCTGATAAGAGATACGTCGTGCTGGCAGCTTTAGAAGAGCGGTTTTTCCGAGCGTTTCTACGCCAAGCAAGTATTGCATTAGAATACCCTATACAAGAAGAGTATTATAAGCCAATTCGTCAGCAAATCGCTGAATATTTTTCGGGGAAGACTTGTGAAGAGATAGAGGGTTTATTCCACAACCCTGAATGTTGTCTGAGTCTTATCAAAACATTTGCAGAAGTATTGCAAGATCCCCATTTGCAGGAGCGAGGGGTTATCTTTTCTCAGCAGGATAGCCGCTATGGTAAGGTCACCCAGATTGCCTCTCCCTTTCGGTTTTCCGCCTCACAGTTGCATTATATGGGAGAACCACCCACACATGGTCAGCACAACCAGCAGGTTTACCAAAGTTTGGGTTATACACAAGAACAAATCCAAGAATGGGAGAAAAAAAGGATCATATGAAACAAGTCATCATTGTCGGAGGGGGAGTGGCTGGCCTATCGGTTGCTAGCTATCTCGCCTACTATAGAAAGTTTGCCGTTACCCTTATCGATAGAAATAGCTATCACTTGAACCAACTCCGTTTGCACCAATCCTTTACAAAAGAGTTTACCGAATTTCTCTACCCATTTCAGAAGATCGCCCGTATCTATGGCATCAAATTTGTCCAGGGAGATATTGTCATTCCTCCTGAGTCGGTAGTAGGTTTTGCAAAAAAACAGCAGATCTCTGTAAATGGAAAATCTATACATTTTGATTTTTTAGTGCTAGCCACTGGAGCTAAAGAGTTCGTTTTAGGTGCTGGTGATGTGGCAGACTCGAAGATATTGGGTCTAAGTGATTTCCAAACAGAGAGAGGTATGGAAAAGTTTCGGCAACTCATTTCTCGTAAATCGGGGACCTTGCAAATTCATTTTTTGGGAACTGGGCCTACATCGATCCAATTTTTATTTGAACTGAAAGAATATTTGCAGCGAGCAGAAAGAGAGTTTTCTATAACTCTTTTGGGGATGGAAAAAGAGGTGCTTGCTTCTATGCCGGAAGCTATACAGCAATATGTTAAGCAAAAGCTACAAGAGGAAGGAATTCGCTATTTGCCACAAACACAGTTTTTGAAAGAAACTCCTGGTGGTTTGCGTGTAAAAAATTTAGTTTCGCAACAAGAGAGCGATTTGCAATCTTCACTGATCTTTTCCTTTCCTGGAGTTCGTTCCTATCCCTTTATTCTACAAACAAATAAATTTGGCCAAGTAGAGCAAGATAATACTATCCATTCCAACATATACTCTGCTGGAGATTGTTCTAGGTTTTCTGGTAGTGGTTTGAACTCGTTAACAGCCCAAGCCGCTGTTCGTAAGGGACGTATCATTGGGAATAATATCCGCACGCACCTTTACCGTGCTAAGGTGAAACCATATTCCTACCAAGCCTTAGGGTATTTTGTCAATTTGGGCTGTAAAGATGCGGTTGGTTGGGCTTTTTCTGAAAATACTTTGTTGACCGGCTACCCAGCTATTGCTATGAAAGAAGGGATTGATCTACAGTTGGAAGGAATGCTGAAAGGTTTTAATACCTATGTAGACTATTCGTAAAAATCTTTTCTAGGAGTTAAGGAACGCTATGAGTAAAAAAATAAAAAAAGTACTACTGGTTTTCTTTTTGGTCATTGTATTGGCTTTGCCCTTTATAATTGGCAATACAATGGCAAATATGGTGTTACATCCTCCTTGGCATAAGCCTGGACTAACTCCTGGGTGTTCTGTTGTGCAAAGAGCTGCTGCCGCACCCCTCTGTATCGAAAATCCTGAGAGCGGTATTCGTGAAAAATTTGAACGAGTCAATGTCCCCTACAAAGAGGGACATGTGAAGGGTTGGTTTTTTCCTACGGGAAAGAATCACAAAATCGTAATATTTGTCCACGGAGCAGGAGCGGATCGTCGCAATGGTTATGTCCACCTGTCATATTTGCAAAAAGCGGGTTATGCTTTGGTTGTATATGACGCTCCCAATCATGGTGTTTCTTACAACACAGGGGTTGGGGTAACTTTTGGCAAATACGAACAGGAAGGGTTTCTAAAAATCTTGGATTGGGTCAAGACTAATTATGCTGGTGCAGAGATATACGTAATTGCAAGCTCTGCTGGAACATCAGCAGTGATATTGTCGAAAGAGAGTTGGAAGGGTAGTATTAAGGCGGCTGTTTTTGAAAACCCTTTATACAGTATAGATCGCATTATTCGTGAGAACCCAATCACCCAGAAATTACCTTCTATTATGATACCTTTTGTCTATTGGTTGATTGAGTTAAAAGCTGGGTTTTCTCCACAAGATTTATTGCCTAATGAACTTGTGAAAAGTTTTCCTGATATTCCAGTTTTGGTACTACATGGGACTTTAGACAGAACCATCCCCCTACAGCATGGTAAGGATCTTTATAAGAATTTATCTGTATCGCAGAAAAAGTTTATCAAAGTAGAAAAGGGACGACACAGTATGCTTATGGCTACGATTCCCAGAAAATTTGCAGCAGAGACATTGCAGCTATTTGCAATAGGTGATAAGTGATTCTTTAACCGCTGGTCTCTATGGGATATAATTTATCGCAAATGTCCTGTGCAATAGGTTTGGCTTCTATCGAGGCTTCCTCATAGATTTTTTTCATATCTTTGGTTTGCAATAGATCATGGAACTGGGAAAATGTGAATAAGTAGGGGTAGTACTGCATGGAAGGAAAACAATGCTCTATTCGGGTCGTCGCATTTAATAAGTGATCATAGGAGAACATCTCTATTGCCCAGGACAATTGAGAAAAGATGTTGGCATTGTTCTTGTTATATCTTTTGATAGGGTCCATTCCTGAATCGATATAAAAGACTTTTTGCTCTGTATTGGCTTGGTAGACTACCCTTGCAATGGCTTCACTGGGGTTGGCAAAGCTACCCACTCCTCCATCCATCCATTCCCCTTGGTTGGGACCAAATATAACAGGGATCGCTGTGGTACTTAGCAATGCCTGTGTAATGGGGTATTCAGGAGTCGTGTTTTTGCTATAGTAGTAATGGATGCCATCTTCAAAACTCCTTGTTAAAACCAATAGGTTTGTTTTCATTTCTCGAAAGCAAGAAGGATGTGATGTACCAATTGCCCTTTTGATTTTATTGCCAAGGTTAAAACGGTTGAATATTCCCTGCCAAAAACTTAGGTTCGGACTTAGCATATCTGCAAAGTTCTCTAAGTATATTTTTTTGATTTCGACAGCTGGTATGCCCATACAAAGGAAGGAAGCGTTGATTCCTCCTGAAGAAACTCCACCAATTAGGTCGAAAATCTCAAAGGTTTGTTTATTTGCCAAACGCTCCAATTCTTCTAGTATAGCTATTTGCGAGAGTATTTTTATACCACCAACACCTAAGGATAGAATATTTTTGGCAATCTCTTCTTCGATAGGGGTTCTATAGTCGTTTATTTGCGATATGTATTTTTCTAAGATTTTTGCATGGTTAAAGCTCATTAGGTAAAAAGAGAAGCCAAATGAGTTTTTTTGCGAGTGGTGGCTCATTATAACGCAACTTGCCCGAAACGTTTGTTTGTGTAATACCAATTCGATCTCAACGTAGTATCCAGATTTGAAGTGGAAGTCTACTTGTATGAACCTGCCACCGCTTCTACTGAGGTTCGTGAGTTTTCCTTGGTAGGTTCTGTCACGATAGAAAATTTTGATAGCAATATCACATTCTATGCGTTGTTCTTGGTGTCTTCTATTTATTTTCATTTTGCACTCTTTCGTCTATACTATCTTGTTCTATACTTTTGCTAACAAATAGCCACAGAATCGAAGTGGGAATCCAGGCTAGTAAGGATAGTTTGAAGGCCAGTTCCCGATTTGGTATCATGAGCAAGATGATGCTAATAAAGAATGGGCCAAATCCTCTCCCAAAACTTTCCAATATATTCAACAAAGCAAAGATGAGACTTTTGTCTTTAGCAGTATTGCTATTCATCAGAATTCCATTGATATTTGCTGCGGGTAGAGTTGCGATAAATCCTGTGATCATATTAAAACCTGCAAATAGAATAGGGTTGGTAATTCTACTTTGGTGCAGAACTAGGTAAATAGGTAGAATGCTAAAAAGAATGCTTATCGCCATAAATAGGGGCAAGTAGGTTTTTTTTCGGTTGTAAAGCTTTTGTCCTAGCAAACCCCCTAGGAATGTTCCGAGTAGCATGCCTCCTCCTGCTGCTAGAGCATATGATGTGGCTAGGATTTTAGAAATTGCATATTTATTTTCGTAGAAACTAATTAAGAAAAAAGAGAAAACTCCCCAAGGAATACAACCGAATAAACCTTGTACAAAGACAATGGTATTTGTTCTTTTACGAAAGATCATTTGGATTCTTTTTCGAATAGATTCTTTTTGGGAATCTGTAGGATGAGTATCTATAAACAGAGAGTTGATACGCTGTTTGTACTTTGTATAAATGAGTAGATAGGTTGTACTGAGAAGGAGGATTGCAAGAGAAATCGATAGATAGGCGTATCGCCAACCTTGTTTGGGATATTCATTTCCCAAATAACCAGCAAAGAATTGTCCAAATGCTATCCCTAAACCAATGGCAAAGGAAAGGTAGGCGGAACCAATGAACTTAGATTTTTCGCTAAAAAGCTCACTGATGAGAGCGAACGGAAGAGGAAAGAAACCTCCAGTCGCGGCGCCAGCAAGCAATAGGAAACAGTAAAAATAGTGTATACTATTCCACAAGGGCAGGAACAAGGAACAAATACCTGAAGAGAGCGAGAAGAAAAGAAAAAGATAAATTTGTCGGTATTTTTGTGCCAGTGCCCCGGTATAGATAGAAGCTAAGCCACCTACAAAAAATAGTAAAAAAGGGACAATACCACCAATGTAAAAGTCTATCTGCTTTTGTGTGGAGAGTTGGAAAAATAAACCTATATTGTTTAAATTTGGGGCAATGATGTTTTGTGAACTAAAAACAAAGAAAGAGGTAACAATGATGGTCCAGAAAGTTACAATCGAACCTATGCCTTGTTCTGCGATTTCTGCTAAGCCTATTTTTTTATGAATCATTGTTCTATGAGGAGTTTTCTGTGAAAGGTGGATTTATGCTTGTCCAACCAGAGTAAACTATAAATATTAGCTTCTATTTCTGGCAACAAGTTATATGTTACTTTTTTTATTTTGCATACAACTGTAAGATTTTTGCAGTTGCTGTATCTACACTTTGTAGTAGCTCTGCTTTTGTTGCTAGAGAAGTTAAACTATTTTTTAAGGCATTGGCTGCCATGTTGAGTATTCTAAATTCTGGTTGTGATTTTTCGATCTCTTCTGCAAGTGTGTCTAAAAAGCTGAGCGCATTTCTCCTTGCCTCTTCTGTTAGAACAGTATTGAGCAAGATATCTTGTTGGATATTTGTTAAGGTAAATACCAATTCATTTTGTATATCTGTGGAAGCGGACATCATACTTCCTGCAATTCCTTGCGAACCTTTCCCGACATTCATGGCTGCCATTTCTCCGTGGTTTTCGATATCTATTTGTGATCTGTCAATTGTATTGTAGATTTGGATGTGTGTTTGGTCATCTTTACGCAATTTGCCTGATACTACGGGAATCAAATTTTCAATCAGGGAATTGACTTCTACATCTTCTACACTGTAACCACAGACCAAAAATTCTTTGTTTTTTTCTCGGCATTTTTTCAAGGTACTGTATTCAAAGAAAAAAGGTTCCCGGCTAACTTGGCATTGTGAGCAGTTGCAAGGAACCATTTTTTTAACCTCTAAATTGTGAAAGCTGCTATGGATTTCTTCGATCGCCTTGAGGATGATGTAGAGAAATTTTTCTTTGTAAGGCCCGTGTAAACGTATACTCAATCGTTTCTTGAAGAACTCTTCTTGGATAAGGGCACGGGTATCTTCGTAGTCTAAAATGACTCCATGCAGCCAGTGGCTTTCTTGAAATATGTAGAGATTCATTTTTACGATAAGCCGAGAAATAAGTCCCTTGGGCATAAAAGCGTAGTGGTATTCAAACTTTAAATTATTATCATAGCTAGGCCATATATAATCGATCTCATCTGGGGGTAAGAGTTGCGGAGATAAATATTTGCCATTTTCAATCTCAAAGCATAGATCAAATTTCTTCATCAAGGCTAAAAGGACATTGATTTTGTCCCTCCATTTCTCTTCTGACCAGATTAGTAGAAGGTCATCGTTGGTAAATCTACCACGTTGTTTTTTTACCTTTTCATTGTCTAAAACCTTATAAACACCTTTTGTCACCCACTCGTGGTTTAGTATAATGATCTCTCGTAGTAGGAGGTCGTCTTGGAAGTGTAAGATAATTCCTATATCGTGTAAATAATTACTTAGCCAAAGAGCTTTCTCTTTGTCCATACCCACCTTTGCACTTGCGTGTAAAAAGGTTTCCAATGTAATGTGATCCTTATTTTTCTTAAATAAGTTCTCTAAACCTACTCGTAATTTTACCCAATCTTTTGGCAGAGGAGTCCCAATGTGGGGAAGAAGTTGGCGGTTGCTGAGAATGTTCTTAATGTCTTTTTTGAGCGTTTCGATACTATGCTCCCAACCATTCGCACAGCTGATTTTATTGAAACCTTGGATATTGGAAAAATTGTCTTGGTAGTTTTTTATCGGTAACTCTTTCGTTGGTTGGTCACATTTGTTTAGCGTAATGAGAACTGGGCTTTGGTTGCTTAGGATCTTAATCAGATTGAGCCAATAATAGAACTCATCATTGCTAGTTTCCTGGCGCGATTCGGCAACGATGATATATAAAGAGCGCCTCGTTAAAAAGAATTGGTGCGTGGAATGATAGATTTCTTGTCCACCAAAATCCCAGATATTGACTTGGAAGTCCTTAGGTAGTGGAGGACTGTTTTCTTGGAATTCCTCTTTGGGAATTTTCCATGTTTTGACATCAATGCCCTCTGTACTTCTTTGTTCGCTTTCTAATTGGTAGTTGGGGATGCTGAGTTTCTTAGTGAGAGATGTCTTGCCAACACGACCTTGTCCTACCAAAATCAATTTGATTTCATAGAGGTAATCGACTCCCTGTTGGCTAATATTCTCAAAATAGTTACAAATGGCTCGAATTCCACGCTGTAAGACTTCGATCGGTACATTGCGTATCGGGTTGTTTTCACTATGGAAAACTTGTAGGTTTTTTAGTTGGTGGATACTTTTGGGAATTTCCTTGATTTTGTTTTTTGAAATATCCAAAGCTCTCAGTTTCTTGCACCCCAGTACCCAGTTTGGAAACGTTTTCAGGTAGTTATTAGAGATATTTAATGTTTCTGCATGCTTTAAAGTTTTTGCTAATGCCTGTTGGTCGTTTGTGATAAGCCACTTGCCACTGATCTTGATATCTTTGATATTGCTGTGTTCTTGCAAGGATTTAGGAACGAAGGCACAGTTCTCCAAAGTCAGACTTTTTAGCTGGGGAAAGGAAAATATTCCTTCGGGGTAGTCTTGGAATTCTAATAAATGCAAGTGTTGGATATTTACAAAGCCAAGTATTTCCTTAGAGAATTTTCCCTGGATGTATTTTATGCTAATCCTTTTTAAGTTTGGTAATTTTTGTATATAGTTAGGAACTTTGATGTTAGAGGGCAGAATGAATTTTTTGAGGTTACTGAGATAAGCATATTGGTTGGGAATACTTCGTAGGCCCGAACCGGTAAAATCTACAACACGAATGAGGCCAATCACTTCTTTGATCTTGGGATGGTAGAGAAGATCTTTCTGGTGGATGCCGGCTTTGCTTACCTTGAGTATCTTTTTGTCTACGATCTCGATCAGAATGTCACGGATACCAAAGGGAATGCTCGAATTTCTACTGCGTTTCATTGTTGTAGCCAAAGATTGTCTATAATTTATTGACTAAATAAGAAAATGCAAGTTTTTTCTAGGATCTAGGATATTTTTTATTTGGCTTATAAAACTAAGTATTTAAGGAATTGTATGACCAGTGGATATCTTATGATTCCACCGGTTCGCTATTTTACAGACCAAAATATTGTAGTATTTTAGGATACGAGGCTTGGTAAAGTAGGACAAGATCGGCAGCTGCCGGTAAGTTTCTCAATAAGCCGTGTAAAGCCTGTACTGCCATATGGATCATGCTGGTTTCAGGGATAGGTTTGAATGCATTTTCGGTGATCTTTCCTAGAAAACCCAATGCGTCTTGTTTTTCACTTTCGCTAAGTTCTTTTTCTGCATTGATGGCAGTTTGCAACTCTTGTAGAATCTTTTCAAGTTCGGCTTTTTCCGCTCCGCCTAGCGGTTTGTGGGTATTTTTTATATTGCCTGCAATACTTTGCTTGCCTGTACCAATATTTACACCAGCCATACTACCTGTATTATCGACGTTTACTTTAATATGATTTTCTTCCATATTGTTTTCCTTTTTTATGAGCTAATTAGATAACCACTCAGTTTAGAGATTTTTGATAGAAAAGTGATGGCTTGCAATTTGAAAACCTTCTCTGAGATAGAATTTATGGGCGGCAAATCTTTGTACTCCTGAGTCTAGGTGTATTTGTTGGCAAGAGTTTTCTAGGGCATAGCTTTTCAGCCAATCGAGAATGAATTTGCCAAAGCCCTGTGAGCGGGAGTCGCTGTTACTCACTAGATCTTCAATGTACATATGCTTTCCCCAAGCTAAATTACAACTGATAGTAAAGCCGGCAACGCTTTGCACTTCTTGTTTCTGTTCTACATAGGCTAGCCTGTAGCCTCGGTCGTACTGTTTTTTTATTTGCTGTAAAATTTTTTCTACACTGAGTGTATTTCTGAGCTGTTGTAGCATAGGTGCTATTATTTCCAATTCAGTATCAGTTTTAGCTAAATTGACTTTCATTTTACCTAAGACTCTGTTGTATCTAGTTTTTCCGTAAAGGAGTTTTTAGCGTAGGTTTTTCTTTTGTGATCATACAACGTTGTATAGGGTTGGCGCTCCTTGGAAGAGTATATCGGATATTGTAAGGTCATCTGTATCGATCCAGGGCTTGAGAGGACCGCTGTTTGGGATGATTCTATCTTGCTCGTGGGTAAAGTATTGCATATGATTTGTTTCCGCATAAGCAAAAATTTCTTTTGCAAAGTTTTGTTCTTCTGCACTTTGTTTGGATATCCATGTAAAACGGGGGGAGTAACTGTATTTGCTTCCTTTCCATTCATATACTTCCCATAGTATAGTATACCAAAGAGACCACGTAGAAATAAGGATATGCGGAAATACTAGTGGAATTTTAGCATTGTAATAGGATTGCAAGAGCTTCTTACTGATTTGTGTTGTTTGGATACTTTTGCCAAAGTGAAAGCGATAAGCATAGAAATTGATATCGTTCTGCGGTTCATATTGTTTGTAATGGGGGTAGTTGAGTTGTTGTAAAAACTGAATAAATTTCTTACGATCCATTTGACTTTCTTCAGAGGACAAATTGTCATAATCCCGGATTACCCACATTTCAATAATTGTATTTAAGTTTTGCATTTCTGATTTTAATCTTTCTAAGTATACTGCTTTTTGGTATTTGTAGCAAGACTTTTTTCAACCTGCTTTCTACTTGTCAGATCTTGCGGAAGAAGCAAACTAGTTCTGACGTTGCAAAATGCAATAGTAAGAGGGGTATATGGAAAAATCAGAAAAGCAAAACCATTGGCGAACTTTGAAAACCTTAGGTTCGCATCTTTGGCCAGATGGACGGTGGGATTTACGTTTACGGGTATTGGCAGCTCTTGTTTTCCTCACTGCAGCGAAGGTTTTGAATGTATATGTGCCTTTTTTACTAAAGACCGCTATTGATCGTTTGTCGGCAACAGAGAAGGTTCTTGTTTTACCTCTCGCTTTTATTATTGCTTATGGTTTGGCTCGTATTTTGGTCGCTGCTTTTGGTGAGTTACGCGATTTGATATTTGTAAAAGTAGGACAGCATGCCCAGCGCACCATAGCCTTACGAACATTCCAACATTTACACAATTTATCTTTAAACTTTCACCTTTCCCGTGAAACGGGTGGTCTTTCACGGGTGATCGAACGTGGTACGCGTGGTTTGCAGTTTGTTCTAAATTTTATGACTTTCAATATTGTTCCGACTTTTCTAGAGATCATTCTTGTCACTGGGGTTCTCATTTACCATTTCAATTTACTCTACGCAGCTATCATTTTGTTGACTATCGTCATGTATATTTTCTTAACTCTTTCTGTTACGGAGTGGCGTTTGAAGTTTCGCAAGGAGATGAACCAAAGCGAGAGTAAGGCGAATACACGGGCAATTGATAGTCTCATCAATTACGAAACCGTGAAATACTTTGGCAATGAAGAACATGAATACAAGCGTTTCGACGTTTCTTTAGCTAAATATGAAGCAGCGGCAATCAAAAGTCAATCCAGTCTTTCTGTTTTAAATGTTTTGCAGTCGGCTATTATTGGTGTAGGGCTTGTTACTATTATGCTTTTGGCTGGTCGTGGTGTTGTTGCTGGCAAACTGACAATCGGTGATTTTGTTCTGGTAAATTCCTTTTTAATCCAACTTTATATGCCGCTTAACTTTTTAGGCTTTGTCTACCGAGAAATTAAGAATAGTTTGGTGGATATGGACAAAATGTTTGAACTCATCCATGTCCACACCAACGTTTCTGATAAGGAAAATGCAATTGCATTTCAAGCGAGCCGAGGGATTGTTTCTTTCCAGAATGTTTCCTTTGCCTACCAAGAAGAGAGACAAATCTTAAAAAATATTAGCTTTGAGATTGAGGCAGGAAAAACTCTTGCAGTTGTAGGACCGAGTGGTTCTGGTAAGTCTACTTTGGCGCGTTTGCTGTTCCGTTTCTATGATGTCAATGCAGGCAGCATCTTGATCGATGGAGTGGATATCCGTGATATGCAGCAAAAGTCTTTGCGCCAGTGTATTGGTGTTGTTCCTCAGGATACTGTCCTTTTCAACGATACCATAGGTTATAACATCATGTATGGCAAGCCAGGTGCTTCCCAAAAGGATATTGAAAAAGCAGCTGAATTGGCAAAAATCCATGAGTTTATCTCCTCGTTGCCAGATGCCTACGATTCACAAGTTGGAGAGCGTGGTCTGAAGCTATCTGGAGGAGAAAAGCAAAGGGTAGCGATTGCAAGAACGATTTTGAAACAGCCCCATATATTAATTTTTGATGAGGCGACCTCTGCCCTAGATTCGCATAAAGAAAAAGAAATCCAAGCCTCTCTACAAGAAATCTCCGAAAACCGCTCCACCCTTGTGATTGCACACCGATTGTCTACCATTGTTGATGCAGATGAGATCATCGTTCTCAAAGAGGGAGAAATTGTAGAAAGGGGGAAGCATAGAGATCTTTTATCTCTGCGAGGCGAATACGCTTCTCTCTGGCAAAAGCAGCAAGATGCCCAAGAGTACCAACGTAAATTGCAGGAATGTGAGATATAGCTTTTTCTTTTGCTTTGTAAGAGCCTGTCCTTAAAACCAAGCCATAGGCTTTTGCAGCTTGCCTTTGGTTAAAGATTATGCTTATTTTCAGATACGCTGTAAGAAAAACTTGAAAGGAATTACCTGTCCAGATGAATGGGATTCATGATGAGGACTTTTGCGTTTGTTGCCATTTTGTGTTTGTTTCCAACATATTTGCTGTCAGAGCCACAGAAATGGGGTGGTTACATTGTAACCATTTTAGGGGTGGAAAAGGGGAGAAGCATCCAAAACCAAGTGATGTTTAAAAGTATTCAAAAGAAAAAAATCACTCGTAAGGATAAACTTGGCTCTGAACTCATAGATTGGGGTATAGCAAATATGGGGGCGAAAAAATCTTATTATGTTGTCTATAAGAGGCGGCTTCCTTCGGGTAAGAAAACTATTTTACGTATATACTATAAGGATAGTTGGAAGGTGAAATTTCGGGAAAGGAAGTTTTCCCCTTATCTCAAATTAGAAGTCAAGGACTTGAATCGTGATGGAGATTTTGAAGTCGTAACCAGTGAAACACGTTTTTTACGTCCTACTTTACAAAGGGGCAATGCACCTGCATGTCGCTTGCCTAGTGCATCTTTGGCTCAACCTTTGCCAGCTATTTATGCCATACGTTTGGGAAAATTAAAAGAAGTTACCTTTGAAAGGAGGTACATTCGCTATTTGTACCCTGGTTTGAAGCGTAGTGAAACAATGTTGCGTAAGAACCAACGTATGCTTTGGAAGAGCAATATGGCGAGTTCTCGCTCCAATTTAAGAATGGCAATGTCATACTATTATTATATGAGCCGTTTGGGAAAAGAGAAGCGCGCACTGGCTTATTTGCGTAAATCTAAAATCACTGCCCAACTTCCCTGTTTTCGCAAGAAGCGTAGTATATCTCTATACCGCTTATTTTTACTATTCCGACAGAATATGCTCTGGGGATCCGAATAATTTTTTGTTGCTGATTGTATTTCATAAGAGCCTGTCTGAAACACTACTACAGGCTCTTGCAGCTAACCTTCTATACAAGAATAAACTTATTTTAAGACACGCTGTAAGAAATTGTAGATATTTTCCTTGTCATCCCCGTAGGAGATCACTAGCGTAGGTTTATAGACTTAAAAACGGAGGGTAAAAGTTATCGTTCAACTAGGGACTATTGTTTTATTTTATGTTTCTATTTTTTTTGTTGGTGTGTATGCTAGCAAACAAGAACAAAAATCAGAAGATTCGGGAGATATGCTGTTAGCAGGTAGGAATATTCCTATATTAGTAGGTATTTTTACCATGACAGCGACTTGGGTTGGAGGGGGCTATATCAATGGGACAGCAGAGGCTGTTTTTGATAAAACCAAAGGCTTAGTCTGGGCACAAGCTCCTTGGGGCTATGCTTTGAGTTTGGTGATTGGTGGGACTTTTTTTGCCGGAGTCATGCGAAAAAATGGTTTCACTACTATGCTAGACCCGTTTGAGAAACGCTATGGTAAAAAAGTTACCAGTTTGCTCTTTATTCCAGCCTTGGTCGGTGAAGTTTTTTGGAGTGCAGCTATTCTGGTAGCACTTGGGACAACGTTTGGAGTAATTTTAGATTATGACTTTCATAACTCTATTTTAATCTCTGCTGCCATCGCTATTGGTTATACTGTACTAGGTGGTCTACTTTCCGTCGCTTATACGGATGTTATACAGTTAATTTGTATTTTTATTGGTCTGGTGATTGCACTCCCATCGATTGTCAACTATGCAGGTGGTTGGGATGTGTTGTGGATGAAATACCAACAAGAATTTACAGTTAATGCCTTTGTACTTCCTGATTTTACCGCTCCAGCATGGGGAACGAAAATCTGGACTTGGTTGGACCTAGCCTTTTTGCTAGTTTTAGGTGGGGTCCCTTGGCAGGTCTATTTCCAGAGGGTTCTATCCAGTCCCGATGCGAGGACTGCCCGTAATTTGTCATACATAGCTGCTGTGGGTTGTATCGTTATGGCAATTCCGGCTATTGTAATTGGTATGGTAGGTGCTACAGCAGATTGGCAAGCTGCTGGTACAAAAGCTCCTGCCGACGCTTCCCTGGTTTTACCCTATGTTTTACAACATTTGACTCCACCTATTGTTGCGACCATCGGTCTTTCCGCTGTAGCGGCGGCGGTTATGTCTTCAGTAGATTCTTCCATTCTCTCGGCGAGTTCTATGTTTGTTTGGAATGTCTACCGCCCTCTATTTCGGCCAGATGCTGGAGAAGAGGAAGTCAAAAAAGTTATCCGTGTAGCTATTTTAGTCATCGGAGGGATTGCAACTCTACTCGCTTTGCAGGTAAAGAGTGTCTATGGCTTGTGGTATTTATGTGCTGATTTAGTATATGTGGTTCTTTTTCCACAATTGACAATGGCTCTATTTTATAAAAAAGCCAATACAATTGGTGCTATGTCGGGAGCTTGTGTTGGACTTTTCTTACGCATTGGAGGAGGAGAGACATTATTGGGTTTGCCAATGTTTCTTCCCTATCCAATGGCACACAATGGGACTAGTGATTTTCCCTTTCGTACCTTTGCTATGCTAATGAGTATTTTCACCATTTACCTGGTGTCACTCCTAAGCCAAAGTATAAACCAGGCACAACCACTACTGGAGAACGAAGAGTGAAACTTTCCCAACAAAAACTTTTTATCCACGGTAGGCATGTAGATGCCAAGGCAAAAGAAACCTTTGTCAGTAGAAACCCCGCGACTGCGGAAGTTCTCTGTGAGGTGCAGCTTGCCGGTTCCGAAGATGTAGATGCGGCCATTACTTCTGCGCGAAAAGGTTTTTTGCAATGGTCTACTATTTCTGGGATAGAGCGTGGGCGTGTTCTCATCAAAGCCTCACAAATTTTACGAAAAAGAACCAAGGAATTGGCTGCTCTGGAGGTAATGGACTCAGGAAAACCTTTGGCAGAAGCCCTTGAAGTGGATATAACTACTGCCGCCGATGCTCTAGAATACTATGGTGGTCTTGCTACTACACTGCGTGGAGAATTCTATGACCTTGGTTCTTCGCATGTATATACACGTAGAGAGCCATTGGGAGTGTGTGTGGGGATCGGAGCTTGGAACTATCCTATCCAAATCGCTTGTTGGAAGTCGGCTCCTGCATTGGCCTGTGGCAACGCAATGGTATTCAAACCATCCGAGCTTACTCCCTTGACTGCATTGAAACTCGCAGAGATCTACTTAGAAGCCGGTCTGCCTCGTGGAGTTTTCAATGTAGTGCAGGGTGCTGCTGCTACGGGTCAATTCCTAACAAGACACCCTGGTGTAGCTAAGGTATCGTTTACCGGTGAAGTTGCTACTGGTAAAAAGATCATGGCCGATGTATCAGCTACTTTGAAGCCAGCGACTATGGAGTTGGGAGGAAAATCCCCCTTATTGGTTTTTGCAGACGCGAACTTGGAAAATGCTGCGAAAGCTGCCCTTGCGGCTAACTTTTATACCCAAGGTGAGGTTTGCACCAATGCTACACGTGTTTTTGTACAAGAAGAGATAGTAGAGCCTTTTATGCAAGTTGTATTGGAGAGAATGAAGAAGGTTGTCATTGGCGATCCTATGCAAATACAGACCAATGTGGGGGCTCTTATCAGCGAGGAACATAAAAATAAAGTTTTGCAATACATAGCTACAGGAGAAGCTGCGGGCGCTAAGATACACAAAGCAGGAACGCTACCTGATAGGGAGCCTTTCTGCAATGGATATTTTGTCCAACCAGTAATCTTTACGGAATGCCAAGATGGGATGAAAATTGTACAAGAAGAAATTTTTGGACCTGTGATGTCTGTGTTGAGTTTTCGCGATGAGGGCGAAGCTATCAGGAGAGCCAATGCAACACTTTTTGGTCTGGCCGCTGGTGTATTTACTGAAGACTTACGTCGGGCGCATAGGGTTGTGGCAAAGCTCGAAGCGGGCATTTGCTGGATCAACAACTACAATATCACACCAATGGAAATGCCATTTGGGGGGTTCAAAGAATCTGGTCTAGGAAAAGAAAATGGTTTAGTTACTTTAGAACACTATACTAAAGTAAAGAGTGTCTATGTAGAAATGCAAGACGTTGAAAGTCCCTTTTAATGCAAATCCATCGAATCTATACCCATAGCTCTCTACGCAATTTTACCTACATATTGGTAGATGAAAGCGAGGAGAATGCCTATTGCATTGATCCTTACGATGCTAGCCAAGTGATAGATTTCTTAAGACCTAGAGGTCTAAAACTACATGCCATTATCAATACACACGAACACTGGGATCACACACGCGGAAATGCACAATTGGTAGAGGAGTACGGAGCGAAAATTTATGTGAGTGAAGGAGCGAGAAATAAAATTCCTGGAGCAGACTTTTTTTTGCAATCTGGAGACGTTTTTTCTTTTCCTGACAACATAGATGTTCGTGTACTCGAAACTCCTGGACATACCGCTGCTCATATCTGTCTACTTTTACTGTAACAAACACGACCCTATGCAGTTTTTTCTGGAGATACACTGTTTCATGCTGGTGTAGGAAATTGTAACAAAGGTGGCAATGCAGAAGTTTTGTTCCAGACGGTTCGGGACACATTCTATGACATGCCCGATGACGTCGTTCTTTACCCTGGACATGATTATGTCGAAACAAATTTGCGCTTTACGCTTACTTATGAACCAGAAAATGCAGACGCTCGTAAGTTGTTACAGGAGGTAAAGCTATTGCAACAGCGGGAAGAGTTTTACTCCGGTACTATTGCCATAGAGAGAAAGATGAATCTATTTTTTCGCTGTTCCAATCCTTCGCTATCTTTATTACATTCTTTAGAGAAGCAATTTACACAAGGGCAGTCTAAGGAAGCATTACAGGTATTTTTGGAGTTACGGAAGCTCCGAGATAAGTGGTGAGCTGGTAAGAATGACTTTGACAAGAAGGAAAATAAGATAAGGTACTGCAAGTAGTATGAAAAAAGACACCCAGATTCCACATATACTTTTGGTGGAAGACAGTCCCGCAGAAGCACTATTGCTTAGGGATTTTTTATCAGAAGAAGACTGGCGTTTGAGTTGCGTAACTAGGGGCGAAGAAGTTCTACAAATGTTGCTAAAGGATTCGGTTGATTTAATACTGCTTGATATAGTATTACCCGATATGACTGGTTTTGAAGTTTGTAAGACCTTGAAAGCAAATCCAAACTATGCCCATATACCTATTGTATTTATAACTGGTGTGAGTGATGAAGAAAATCTTTCTCATGCATTTTCGTATGGAGCTGCGGACTATATTATGAAACCAGTCAGAAAACTAGAGTTACTCGCTCGTCTCGGTGTGCAGTTAAAACTTTTGCGGACAAAACGTAAATATTTAGAAAGCCAAAATAAATTGCAAGCAATTCTAGAACTAGCTCCAGACGCAATCATTACGATAAACAAGGAGGGCAAAGTTTTAAGTTTTAACGAAGCTGCTCAGAAAATTTTCCAATACAGTGCAGAAGAGATGATCGGGCAAAGTATCAAACTTTTGATGCCTGAACCATACCATAGTGAACACCGGTTGTATTTAGAGAATTATTTAAAAACAGGTTATTCTAAAATTATCGGAGCAGGAAGGGAAGTTATAGGCTATCGCAAGGATCGTGTAGAGATCCCTTTGTATATTTCTATTAGTGAAGTTCAATATGGTGATGAGATTATATTTGTAGGAATTTTACAAGATATAACCGATAGAAAAAAATTTGAGGAAGAGTTGATTATTGCAAAAAAACAGGCAGAAGACGCAAATTCAGCTAAATCAGAGTTTCTTGCGAATATGAGCCATGAGATACGAACTCCTATGAATGCAATTATTGGTTTCTCGGAAATTTTAGCTAGTAAAATTAAAGAACCAGCTCTACAGAAAAATTTAGCGAACATTATCTATAGTGGCAATACTTTACTGGGTTTAATCAATGATATATTAGATTTATCTAAAATAGAGGCACGGAAGCTAGAACTGCAAATTAGTGAGACAGATATCTATGAACTGGGAGAAGAATTGCGTGGTATTTTTGTCAGTGAAATCGAAAAAAAGAAGCTACACTTTACCGTCAGTATCCAAGAAGGGATACCGCGAAAGTTCTTGTTAGATAAATTACGAGTCAAGCAGATACTGTTAAACCTAATTGGCAATGCCATTAAATTTACCCATACTGGCTTTGTAAAACTGGTGGTGGGCGCAGAAAAAGTTATGGATAGAGAAAGTATGTACAACTTGGTGCTTGCTGTGGAAGATTCTGGAATTGGTATCCCAGCAGAGCAGTTTGAAGTAATTTTTGAAGCCTTTAGCCAAAAAGTTGGCCAGAACCATGCAAAATACGGGGGAACTGGTTTAGGTTTGACAATTAGTCAAAAGCTCATTCAAATTATGGGAGGAATCATGGAAGTAGACAGCCGAGAGGGTAGAGGGGCCACTTTTACAGCTCATATTCCAAATGTAATGGTTTACTCGCAAGCGGTTACTGGAAATATTGCATTAGAAACCGAGTCAGAAAGAATTTTTTTTCCCAACGCAAAAATACTATTGGTGCATAACAAAGGGTCAGAACTGGATCTTGTACAGGATTATTTGGCAGATAGTGAAACAAATATTTATGAAGCTGCTACTTTCCAGGAAATTTTAGAAACTTGCAAGCTGGTATTTCCAAATTTAGTCTTGCTGGATTGTGATCTCTTAGAAGAAGAGGTAGAGCAGCTCTCTTATAAAATCAAAGATCTTCCTGGTATGCAAGACGTCAAAATAGTCTTTTTGACAAAATCGCTTACGGTGCTAGAGAAAAAGAAATTACTGCAAGTAGGCCATTCTATTATCACAAAACCCCTGCGTAGAACAGTTTTTTTGCAAGAGTTGATGTGTTATTTACCATACACCTTGTCGAAACAAGCCGGCTCTTCTATAGATGAAAAATTTCTTTTACAATGGAAGCAAATTGATACCGATAAGAAAATTCGTTTACGAACGGAATTACAAGCGACGATCAAAGATAGAAAGACGCAGCTTTATGGAATTATAAACTTAGAGGATCTGAAACATTTGGCAGTAGAATTAAAAGTGATTTCTGTTGAGTTTGAAGTGGAATACTTGGAATACCTAGCAAAAGATTTTCTTGCTAAGTTACAGAGCTTTGATGTGGAGCTTATCCGGACTGCCTTAGTACTTTATATACGTTTTGTTGAAAATTTGGATACAATAGAGTAGAAATGATGTTACGTTTTCTTTTAATACCAATAGTAATCTTACTCAGTAGCTCTTCCTATGCAACTCGTTTTTTCATTCCGGTTAGCTTAAAAAGCATACAGAGTAAAGTATTAAAATGCTATAGAGATACTGGTAAAAGTACG
>JBCCIA010000042.1:0-21912 GCA_039028475.1 Spirochaetota bacterium | reverse complement strand
TAAAAGTAATGCTTATCGTTTTGGGTATCATCTTCATGGTTTTGTTCCTATGGAATAAACAAAATGGTGGCTTAGCCTCCCCCGTGCAAATTACCTACTCTGATTTTTTAAATATGGTAGAACCTAAAGAAGGAATCGAACCTATCGGTACAATAGTTACGGACAAACAAGCCAATTCTACCGATAAATCACAACGCAAAAAACCAATCAAACAATTGGTAATCGAGAAAGAATTTATCGAAGGTTGGTACAAACCCAAAGGCGATACAGAACCGGTTCGCTTCAAAACGGTGATTGCTCCCCTAGGAAAAGATATCACTGAAAAACTTTTAAATTCTTCTATAGCTTTCAAAGCAAAATCCTCGGAAGAAAATAAATTTCTCAGCACCATCGGCAATATACTACCGTGGATTATCGTTTTTGTGATTATCTGGATCTTTATGATGCGCCAACTACAATCTACAGGAAATAAAGCCTTCAGCTTTGGCAAAAGTCGAGCCAAGATGAATGTTGACTCCAAAGTTAAGATAACCTTCGAAGATGTAGCAGGTTGTGAAGAGGCAAAAGTAGAACTTACTGAGATGATAGACTTTTTAAAAGACCCCAAAAAGTTCCAAGCAATAGGAGCTCGTATCCCAACAGGTGTTCTTCTAATTGGTTCCCCAGGAACAGGTAAGACATTGCTTGCAAAAGCGGTAGCTGGAGAAGCAGGGGTTCCGTTTTACAGTATTTCAGGCTCTGACTTTGTAGAAATGTTTGTTGGGGTGGGAGCATCCCGTGTACGTGACCTATTTGAACAAGGAAAAAAGAACTCTCCCTGCATCATCTTCATTGATGAAATTGACGCTGTAGGTCGCTTAAGAGGAGCTGGACTGGGAGGAGGCCACGACGAACGTGAGCAAACCCTAAACCAGATGCTTGTGGAAATGGATGGTTTTGAAATGAACGAAGGAGTCATCGTTATGGCTGCTACCAACAGAGCTGATGTCCTTGACCCTGCTCTGTTACGCCCAGGTCGTTTTGACAGACAGATCGTTGTCGACCTACCTGACATCAAAGGCCGTGAGGCAATCCTCAAAGTCCACACCAAAAAGATACCTCTCACCAGTGATATTTCTCTTAGTTCTATCGCTCGCGGAACCCCTGGATTTACTGGTGCCGACCTTGCGAACCTTATCAATGAAGCCGCTCTTTTGGCAGCACGTCGCAACAAAAAACGCGTGACGCAATCTGAATTGGAAGAAGCCAGAGATAAAGTCTTGATGGGTCCGGAACGTAAATCAATGTTTATTTCCGAAAAAGAAAAGGAACTCACAGCTTATCACGAAGCTGGACACGCCCTATTAGGCACTCTACTACCATATACAGAACCTGTGCATAAAGTAACGATCATCCCGCGTGGTAGAGCTTTAGGCCTTACACAGTCTCTACCAGCAGAAGATAGGCTTTCTTACAATAAGGAATACTGCTTGGATCAGATCGTTATGGCAATGGGTGGCTATATTGCAGAAGAGATCATCTACGGCAGCCCCTCCAATGGTTCCAGCAATGATATCCAACAAGCTACCAATATCGCAAGAAGAATGGTCTGCGAATGGGGCATGTCTGCAAAATTAGGAACGGTAAACTACAATTCTAGCAATGATCAAGTATTTGTGGGTCGAGATATGTCTGGTGCAAATAAGTACTATAGCGAAGAATACGCAGGTCTCATTGACAATGAAGTGAAAAACATCATCCAAACCAGCCTAAATAAAGGTAGAGACCTAGTCAAAAAACATAGGAAAAAGCTAGATGACATTGCCCAGGCACTTCTCAGCCAAGAGACAGTTTCTACGGATGAATTGGAAGAAATCGTTGGCCCCATCAAATTAGAACCAACGAAAAAGAAAAAGGCCAGCACTCGCAGTACTAGTAAAAGGCAACTGAAACCATTGCTAAGCTCATAAAACTCCTATTTTGTAGAGGAATTCTACATCTATAGGAAAATAGTACTTCTCTTTTTCTATAAACTTTGAGATACTGTTAGCAAAAATTAGGTGAGGATACGTGAGCAAAGAAGCTAGCCAGGAGAGCCAATACCGCGGGAACCTTTCCCGCTTTACTTCCGATCTACCAGGTGTTTTCTCACTCCATCTAACTGTTTTAGATAATATCAAAGTTCTCATCAACACCCAGGGAGTTAGCGGTGTCAGCAGGGATATCATAGATAGCAAATACTATGATCTGATGTACCCTATCAAAAATATAGAACATTCCTATAACAAATTCATCCGTTCTTTAGGCTTACCCGTTTTTGAACAAGAAATTGAACGGCAAAGTTACGAACTTTTTCCTGATGAAGAACCCAACGACAACCAAATCCAGTACATCAAAACAAAGATTATTTTGGAATGGGTTTCTTCGTTTATGAAAATCGCCAAGGATTCCTGGGAAAATCTACACGAGATTCTAAAAATCCTTGCCACCTACCCCGAGACCAAAAGCATCTACGATAAAATCACCAATATACATCTCAGCAAAATTGAAGCGCTACACAAAGATGGGCAGCAATTCTTAAATCGCATCAAGCACCATTACAATGGCCATATCGTCGGTGCTTCTAAAAAAGATAATGAAACTCTAGTCAGTAATCTCATCTACGACGAAGACTTCCACTATGATTATACCAGTCTTTTTACCAGTGCGGAAAAAGAAAATAAGGCTAAGGTGAGTACTGAATCCATTATTGACCAATTGAAAGCTGACATCATGAATAAAAAAGAAGAGAAGCCAGCTCCCATTGCGTCCTCAAAACCACACCAGATTTACCAAGACGACGAATACTATTTCACCGAACTCATAGGTACCAAAGAATGGAATCGCAAAGATTGCTATATTTTGTTTGTCAAAAACTCTGTCTTAAAAGAAGAGGAGAAAAAATTTTATAGCTCCAGTTTTGTTACACTCAAACCAAACGAAGCACTCAATATCAATTTGGCAGCTGCTTTGGTACGGCAAAACAATGGCTATTCCTTCGCCCTAAAATACAATAAAATGATCCAAACTCTTTTAGAATACGCTGTGGATAGCCTTTTCTCGAAAGACTTTGTCGGCATCTGTGACGATATACGTTCCTTTCTCTACCACATAGGCCCTATTGTTCTTAACAATATCATCCAGGAAGACCTACTACGTAGGGATTTTGGGCATTGCTACTATGTCGAGAAAAACAGCGTCATCAAATTTTTCCCTGAAAACATTATCAAAAAACACATCATTGACTATTGGGCAGAGACCTTTCACGGCCTGAAGTCTTCTTCCGTAGACTCCTATATCAATTATTCTAAGGGCATCCAGGGTGTTAAAGACTCCTATAAACATTACTTCGACAAAGCTGCAGCCACTCGTAAGCGAGGTCATGGGGATAACAAATCTATTGAAGAGTTTTTGTTGGACAATAGTGGCCGCTTTTTTGGCTACCGTCGTACCCAAGTATTTCGACGTTTTATCGCAGATAGTATCTTTGAAACTATGCCAGAAGTGAATTCCGTAGAAATGGTCAGAAAATTCTCTGTTTAAGCAAAACAGTAAGCGTCCAATTTTTTCTCGTAATTTCTAAAGTACTAATTTTTCATGGATGTATGAAGCGTTTTCTACCTCTACTTGGCACATTTCTTTTGATCCTCCCCCCCCTTAGCGGCCAAAGCCTGGAAGTTTTACTTTTAGGAACCTACAAAGGAGCCGGAGTCACCGCTTCCGATTATGACTCTATTGGAGAATTGCTTCGCTCCGAACTAGTAAAACGTAAGTATTCTCTCGCTGGATCTATACAGAAAAAAAGCTGTAGAGAGCAAAAATGCCAAATCGAATCTGGCCAAGAAAAGAACGCTAATCTTGTTTTATCCTATTCGCTCAGTAAATTAGGTTCCAACTATATACTATCGATGAATTGGTTAGATGTAGACCAAGCAAAAGTTATCACAAATGAAAGGGTTCGTGTAGCAAAAATCGAAGATTTAGAGAGCCAAATACCACAAGCTATCGATGCGCTCTCTAATACTTCCTTGGTGCAAAAAACAGAACAACCTACAAAGAACCAGTACAGGGGAGACGTTCAGGTTACTTCTACAACCAATGGCAGAGCAATCTATATAGATGGAAAGAATAGTCGAAAAAAGACACCTGGTACAATCTCTCTAGTCTATGGAAGTGAATATATCATCTCTATGTATGATCCCAAAGGGATGAAGGAATCCTACCAAATCGTTTTGAAGAAAGGTGAAAAAAAAGTTGTTCACTTCAGCTTCCCCAATAGGCAAAACCAGAAAACCATTTGGCCCAATTCCAAACAACAAACAGAATCAGACGAAAGTTCCTCCACTAAATTTGGCTTTGGATTTGGTCCCGTACAGGCAAATCCACACGGAACTCCCAAGTTTTTCCAATTCAGTCTATTCTATGGCAAGATACGCGACATTTTTGGTGTCAATCTAGGCTTAGGGGTCAACTCGCATGAAGAAGGAAAATACCAGGATGGTTTCCTTAGAGAGGCCAATATGCAAGGTTTTGAGTTAGGCCTACTCAACTTGAACCGCGGTGAAATCAAAGGGGCGCAGGTAGGAGCGATCAACTTTACCCGTGGAGGCAGCGGCTTGCAATTAGGCATTATGGACAACCTAAACTCAGGTAGTTTTCATGGAGTACAAATTGGTCTAGGCTTTCCCCTCATCAGTATCAACAAAAATTCAGGTGATTTTACCGGTTGGCAGTTTGGTAGTTTTTTAAATATCAATGAAAGTGATTTTGTCGGCTTGCAATCCTCTCTCTTGTTGAATGTAAACAACCAGGATCACTCTGGTGTGCAATTCTCGGCTATAGCCGCCAATATCAATGCAGGTAGCCAAACCGGCCTACAAATAACCTCACTTCTCAATATGAACTCTGGAGATAACCATGGTGTACAAATCGCTGCAATCAACTACTCTAAAGGGGTAGTTTCTTACGGCCAAGCCGGCCTCTACAACCATGCCGCCATTTCTAGCAACTTTCAATTTGGCGCATACAATTACTCTGGAGGAGATACGACCTTTCAGCTAGGACTTATCAACTACTCTGCCCAAAAAGCCAAATTGCAAGTGGGGCTTATCAACTATGCCAAGGAAAACCCCATTCCCTTTTTACCATTGGTGAATGTAAACTATTAAACCAATACAAGGATTCTATATGCAAACAAAATATCATAAAAGATTTAGTAACTCCTTTACCCTCTTAGCAATCACATTCTTTCTACTCATAGGATGTGCAAAAGTAAATAAAGAGAAAGTCAAGTTTAGTATCAAAAAAATCCAAGATTCGATCAACCAACAAAACATTGAGGAATATGGAAAATACGCGCAGGATAAATCCCTATATGATCTTGGTAGATTGCTAATTGGCATTGCCAAAACAAAGAAAGGCAATGTAGGGGAAGTTGTTAAAATCATCCCTGAAAAAATTACCTCCAAAGGTGAGTTGACATATGTCAAAGTCATTCTAGATTTTGATGCAAACATCGATATATCCGAAAATACCGTTCCTGTGCAAATCCCTAAAGAACTCATCAATGGTATTCTATCGATAGGACTCCCCCCTAACGCCGACTTTACCATGCGCCAGTCAGGTGAAAATTATAAATTAGAAGAAGTCTCGTATCCCTGGAAATACTCTTTTTTAAAGATCTTTTTTTAACAAACAAAGGAATCACAATATGGAAAAAGATTGTTGTCGAGAAAAAACAAACCAAGCGACTCGGATCGAAGACTTTATGGGAGGATGGCATGTAGTAGATTTCTGTCTGGTATGCTCGCATGAATCTGCCCGCAAGGTTTATTCCAATGAGTACGATAACTTTCATGCCTGCCGAGAATCTCTATTGGAACAGTCAGAACAAGGTGTTAGAAAGCTAGTCAAGGAGCGAGGAGACCAGTGGGTGCCCTATCTTGATTAAAAGAATTGCCAACCTAAATTCTGTTGTATTTTCTTGTTTTATGAAATATAAAGCCTCTCCCCTACTCTTCTTATTACTCAGCTTTTTCTTTACTTTTCTCTACTCTTGCAAAAGCAATCATACAAATTTTTGCAGAAACAGCAAAGCAGCAGAACTCCGCATTCTGCAAAGCAACTCGGAAAACATTTACCGGGAAATGGCAAGTGGTATCAATACAATTCTCGCCTACGAGTTTTTGCGCGACAATACACAACCTTCAGAAAGCCTTTCATTGTTTATAAAAGGTTTTGTAAAATATAACGGCTACCTAAAGATGATTTTGGTTACAACCAATCAAAAGAGATATTCACAATTTGGCGTTCGACTACACAAAGGCAAGCAAGAACTCATAGGTGCCAAGACCAAAATACCGCCAGAAGATCTACGGAACTACAAGGTAGTACGAATTGATACCGTGCAATCTGGAAGCGGAATCGACCTCAAAGGAAAAATTGAGCTTTACTATAGCCTGAAAAGTGCAACAGGTGCTATTGAGAAACAGTATGAGAAGTGTCTGGTTGAGTTGCAAAAATGAGACTATAAAGTACAAAAAAACTCTTGACCCTCAAATGTACCTTGCTATCATATGGCCACGATGTAGTTTTATCGTGTGTTTTGAAAGAGCGTATTGTTCCCGTTCGGCTCTGTTCAGGGAACGATCTACCAGTCTTTTAAGACACCTAAGCAAAAAGAGCCTGAAGTGAAAAGCTCTCCGTCCGGCATTGGTCGCCAAACTTCTCCCGGACGGAGAAACGACACCCTAAGGTGGTAAAGAAATTCTGTGTACCCTCAGTACACGGTCAAGTCTTTTCCACAGACGGGTAACCCATTTTTAAAACAAAGGAGTTCCCTATGCAAATGGAACAAGACAAAGATATCACTGGCATTTTGGATAGATTATCCGTTGCCGTAGACAAAATGAAATACCCTCACATCTCGCACAGACGGCGCCAACGTTACCACAAACTGGCACGCAACCAGGTGCAGTTCCTGATAAAGTATTGGCGGGAATTAGAGCAGTAAAAACAGCAAATCTTGTAGCCTTTGTGGGAGTAGTAAGGCTGCAAGATTTCTAAGAACCTACCTGAAAAATCATGACGAGATAAAAAGATTGCAAAAATGTCTTATCTATATAATACTGTAAAAAGGACATTTTTGAGTGGCGATAAATATACAAATCTCTGCAAAATTTAAAAAACAGGGATGGAAGGTAAAAATTAGAGATAAGGAAAGATCTGAAGACCCACATGTCACGATTATCAAAGGAGTAAAGGCATGGCGTCTCAATTTACGCACTAAGGAATTTATGGATACCTCACCACCAGAAAAAGAAGTCCCCGAAAAGCTAAAAAAAGAAATAGCAGAAGCGAAAAAATTAAAACGTATCATCGAAGAGTGGGATAAAATGTATCCTTGGAATAAAGTCGATAGCCAAAACAAGGAAGAAGAAAATGGATAACTTTATGATAATCGCAGACTCACAAAATAGACGATTCAACAAGGCATTTAGAGATACAATATTGAATCCTAAAAAAGAGCAAGATGTTGTTGCCAAACTACTGAGCCAACAGGAAAAGTCACAATATCTCCTGTTTTCCAAATACCTAACAAAACCTACCTATACCAAATTGATAGATACTATCATTGCACGCAAACAAGGCTCAAAACTTCTCCTACAAAAAAAAGAGTTATCCCTATTTATTACCGAAGATAATTCCCACCTTACAGAAGAATTGCGCAAAACATTCAAAAAGGTCGTTCCTATTGTTGGTACAATTCTCTTACCAGAAGAAGAACTGTTAGAAGCCTTAAACGCTGAAAACAAATACGAATTAGCAATAGGAGCTAAGATGGATGAGGCAAGAAAATATGTAATAATCACAAAAGGCGATCTATCCACCATGCTCATTCCGTTTAAGTATATAAAAAACACCTCAAAAAAAATTGCCATTGGCAAACTGAAGCTAATCGATTGTGGACAAACTTTAGATTTCGATGGATATGAAGTTGCTTTCGATGCAATCCTCTACGATTTAGACCAAGAATACCGTAAAAGATTACTCAAAAAACGTAAGGCAGAAGACCGCTCCTTTGGTGCTTGTTTAAAAAGGCTGAGAGTTGCCCAAAGGTTAAAACAATCCAATTTTCAAGAAATAACAGAAAAGGAAATTGGTCGCATTGAAAGAGGAGAAGTGAAAAAACCCCACCAAAAGACCATTCAAAAAATACTAAATGTTCTTGGTGTAGATGAAGAAACACTTCTAACATATTGATTATCCTATGTACGACATTAGTAAATTGGATAAAATAGCACAGCTAACCCTTGCTCTTTCTACGAATCATATCACGAATGAAAAAACGCGCCGGATGGAGTGCTTCTTGAAAATCTGTATATTCTTCCTTTTTTTCTTTATGAATATAGGAAGCGAGAATGTTGGCACAGATTTGGCTATAAACAACACCCTTTGAACCCAAACCTAATAGCATATAAAGTCCAGGCACATACTCGGCTTTGGTATAAAAATCCGCTGTTTTCCCTTTCCACAGTTCTAGATACTGTTCTCGGTAAAAATCCATATCAGGTATAGGTCCTACTGCTGGAAAATGATCGTTGAGAATACTACGAAAACCAACCCAAGCTGGTAGGTTTTGTGCATCGATAGAAGAGGTATTTGGAAAAATTTGTTGCAGTTTATCGAGCAAGATTTGGTTGTGATTTGGGTCTACATTTGGATTTTTGTCATATGGGTTAAATGTAGCACCTAATAAATATTCTTGTGAGTTGAGAGGAAGTAGGTAGGCTTGGAAGTTGAGGGCATTTCGTAGTGGTTCTGTAAAAACTTTTGCAGGCACAGTACAGACCTGCCCACGTACTCTCCGAAAGGGCAAAAAAGATAGATCCCAGACAGTATTTGCTCCATGCGAGTTGGACAAAATGACAATATCAGTCTCTGTAAGCAAATCTTCTTGTGCAGTGTAGGTTTGCCACGTCCCTGAAGGCAACTTTTGTAGCTTTGTAATTTCCTTTTGCCATAACAGAGTTTTTTGCTTATCAGGAATCGCCGCTAACCTGCTTTCACAGAGGGTACGAGGGTTGCAAAAACCAGCAGTTTGGAAAAATACCGCCGCTTGTTCTATATCTTGGCCAATGATTGCACTGGCATCTCTAGCGGAAAGAAATTTTGTATTTTTTTGCAATTCTGGAAATTCTTCTAAGCAGCGAACAAGTTTTTCTTCATTTAGAGGTTTCTGTAGTAGCTGATGAACACCTGTGTTTTTCCAACCGGTTTCTATGCCTTTTTCTTCGCAAGATTGTAGGTATTCTATAGTTTCTTGGAAGCCTCTGCAAACTAAGCGTGTAAGTAAAGTTTGCCCGTTATTGGCAAGCAAGGGTTTTACCATCGCAGCGCGGTTGCTAGAAGTCTCTTGCCCAGGAGCAGAATGTTTCTCAACAACAGTGATATGCCAGCCTTTCCGAGCCAGGGCATAAGCAATCGAGGTTCCTGCTAAGCCAGCTCCAATTACAAGAGCACTTCCCACTTTTTGGTTGGCAAGTTTCCTGTAGGAAAACCAAGATCTTTCTTTGGCAGGTAAAAAATATCCCTGCATCATTTCTCGTTTGTTAGCAAAGCCTTTGCGTTTTTCTACTACAAAGCCTCGTTCTTGTAAGCCTCTTCGAACCTTAGAAGCGACAGTATACGTAGCAAAGGTAGTCTCTGCTTGTGAGTGTTTTTCTAAAAAATCCAATACAGTGTCATTCCAAAGTTCTGGGTTGCGTGAAGGGGAGAAGCCATCCAGAAACCAAGCATCTACCTTTTTGTGAAACATAGTTTGATATACAGAGAAATCACCATGGTAGAGAAATAAATTGCAATTGCCCGAAAATGTAAACTTACGCATCCCCTGTGCTGCTTGTTGGTACTGTTGTGAAAACTCTTGCAACAGCTGTTGGTATGGTTCTTTTGCTTGCCTGAATTGTTCCTGGATTACAGATATGGGGAGGGGGAACTTTTCTACAGAATAAAAGTGTAGAATGGCATCTTTAGGACGTAGATTCTGCCAGAGCTTCCAGGTAACAAAGAAGTTAAGACCTAAGCCAAAGCCTAGCTCGAAGATAACGAATTTGTTTTGCTTTGTTAGTCTTTGCTCTAATTGGTTGCCCTGTAAGAAAACGTATTCTTTTTCGGCAAAACCTCCATCTTTCGAATGGTATACATCAGAAAATTCTTTCGAGTACAGAACACCGTCTCGCCATTCGTAGGATGTTTCTTGCATGCTTAGGATTGGTATGTGGGGACTTTTAAACCAAATGGATCTTCCTCAAAATAACCAGCGAAGTTGTCACGGTAAGTGATGAGTCGGATATCTTCTGGAGTGATGTCCCTAGGATCTTGGTGCTGCATGACCTTTGTAAGTTGCAACATGTCTTCGTGGAAGCCTTTAAGGTAACAATGCACACGCGCCGACTTTTCCGGGATGTTGATTCCATGAACGCGCCAAGGCTGGTTTGTAGTAATGCCGGTAGGGCAAGAGTTGGAGTGGCATTTTAGAGCCTGGATACAACCCAATGCCAACATAATGCCACGCGCGGTATCGATGACATCTGCACCATAGGCGAAGGCTAAGGCAGCATGCACGGGGGTTAAAATTCTTCCCGAAGCGCTCAAAATTACTTCATCGCGTAGACCTGCCTCTTTAAGTTTTTTATCCAAATAGTGTAATGTTTCAATCGCCCCACCATAACCAACATAGTTGACAAAGAGATTAGGGCCAGCTCCAGTTCCCCCATCTGCACCATCGATTTGGATGGCATCTGGGCCTTTTCCCGTCGCTTTCATCGCAGCAACTAAATCATCGATTTCTCGCAATCTTCCTACACAGAACTTAATTCCCACCGGTAGATTGGTGAGTTTGCGAAGACGTTCTATGAAATCCATAAGGTTGCTTATCGCTTCTTTGCTGGTCGCAGCTAGGAGTTCGTAGTGCTGTGGAGGACTATGAATTGTTTGGTATGGTTCTACCTTACGGACTTCGGCGATTTCTGGAGTTACTTTACTGCCAGGTAAGACTCCCCCCATGCCGGGCTTGGCTCCTTGGGAGATCTTGATCTGTAGCATACGAACATTATCATTGTTCTTAACCAGTTCTACGAGAAGTTTCTCGTTAAGCTTACGGGTAATGGTACCGTCAGAAAGGGTAACAAACTCGCCAACTCCAAATTTTCCTGTACCGATCTGGTAGACAATGTCATTTTTAGCAACACCGTGCGGTCCCAATCCACCTTCCCCACAATTTACATAGCCGACTCCCTTAGATCCGATACTAATTGCTTCTGCGGCTCTATAATTGAGAGAACCATAACTCATCGCAGAAACGTTGATGGTATTGCTAATATGGAACGGTCGCACGCCTTCTCGCTTGGCTCCAACTTCTAGACCATAACCTGTATTTTGGATTTCACCAGGAAAGTTGCTATGGAGAATGCGGGCATGGCTAGAGTTTTCTGTATCAAAGATATCTAGCTCGGTACCAAAGCTAGTCAGTGCTTTGACATTATGTGCCTTTTGGTAGACATAGTCGCGCACAATACGTGGGATGGGGCGTCCGTCTACATTGGTTTCATTAAAATACTGTAGGTACTTATCACGAAATTCGTTCTCAAAAAGATAGCGTAACCTACCAAAAGGTCCATAGATACGGATGAGTGCGTGGTCATGTTGGATGAAAAATTCTCGGATACCAAAAATAAAGCACCCTATGAAAGCAATAGCGAGAAGTATAGGAAGAGATACATAGAAGTATAATATAGGAATTGCTAATGCAAGGAGGAAGCAAAAGGCATCCATACTGCGTTGGAGAAAGCTGGCTTTGTATTTTAAACGAATTTTTCTATCTTTATTACCTGAGGTGATTTCTTTGAGAAGTTTTGTTGATGTTTTGGAAACCCTGTAAGCCATAGTTTCAAATAAAGTAGCTTACAGGGAATTGCAAGGAAATATTTTTAAGATTTTACGCTTTTGAGTTGGCTCAAGTCACGTAGAGCTCCAGTCGATGCACTGGTGACGGCCATACTGTACAACTGTAAGGCTGGAGAAACTTTACGTTCACGAACTTCGACAGGCTGCCAGATAGAACCATATTTTTGTTCCATTTTGGTCCGGCGAGCCTGTAGTTCTTCCTCTGAGATAACAATCTCAATCTTTCTCTCTGGTATATCAATGGAAATGGTATCACCTTCTTCTACCAGACCTATATTACCACCCTCTGCCGCTTCAGGAGAAACATGCCCGATACTCAAGCCAGAAGTTCCACCACTAAACCTACCATCGGTGATAAGAGCGCAGGCTTTTCCAAGCCCTTTGGCTTTTAAATAAGAAGTCGGATAGAGCATTTCTTGCATACCGGGTCCCCCCTTGGGGCCTTCGTAGCGAATTAGAACCACATCATTTTCTTTTACCTGATCATTGAGGATAGCGTCGCAGGCAGCTTCTTGCGATTCAAAGATGCGAGCTGGTCCGGAAAATTTCCAAATACTCTCGTCCACACCCGCAGTTTTGACGATACAACCATCTTCGGCTAGATTCCCATATAGAACGCAGAGGCCACCGTCTTGGCTATAGGCGTTGTCTACATTACGAATACAGCCCTTCTCTCGGTCTACATCGAGCTCTTTAAACTTTTTAGATTGGGAGAAGGCAACCGTAGTGCGGACGCCACCTGGTGCTGCCTTATAAAACTCTTGTGCTTCTGGGTTATTCTTACAAACGTCCATTTCGGCAATTTGTTCTCCCAAAGTTTTGCCTGAAACGGTAGGACTAGAGAGATGCAAAATATCTTTTTTACCGAGTTCGGCTAAAATCCCCATTATGCCTCCAGCTCTGTGGACATCTTCGATGTGGTAGTCCGAAGAAGGGGCAACCTTACAAACTGTAGGCACATAACGCGAGATAGCATCGATATCCTTCATGGTAAAGTCAACACCTGCTTCTCGTGCAATAGCTAATATATGCAAAACAGTATTGGTAGAACCCCCCATTGCTACATCGAGTGCCATTGCATTTTTAAAACTTTCATAATTAGCAATGGAACGGGGTAAAACGTTTGTATTGCCCTCTTTGTAGTATTCTTTTGCCATTGCTACAATTCGTTTACCTGCATTGGCAAATAGCTCCCAGCGCGAGGAGTGTGTGGCAAGAATGGTACCATTACCAGGTAGGGCGAGACCCAATGCCTCGTTGAGACAGTTCATACTGTTGGCAGTGAACATACCAGAACAGGAACCACAGGTAGGACAAGCAGAACGTTCCAGTTCTTCTAACTCTTCATCCGAGACAGAACTATCGCCAGCTGCAATCATAGGGTCGATGAGATCTAAGGACTTATCATCGTACTTACCCGCTTCCATAGGGCCACCAGATACAAAAATAGCTGGAACGTTGAGGCGCATTGCGGCCATAAGCATGCCAGGGGTAATTTTGTCACAATTGCTTATACAGATCATTGCATCGGCAACATGAGCGTTGACAACATACTCAATCGAGTCGGCGATCAGGTCGCGGCTGGGTAAGGAATACAACATTCCATCGTGTCCCATAGCAATTCCGTCATCAATGGCAATGGTATTCATTTCTACTCCATAGCCACCATTTGCATCGATCACTTTTTTGACTTTTTGTCCGACTTCATGGAGATGTACATGGCCAGGCACAAACTGGGTGAACGAATTTACAATCGCAATGATTGGTTTTTTAAAATCATCGTCTTTCATCCCTGTGGCTCGCCAAAGGGCTCTGGCCCCCGCCATATTTCTTCCTTGGGTTGAGGTGCTGCTTCTAAATTTTGACATGCGTTACTCCTTAGCAAAGCAGGTTTTTGTTTAATGGATTATTGACAAATAATTTTTTGAAAAATCTGCTATTAGAAAATCTATTGACTTATGCGATTTGCTCGGTATACTTCCCTTAGTTTATGAAACGCGTCATCCCCTTGTTTTTACTCTGTTGGCATTGTTCCTGGGAGCAAAATAAGCTGGCAAGTCTGTTGGAGCTGGAGAATAACTTTCGCAAAATCCAGTTAGAAAAGCAAGAAAAAGAAGCCCCCAAAACTGTTTTACTCTCTGCAACTGGACAAAAGAAATGTTTTAGTGATGAGATTCCCTATGCAGAGATTTCTTGCAACTCACCAGAAAAAGAACAATTTCCTATGCAAGACGCTGATAAGCAACGAACCTCGGCTTTTTTAGTACAAAAGCCTCTAGGGTTTCCTGAACAGCGTATTACCCAAGACTACGCGAGTGGACTTCGCTGGAAGTATTGCCCACAAGGGAAACAAGGAGATTTCTGTGATGCCACAGAAGAAACTGAATTCAACCTAATCGCTGCGATTGAGAGTTGCAGAAGCCTAAATCTGGCAAACCAAGAAAAGGGCTATGCTGGAATTTCTGGTTGGCGATTGCCCAGTGTGCAAGAATTAGCGACCATCTTGGACTATGGACATTCCTCTCCGGTATTAAACCAAGCTATTTTTCCTGGGACATCTATCGATCGGTATTGGACGATCTCTCCAAACAGGGAAGTCACAGATTCTTATTACTCTTTAAATATGCACTCCGCAGAAGTCGCTAGCCATACCTTTGACAATAAACATAGCGTACGCTGTGTAGCTGGACGAATGCTGGCAAAACCTATCTTACAATTCCAGAAAAACCAATTGGTAGCAAATCGGAAAGATGGTCTCTTATGGATGAAATGTCCTGATGGAATGATCGGCGGCGATTGTCGTGGTTTTCCGATCCATAGAAATTGGCAACAAGCCTTACAATACTGTGCCAATAAAAATATGGAGGAAAAGGTATGGCGTTTGCCAGACATAAATGAACTAAAAACACTATTTTCACCTGGAAATGAACAGCTTTTTCCGTTTAAGCTTTCTGGTCCTTTATGGTCCTCGACTAGCTTTCCAGAGACCACAGAAACCTATAAGGCCTATGCAGTTTTTCCGCATACAGGCCGCGTCATAGCGATCAATAAAAATCCACCCAAGGGTTTGTTTACACTATGTGTCACAGATTTGCAGACATACAAAGAAGAAGTTCCCTTACAAGATACGCCACTGTTACAGGAAGTTCACTTGCAGCCTGGAGATTTTAAAGGTACCATCGATGGCAGACGTGTAAATTTTCATATTCCTTATGGTATCACAACAAAAACATTCTCTCTTTCGTTCCGCTTGGCTGCTGGAGCTTCGGCGTACCGCAATGATAAGAAAATCGTGGCTCGAAAATTGCAAATTAGTAGAAAACAAAAGATCTCTCTATCGCTTCGTCTAAAAGAGAGAGAAGAGGTTTTCCGCTTTAGCTTAATTCGTAGCCAACCTATTCTGGATACTGGACAGAAGCAGTGTTTCAACGATGAGATCTTTTATAGTCAATTTGAATGTGGCTATAAGGAAAATTTAGATTTCCCTGGGGAAGATGCGAACTTTGCTGGAATTCCTATTGCACGCAAGTACCTAAAAAAAGCCTTTGCGAAATTTCCACTCGATAAAACTGTTTTTGATTCTAAGTCTAATATCTATTGGCAAGCCTGTACAGAAGGAATGGGTGGAGAAGAATGTCGTTCGGGAGAACCAGAGAAGGTTACTTGGCAAAAGGCAAAGGCAAGTTGTAAAGCTCTCAACCAGAAAAATAAAGGGCTTGGCTATGCTGGCCTAAAAACTTGGCGTTTGCCAGAGGTCACTGAGCTTTTTATGCTGGCAGACAGAAATTATGCCAAACCTGCGATAGACCAAGTATTTTTCCCCAACACATTTCGTTATTTCTACTGGACGGCTACAACGGCGGCTTATAGCTCAAAAGATGCTTGGGCGATAAACTTTAGCAACGGCAAAACCAACTACGTCAATCCCAAGAAAGACACGGACAGCCTGAAAACCAATGAATACATGCTACGTTGTGTTGCCTCTCCACCTCCTCCAAAACAGAAATTACAGGATAATTTAGATGGAACTGTTACGGATACTGTTACCGATTTAACCTGGCAGAAGTGTTTGCCCGGCCAATACGGGAGCGAGTGCAAGGGATATATCATTCCTTTTAATTGGCAAGCAGCCCTAGAATACTGTGCCGAATTACGATTAGCGGGTAGAACCTGGCGCCTTCCCAATATCAACGAATTGCAATCGATGATCGATTACCAGAGATACTACAATGCATTAGACACAAAGAAATTCCAAAATATCAAATTTCCCTTTTATACGTTTTGGAGCTCTACCAGCAGCAATCGTTTCGTTTCCGACTTCTACGCCTTTGCCCTATGGGTTGATTATGGCAATGTAAAGATTTCACCCAAGTTTTATGCCCATTCAACCCGTTGTGTTTCTGGGGGATTTCGCTAAGTTAAAATATAAAATTAGACTCGCACCTATGATTGCCAGCCCGAACAAACTCTCTTGCGTTTTATGGGTGAGCAAATAATACATCATCCAGCAATTGAGAGCAATATAGACTAGCGGTGTGAGCGGGTATGCAGGAGTGCGGTATTTACAAGGAATCTGCTTATAGCGAATGATAAATATCCCAGCAACTGTGAGAGTAGTAATCATACTTAGGGTAAAACCAATAAACGAGAGAACAGCCTCAAAACTAGAAGTAAGAATAAAAACGATTACAATCAATGTCTGCTGTACTATGGCCTGTACGGGAGAGCCATTGGCATTTTCTTTGGAGAGATACTTTAAGGATGGGTAGTCTTCCCCCATAGTCTTAACAATTCTAGGTCCAATGATGAGTAGAGAACTGACAGAAGATGCCAAAAGGAGCGCAATAATACTGCTCATCAGTTTTCCTCCTGCATCACCGAATAATCTTTCAGAGTATAAAAAGCCAATTTCAATTTTACCCGCTAAAATATCCATAGGAATGGTGAGTAAGAAAACAAAGTTTAGCAGGATGTAGAGAATACTGACTAAAAATGTGCCAATGAGAACAGAACGCATAACGTTTTTTTCAGGTTCTACAATCTCACCAGCAATATAGGTCGAAGAATTCCAACCAGAATATGCATAAGAAGCATAGATAAGGGCAATCGCAAAGCCTGGACTGAGAATTTTGCTTAGGTCATTGCTATGAAAAAAAGTAAATGTTGGATTGTGCTGCGGAGAATACAATAAAAAACCTGCAATAATAAGTACCACTAACAGGCATAATTTGATAGAGAACAAAGTGTTTTGTAATTTTTTTCCATAATCTCTGTGGAATGCTTGGATTATCGATAATACCAATACTAAGGCAATCGCACTTGCTTTTACGGAAAGCTGGGGGAAAATCGTTTGCAGATACTTGCCAAATGCGATAGAAGAGAGAGCAATGGGAGCGGGAAAACCAATAGTCGCCGAAACGCTCCCAGAAACAAAGCCTAAGGAGGGATGGTAAAGTTTAGAGAGATAATTGTATTCTCCTCCCGAACGCGGAAAAGCTGCTCCCAACTCGCCATAGCAGAGACCTCCCAAGATCGCCAAGAAGCCTCCCAAACACCAAAGAAAAAGAATGGGAAATTCCGCGTGTAAACCACTCGCCTGGAAGCCCAATGTTGTAAAGACACCAGTGCCGACCATGCTTGCGACAACTATGCCAGTAGCAGTAAAGAGATCAAATTTTTTATGCATGCAATGAGTATTCCTAGGACAATGAAGGTAGCTGAATAGGGAATTGCAAGATTTTTTCTTTGTAGGAGTTTGTAGCGTTTTTCAGTTGAGATTCTACCTAAGCCTAATTGACTGGCAAAATTAGTATCCTCTCCAGCATTTTCTTTTAGAGTTTATCTGCTAGTACAAGAAACAATTGCAGGAGAGCTTATCCAAATGAATAAAGAAATCGTGATTGTAAGAGGAGAAATATGGCAAATTTATACTACGATAATGACTGTGATTTGAATACCCTAAGTGGCAAAACTATTGCTGTGATAGGCTACGGAAGCCAAGGACATGCCCAAGCACAAAACATGAAAGACAGTGGTTTGCAGGTAATCATTGGTCTAAGAGAAGGTTCCAAGTCAGTAGCAGAAGCAAAAGAAGCTGGATTTGAGGTTTATTCTGTGGCTGAAGCGGCGAAAAAAGCAGACATTATCCAAATCCTAGCTCCTGATACCATACAAGCGGATCTATACAGCAAAGAAATCGAACCGAATCTAAAAGATGGCGATGCTCTGGTTTTTTCCCATGGATTTAACATTCACTACGATCTAATAAACCCTCCTAAGAATATTGATGTATATATGGTGGCACCCAAAGGACCAGGACATTTGGTACGTAGGGTCTATACTGAGGGTGGTGGTGTACCTTGTCTCATCGCCGTTCACCAGGATGCGACCGGAGACGCCCAAAAAAGAGCTCTTGCGCAGGCCTCTGGTGTAGGTGGCGGTAGAGCAGGGATTTTAGAAACTAGCTTCCGCGAAGAAACAGAAACTGACCTATTCGGCGAGCAAGTCGTTCTCTGTGGTGGTTTGTCGTCTCTGATACAAAATGGCTTTGAAACCCTAGTAGAAGCTGGCTATGACCCTGAAATTGCCTATTTCGAGTGTTTGCACGAAGTAAAGTTGATTACAGACTTAGTGTATGAGGGTGGTTTGGCTCGTATGCGTTATTCTATCTCAGATACCGCTGAATACGGAGACTTGACACGCGGACCTAGAATTGTTGATGCAGGTGCGAAAGCGCGCATGAAAGAAGTTCTAGAGGAAATCCAAAAGGATAAAGGTGGTAAATTCGCCAAGGAATGGGTGGCAGAAACCAAAGCCGGCTATCCTGAGTTCAATAAATTGCGTGAAAAGGGCGAAAAACACCAGATCGAAGATGTAGGTAAAAAACTCCGCGGTATGATGAAATGGCTGGCTAAATAAGCAGTTAGCCTACTACCCTAACCTCCCGGTAGAGCTTTTGCCGGGAGTTCCGACGAAATTAAATACTTTCCCCACTTTTTTCCCAAAAACAACCCTCCTTAAAAAATTATAGACTTATTTTCAAAAAATTCTACTCTAATATACTCGATTGGTAGTAAGCACTCTGATTGACAGAGGCTGACCTTTTCAATGAAAGGAGAGAGAATTATGAAGCGATACAAACTCGGGTTGTTACTTGCTTTTTTGGCTTTCTTTAGCAACGAGCTTTTGGCAAAAAAACATGCTCTTGTGATGGGTTCAAACTATAAAGGCAATAAAGCAGGAATTGGAGAACTAAACCTCTGCGAAGCTGATGCCAAATATATGGAGTCCCAAATACGGAAAGTAGGTAAATTTGATACTGTTAAGGTTATTTTAGGACGTTCTTTAACCAAACGCAATATTAAAAGAGAAATCCATAAGCTGGCTAGACGTGCCTCTAAGGATGATACTGTATTCTTGTATTTTGCGGGACATGGCTTTTTTTTACAAGATCCGAATAGCAAAAATGGTATGTCAAATTATATTGTATGCTATGATAGGCCACATCTTTCAGATGTAGAGCTCAACCAATATTTGAAAGAAATCAAGTCTCCTAAAACCTTATTTGCATTTGATTGCTGTTTTTCAGGAGGCATTGCTAAGAAAGGAAAAAAAACTCGGGGGGCAGGAGCTGTACCAATTCCCAATGGTAAGGATGGTACGGTCAGGCAGAATCCAGAAGACTTTTATTTCCAAAATAAGGCGATTATAGCATCTTCCGATGATGATCAAACATCGATCGAATTGGGAGGCAGGATCAATCATGGAGTTTTTACCTATAACTTTGGCCGTGCAATGGAATCTGCCGACCTGAATGGTGATAAAGTTGTTACTGCTTTAGAAGCTTTTTTTAAAACGAAACGCGATGTGGAAAGAATGGCTGCAAGGGTAAGCCATGAGCAGGTACCGCAGATATCAGGCAATGCCTCTGGGATTATCCTCAAAGGAACAAAGCCAAAGAAAATAACTCCACCCAAAATAGACCCCATCCCTGTCCCTCCTCCATCTCCCGAGCCACATTATGATCCTCCCAAACCAGCACCAGTTGAGCCGGTTGTTACCCCTGAAGAACCTGAGGTAGTAGTCAATGAAGATTTTGGTGAAGTACTTATCCGTACATCGATTGTACGGGATAGGAAATATGGTATCAAGATGCTACCTCCGGCTGAAATGATTCGTCTAAAAAAAACGCGCAAAGGAAAGCGTAAGGTAAAACTATTTATTAGCGGTAAGGAATATCCCATCACTTTGCGTTCGCGTAAATCTAAATTTTGGGGTTCTTCCTCGTTAGGAGGTAGAATTCGCTATGGTAGGGTATATGACATTTTTTTAAAACGCGTGCCTGCAGGGGTACATAGCATCACCCTTAGAGCAGATGATTACCCTGAAATGACTCGTTCTTTTGCTGTACTAGCGAATCAGAAAAATGTTCTGCAAATGACAAATGCAATGTCGGGTTTTGGTGTGATTGAAGGTAGGGTATTTTATAAAACGCTTGATAACCCCGTCTACCGACAGCCAATCTATATGCCTACAGTGAAAACTGTGAATGGAATCCATAAGGTTAAGACCAATCGCAAAGGATACTTTTGGTTCACCAATTTGATTCCTGGTGATTATGAAGTGAAAGCATCATTCGCAGAAAGTTTAGAATTGAACAATGCTACCATCAAAGTTACTGAGGGGAAAACTACCAAAGTACAGGTCATTCTAAACACACTTTTACCTGGTGCAAAACCAAAATATTGGCCTAAAGGAACAAAGAAAGTATTTAAAAAATCTGATTTTCTACGAAAGTAGGCCTCTTCGAACGCTTCATTTGCCTAGCAAATACGATATGGTGGCAAATGAAGCATTTCTACTGTATATGCAAAGTTTCACATACCCTCTAAAATGCTTTTCTTCCAAAAAAAATATTTTTTAATGAAAAAGTAATAGAAAAAATTTTCATTTTTTCGACCCTGTAAAAAAACTATAGGGGGAAAGATGAAGTCAACAGACAAAGAGCTTCGAAAAAAAATTTCTTCCATAAAATCACCTAAAAAATGGGTAGATTTTATCTTAAACCTTGATCTGAACCAGCAGAAGAAAGGGAATCTCACCAAACTTTGGTTAGCAAAACACAAAGTATCTCGGGAAGATCTCATACTAGCCAGATCAGAAAGCAAGATATGGAAAGAACGAACGCGTGTCAATGCCAAAAATCGGCGACAAAGAATAGAGTCTCCTGCCAATACTGTAAATACCGGAAAACAATGGACAGCAGCAGAGATCGAAAAGTTGAAAGTGAACATAGACAGACCAGAAGTAGAATTGGTAAAGATGCTGAAACGGTCATTACAGTCTATCAATGCTCGCAAAAGACTGATTCGGTTAGAAGCTATGGGTGTTAGTACCGAAAATACAGGCAAACCATGGAGTAAGAAAGAGCTAACTGCTCTAAAGAAAAATATAGACAAACCTGCGATAGAGCTGGCTAAACTACTTAAGCGTACCATTAAATCGGTACAACGACAGAAAGACCGTCTCAAGCAAAAATAGAGAACTGTAAGTATACACTTACAAAAAACTCTATGAAACTTTTTTCTGTTTCCAAGTTGAGTAAAATGCTCTGAAGCATATAGAACTTGGGAACAGACTTCCTCCATTTTTCCATCCAATTTCTCTAACTACTTATACCACACGCACAATTCTTGGAAATTAGGTATTGCTAGTATTTTTGTAAATATTCCATATTTGCAAAACTGTAGCTAAGTTCCAGTAACAATCTACTCAGACAATTATTTACCTATCTTACATAGGATTCTTTTCTATAGTTCTCAGCAAAAAACCATAAGATATAAACCAAATCCATACTGACAACTAATAATAACATAATAACGTATGACTTACTTTTTTATCCCCAAAAAAGCCATACTGCCTACAAAC
>JBCCIA010000041.1:0-21950 GCA_039028475.1 Spirochaetota bacterium | reverse complement strand
TTCTTCGGCATGTAGTGTGAATTGGCTGCATACTAGTAAAATAAATAAAAACTTTTTCATGGTTTGGCTCTCCTTATCTAACCAGACTTGCAAAATCAAAGATTTCTCTTTGTATCACTATAAGTCTATAGCGATCCTGGTTTTTTAAGCAACCAACATATTCTTTCTGGTAAAAAATTTACCTGAATTTTTGGGAAGGTCTTGTTAATCGTGACTATGTTTTAACTTTATTCTTTATTAAACCACACGTACGCGTATCCTGCTGTTCCTAATAGGGTCGCAGCTAGCAATATAATTGGCATATTACGTCTTCTTCTTAGTTGTCTCAATGCGGTATTTCCCAAGTTTCGCATATGACCTAAAGCCCAAGGGATTCCATAGTATATTCCAGATCCTGCACCCAATACCCCTATCTCCAAACCTAGTAAACGAGCAAGGTCAGAATACCTGGGTGTTAGATAATATGTAGTTTCATTCTTTCCTATTTTATGTGCACTGACGGCAGGACCTACAATTGTGTTGATATCGGTCTGGTAAACATGTCCGCTCCAGTGCTTATTCATTAAATTATCTTCATAACCTTTTGGATCAGCAAAATTTCCTACAAGCCATCCTCCCCAGTAGCGGAACCAGGGTTTCCAATATTTATCGGAGTCTTTTTCAATATAGCGGTCAGGCAATCCAAGTAAATGTCCAAACTCATGGGCAGCAACAGCGAATCCACGCGTATCATCTTTCGCATACCATTCACCAGTATACTTCAAAGCAGCCACATAACTTCTTGGGCTATCAAAATTTGGTACATGAATATAATTTGTGCCAGTTCCACCTAGGTAGGAAGACCAAGGTGTACCGGTGATATTTTCATGTCGGACATTGACGGCAAAGTCTACTGTATAGGTGATATTTCTTGTTTTGTCGTTGTATAGGAAGCCTTTATTCCATTGGTTTATAATATCTTGTTGGTAGAATTTTGCTAAAGCATCGTCCGCACTTGCTCCATATATAATTATATCAGATTTTACGGTGATTTTTTTGTTTGCTTCGTTTACTAGAATGATAGCATCTCTTCCACTTGGGTCCACACGATTCACCGGATCATTGCCAACATAAGTATAGGGGCTGGCGTATTGCCCTGCCGGGTCAGTCTCATAGAAGCGTCTCAATGCTGCATCATAGAGACGGGCGTTGTAATTGTAGAGTCCCAAGTTGCTATTGTACTCCTGGCCAGTATACGTGTAAAGGGCATCGGTACGACTTGTTTCTTGCAGTATTTCACCAAACGGGTCATAACGGTAGCTCTGTATGACATTAGCACTCTCGTCTACCAATGCCCTTGTCGATCCTAAATGATCTTTCAAGACATAGCTTACGCCTGTACCATTCTTCATCGCTAATAGGCCATTTGCACCGTGCAAGTAAGAGATTTCTGTCTCAGTGCTGCCATCGCTTTCGACGCAGGCCAAAACTTTCCCACTAATATCGCGTAAATACAAGCGTTTTAGGGTTTTCCCAGCTACACTCAAGCTTTCAGATACTCGTAAACCCTGTGCATCGTAGGAGTAAGCAAAATTAGCTGCCGCCGCTCCTGTTTTGTTGATATTGGTAGCCAAACCGGTTATTGGGTTGTACTCAAGGGAAGTAAGACCACGTGCTGGTGAGGCGGTAACATTACCGTTGTTATCGTAGACATAGGTTCCTGTTGCACCATTGCCTGCCAGTGTGATATTTGTCACGTACAGACTCGCCGCGGCTGAACTATTGCCACTTGTTTTGGCATTCAACAGAACTAGTGAATAGGAGGTGATGGTTTCTCCTAAGCCCATAGAGGCTATTTTACTGGCTAGATCGATAGTAATCGGGCCACATTGCTTCCATGTTGCCGATCCTGCTGCAAAATCATCTACCAGTACATCTACAATAGTACCGGATGCATTGGATAAACGTAGGTACCAGCCAGCTTCTCCTCCTTGCTGTTCAAAACCAGTTTCAGTTTTGAGCCAATAGGAAAGAGTGTAGGAGCCGCGTGGATCGAGATACCCCTGGTATTGTAAGTATTCCTGGTGACCCAGGCTACCACCACCAACTCGAAGGGATTTTGTAGAAGGGGGATTGTTATCATTTGTTCCTGTGTCGCTAGGTGTATCTACCACTTCTGAATCTGATGGCCCCAGGTTACTGGCTCCCCAACTCCAGCCTGGATTGTCTGTTGCGGTAAAATCGATACTTAGGGTTACACCTGTGCTTACAGATTGTACCCGGTTGTTAGAAATTTTGCCTCCTGCTTGGTACGAGTAGGTTTCTGTAGCACTCATACGTGGCACCGATGTCAGGTTGCCATTGGCGTCATACGCAATTTCACTGGGAGTGAGACCAATACTGAGGGATTGATCTTGCTTGTCTGTCACACTTTCGGCTGTTAGTAGGCGTCCCAAGTTGTCATATTTGTACTTCCACTGTTCTTGGGTAAAGGCACTGCTGAAAAATGGATCTACTGTTTGGTTTTTGCTAAAATACGTACTGGTAGTAGAAGTGTTTGAGGCGATATTCCCATTGTAGTAAGCGGCACCGCCTACACCTCCATTGTCGTAAGTAAGAGACTGTTGGTAAAAATCGCCTTGTATATCTGTTAGCCAGCCGGCTGTATTGCAGGAAAAGTTTCGCTCCAACTTTTTCTCTGTGTTGGTGTTGTTTAGATTTTCTTGTTGGAGTATCCCTTGTGCATTGTAAAAATAGGTAGCAAAACTGGCCTCAGGTCCGCTTGCTGGATTTTGTGGGTCCACAACCTCGTTTCCTGCCGGCGGTATGCCAACAGCTGCCAGTTGTCCAAGTCGGTTGTAGCTGTAAGAAAGTGCAAACGGAGATCCTTGGACTGTTGCACCGGAAAGTTTTGCTGGGTAGGTGATTTGAGCAAGTTGGTTCTGGTTATTGTATTGGTAGGAGGTCTGGTAAGATTGCGCACCATAGCTGGGAACAGTTATGGTTTGGCTAAGAATGTTCCCGCGTAGGTCGTAGCTGTACCTCTCGGTATTGCTAGAAGTCCCATCACCGGAGGCATTGACCTCTGTTTGCCAAAGCCGCCCGATTAGATTGCTACTATCACTGCCTGAGTAATCGTAGGTGTTGCGTATGTACCAATGCGGAGACAAAGAAGCATTTGGCCAACTCTGGTCGTCAACATGAGCTGCTAAGCCACTCCAATTTATACCAGTGTTTTGCACATAACCTTGTTCTAACAGACGATCCAAACCATCGTAGCAATAGTATACGATCCGTTGTGCCTTTGGGTTGCCCGTTGTTTCTTGAGCGACTCCATCTGCATCGAGTTTGAAGCGTAAGCGTCCCACGCTATCGTACATGTACTGTACTGTCCCAGAATCTGGCATAGCACTCGCAACCAATTCTCCGATAAAATTACAGGTATTTGTCTGCACCCAGTCTGTATTGGCAGAACTAGTGGGAGGAGAGTAATAATTCGGTGGTCGAACTTCACTAACGTTTCCTAACGCGTCGTAAATATAGAAGGTGGTACTGTAGGTGTTTGTAGCGGTTTGTGTCCGTTCTGCGATTAACTGTCCTACTTGGTTGGACAACCGGTACTGTTTTACAGCATTTGCATCGGTAATTTCTTGCAGGTAGTAATGCCCATCGGAGCCAGTTGGTAGTAGATCATTCATCACATTGAAAGGAGCTGTGGCACCAGTGCACCCATAAACAATACTTGTAGCATTTGGGCTGGCAACGCTATAACTAGCACCCGGTTGTCCTTGTTTTACGGCTCGGTTGAGGGGAGAGTTTTCAAAAATGGTTTGCTGGTATTGGTAGCCGCCACTTGGGGATAGGTATTCCGCTAGGGTCATTTGTTGGCCAGAACTGTCAGGTAAGTAGTTGGCTATTCCTCCTTCGACAAGGTTGTCGTTGGCATCGAGTTGGATGCTATAGTAGACTGGGTTTTTTTGGTATGACGTCCGGCCAATGGCATCGTCTATACTGCCAGTAGCGGCAAAGTCTTTGCCATCTTGTAGGTAGAGTTTTTGGAAAACTTTTCCCCTTCCGTCTAGGAGAGAAAACTCTGTTTGCGGGTCGGTACTGAGCACGAGATCGCTGAAGGAAGCAGCAGCAGCCAAGGATAGAAAGAAGGAACCATCGGCACGTGTGGTTTCAGGGAGTTGGTAGCTGAATACTTCAATGCCACCAGCAAAAAAGGAAACAAAGTTATCGATGATGGTAAATAAAATATCACTCTTATAACCTGGTCCTTGTGTAGATGCGACAGTAGTGGTACTTCCCCCTGTAACATAGCAGAGGTTCCATTTGTGGGTAGCACTATCCCAATAGACATAGATGTTGTTGGCACCTATGCCTGTATTAGGTGTTGTGCCCTGTGCCGGGATTATTTTTACCCATGCGGCAAAGTTATAGTTCGCAAAAGTTTTTAAGCTTGCCTGGCTCCCAAGAGGTGGGGCTGCTGTTCCTGTAAAGCTCAGCTTACCATTGGCCATGCTCCATCCTGTTGCTAGGTTCCAAGCTCCTGCATCGCTTTCTTCGAAGTTGTAATAAAACCCACTGCTGCTTGCATTGATATTCATGATGGAGTTGGGAAACTCTGCTGCTAATTCGCTGTCTCCATTGAGCAAACGACCAGGTGTTGTCTGTGTTATACCAGCTACATTGTTGTCTGGACCAATTAGTGCTGTTGGACGGTATAGGGAATCTCTAACGATCTGATTCGTGGCTCCATTGGCTTCTTCGTTAGCAATTGTTAGAAAGGTATTTTCGTCATAGACTGTTGTGTTAAAGCTAGCGTCTACTGCTAGGAAGGTTAGTCCATCCACTAAAGGCACTTGCCCAGCTTTTTGGTTGTAACCCAAAATAGTAATGCTGACATTGGTTCCACTCGCTATGTTGTTATCAATTCTAACTTTTGCTAGATCAATGACCGTATGGAAATACTGCCAAGAACCGTTTGTTTCGGGGAAGGGGAGGACAACGTCGTTTCCTAATTTTCGTGGGCTAGTTTCCACTGTGTATAGAGAGATCACCCACTGGGCATCACCTGTTACCCCAGAAAAACCTGCTGCTGTTTGCACCCAACCTGCAAATAGGTAGCGACGGTTTTGCGTGTTTGGTACAAAACTGGCGGTAGGTCCATTTTGCGCCCCAGGAACTGCTGGAATTTGTAGACTCCATTTTCCTGCATGCGCCTCGCCACTTACTCTGTTGTTTGTTATGGTTCCCCCTAGATAACTCCAATACCTATCCTTTTCATAAGATTCAAAACCGTAATAACTTGCCTCTTGGCCATTTGCATCGGCGTTGGCAAAAGAGCTAACCAGATAATGTCCTTTGGTATCATAAACCAGGGAGGAGTCTCGACCAATGCTGTCTTGAACTAAATTAGGAAGTCCTGTTGCAATGCGTGTTGCTACTAGCGAGATCAAGCGCCAACCAGACGCCAGAGGTGAGCTATTTTCTGTCCATTTGTTGAATGTTGCTGGATCTGCTTGCAAGGCGATGTATTCGGCTTCGATTGCCCAAGATTTTTCACTGTACCCCCAATCGTTTTTCCAAGTTGTGATAGAAATTCCTATAATGTTATTGTTTTGTTTGCGGGTAGTCTGGACAACTGGTGTCAATAGGTTGTTGCTGCGGTCTGGATCATACTTTTCCCACCAGTAGAGGAACTCTTCTGTCATGGTGTCTAATGTACCGGCAGAATTGTATTTTGTGCTAGCTATGCTTGTACTTAAACCTGTGTCTGTGCTGTACTCCGAGATAACGGTTGCTGTTACGCCGTCTAGTTGACTCTGGGTCTCTTTGCTGCGTGCATAAAAGCCTGGGCGGTTTGGCCAAAGATTTTTTTCGTAAACCCATATAGAATTTGTAAAGCTAGTGATTGTTACTTGAGCGGCTGTTGTTCCTGTTGTTGCTGGGACATATTTGGTATTTTCACTGGTATAGGATTGTCCTAATAGAAGTGCTAGGTAATCTGTTGCATTGGTATTGGTTCCTGTTGGATACGGATGGCTTGGTGTCTCTGTGCTAGAAAGTCCGTTGAAAAAATAGACAATGCTTTTTCCAAAGGGAGTCGAGGACGCGTCTGAAGTGATTGCGGTTGTCCCCTCAGCGCTTTCGACATGGTTGTACAAGGCGCCATAACCTTCTGTCATCGCAACAGCCGTACTGCCAGCAAAGGCATGTGCCGATTGGTTGGTTCCATACAATGGGCTTGGACCTGTGGATTTGCCCAAACTATATAGTGTGACTCCGGCAACTACTGGGTTGCTAAGCTCTCCCTGGGCATCCTTTTCTACGATTGCATGTAAGTTTAGTTCCATGCTGCTACCCCACTGACCGCTATACGTGATAAAGGAGTTTTCTCCAGAGAAACCTTGCCCCGTATCACCCTGTGGCAAAATAGAATTGTTGCTGAACTCTATGCGGCCTGTGCTGGCTATATTGCCGTTTTGCACCGGGTAGACAATCGTTTTGTCGGCAACTTGGTAGATGAAATAGTTGGAAGAATAAAGCCTGAGGGTAGAGGCTTCTGTAGCAGTCAATGTGTCTGGGATATCGAACGCCTTCGTCCATGTTGCATCGGGATTTTGGTAGTATAGGGCATTGTTAAAGATTGCATAATTACTGTCTTCCTCCTTATCGGTTATGGCAACAGAGGAAACCACGCTTCCATTGGTTTTAGCAGCGACCCCTGCAAGATTTGTAGGAACACTCCAACGGCCAGAAGCAGAAATATCAGCAGGATTGTACTGCAATAGATCAAATAACAGGGAACCATCTGTTTTCTGAATGGTTCGGATGACTTTGTCAAAACCTTGCGAAAAGGAGTTAATCTTACTTTCGTCTGGGTATGTGATGCTACTAAGGTTTTGCAAGTTCCAGCTTTGGCCATCAAAACGGAATTGTTTTTGTGCAATAGAAACGCGGGTATTGTCAGTAAAAACAAGGGGAGGCTGTGTGGTTTGAGAAATTGTTTCTCGTGTCAATTCTGTAAAACTAAAGTTGCTAAAATTTTCAGACCAAGTCGCTGCGTTGTAGGAATAGGCTGTGTTGTTAGCAGAAGGACCACCGTAGCCAAGATAGAGAAAGGCTGCTTGGGCTTTTACTTGCAGTGTAGAGACTAATGAGATATTTGGGTGAGAGGTTGTTTGGAGGGATTGCCAGTTGCCTTCCGCATCTATGTATTCGAACCGATTTTCGATACTGGCAGTTGGGGTATTGCCTAGGGTGGAGGCTGCGTAGAGATAGTTATTTTTAGCAGCGATGTCACAGACTAGGCCGACAGCGCCACTTTGTAAGGTGATAAGTGGTCTTGCCACCCAAGAACTCCCGTTCCAGTAGAGGGTGTTGAGTTTTCCACTACTGAGTCCCACAATAGAAATAAATCTATCACCAGCGGTTGCACGTGTATTTTCGCCTGCATTTAGAGAAAGTGCAGTTCCAGCGCTATCTCCTAGCCAATTGCCTGCTAATTTTACATTCTTATGGAATGCGTAGAGTTTTTCATCAATTAGGACAGAAAATAAAAGATCAGAGAGGACAACTTTGCTGGCGTTGTAGGAACTTTCGTTGCTCGCGGAAAATTCACAGACTTGTTGTGATAGCCAGCGACCTTCCCAAGAGTATATAGTGACAGGGCAGTTGCCATCACTTCCTAACCAAGTGACCACCACATAACGGTTCTTAAACCAAAACCTGGGGTTGGAATAGGTAACACCGCTCTTTGTTGGTTTGGCAAGGGGAACGTTGCGAGTAGAGTTTTGGGTAGTTACATTTTGGTAAGTATATTCGATTAGGCCCCCTTCTTCTGTGATTGCACTCAGCAAAGAACCATAGCTTGGATCGCTTGCAGTTTTTTGGTAAGAGAACTTAAGCCCTGGTAGACTATTGTTGCCTGGATAGACTCGGGTGATACCGGTGAGTAACCTCTTAGCCATCTCTCCAGTTCCGAGAAATTCTGTACTGCCACTAGAGTCGGTGTAGCCAAAGCGTATTGTGTAGAGCTCACTGGCACTGCTAGTAGGAGAGATCGGAGCAGCAGATACAGCGATCGACTCGAGGAACTTTGTTTCAAATCGATCTTGCCAAGCATTTATGCCATTGGCAGCTACATGTGGATTTTGGTATTCGTTAGTTGCTTTGTTGTTATAGGTAAAGGTTGCTGTTTGTCCTACTGTATCGGTTATCTTGCTGAGATACTGTGCTCTGGTAAAAGACAGCCCTCCTTGCCCGACAGAAATATCTTCTGCTTCATAAGTAAAAGTCATTTGGTTTTTCCAGAGGTCTGCAATAGAAGTAAGGCTCCAGCCAGTACTGAAGTTTGTCTCATTTCCTGTGATTGCACTGCTGCCTAGCCAAGTCTCTCGGCTGACAGCTTTTTCTGTTCCTGTATTTGAACTAGCCGTTTGTGGGCTACCATATGTATAAGTTGTCCCATTTTCTTTGACAATCGTCCAATAGTCATTGGCAAGGTGGTAGGTGATTTTGTAAAATTTATAACCGGTGAGTCCATAAGTTCGGGTATGTGCATCACTCGCTGTTTGCAGCATTTCATTGAATCCACCTTCCCCTAGGTAAAAATACTTGGTGTTGGAAGCAGAGTTACTCCAATCTGGTACTGAGATAATTTTCTCAAGAGCTAGTTCCCAGCCTAAACCTAGCGTGGAAGTAGGAGCTAGCAAATTATCATAGGCAACAGTTCTTGCCACATTGCCATTATAGCTTGCTTGGAGTGTGAAGGTAGAATGCTTGACTCCTACTAAACTTGCCAAGGGGACATGGAATGCAAGGGTACCGTTGTAAAGATTAGTACTATTTTTTAATTGTTCTGCTGTTATCATTAGATGTCTCCTTAGTATGAATGGGGGTGGTAATCACCGAAACGACCGTTGCGCCAATTCTGAAATCTTTGGCAAAGTCCATTTTGCTCAATTGGGTTTCCTTCACCGGCGTCTTCGAGTGATGCTAAATTCTGCATCTCAATTTCTCCATGAGGTATTCTTCGGCGTAAATTTTTTCGTGTTAAAAATGGATCTCTTTCCCCAGGTCCATCCCCCCCAGGCTCATCTCCTCCCCCAGGGCCACCTCCTCCTCCAGGCGCACCGCCACCTCCAGATAGTAACGACCCCAATCCACTAAAGCCATAATAAAGACCCATACCTGCAAGCCCCGCTACTCCCACAACTGCTACAGATATTAAAAATTTGCTAATGGAACTAAAAGGATGGGTAACTGCATGCCATACACTACTGAAAAATCCTAAGCCAGAAGGGTCAATGTAACGGATTGGGTTGCCTTGCACATAGGTGTAGCGGTTTAAAGTTTGTGGTTGCATGCTATTGCCATAAAGAAAGTCGCGTGATGTAAAACGTAAAATATTTGGGCTGTAATACCTAGCTCGCATATAAAGCAACCCATTGCCATCATCAATCACCCCTGTCTGTCCAGCATAGGTGAATGGGTTCACAGTATTTCCCACTTTCTGTTGTAAATCTCCATACTGGCTGTACGCATAGCGGTCATTGGTATTGCCCTCTTCGTCCAATAAGGCAAGGGTAGAGCCGCGTGCATCAAATATATAGGTAGAGTGATCACCATTTGCTAACTCTTGGCTGATGAGTCCCTGTCCATAGACATACCTAGCTGTTACTGCATTTGAATCGTCTGTTGTAGCTAAAACTTGGTTGAGAGCTGGGTGTTCACCTGACTTACCACGCGCCCAAGTTAAAAACTCAATTCCGGCAGTGGAAGAACCTTCGTGAATATGGCTCGGATCCACTGGAAGGTCTGCTTGGTCTACCCAAGGGCTAAAATAATTACAAGGATTTTGCACATAACGGGTTTTATTTCCTTGGATAGAAGTTGCAAGTCTCAGGCCATCTTCGTCGTAGGTGTAAGTGTTTTGACCTGTCGCAGAGCTTTCCAATTGGTTGAATACATTATAGCTTAAAGTACCATTGATACCAGGTACCGTAGTCATATTGCCATCATCATCGTAGACAGCTGATTCTGTCCCAGATTTATCAAGCATATTGCCAGTATAGGTCAAAGTCTTTGCTGTTTCGATGCGGTTTGTGGCTAAGGGGAGAACCTCATCGGCGTTCTGTATTTGGCCATATTCGTTAAAAGTATAGTCTGTACTTGCTATTATATCAGAACCAACTTTTGCTTGTAAGGAGTTTAAGCGATTCACGGCATCAAAGCCGTAGTTGACTGTGAGTCCCCCTGGTAGATTTGCAGTTGCCAATTTTCCTTGGGGGTGATAGGTGTAGTTTGTGACTCTTTGCTTCCAATCGGTGACCGTTTGCATACGCAAGAGTCCATTGTAGGTATAATCCACTGTTTTGCCATCGGGATAGGTAAGTTGCTGCGTCATACCTTCAGGATAGTAACTATAGCCTACCTTGTTGTTGAAGGAGTCGGTTCGAGAAGTCATACGGTTCAATTCATCGAATTTCCTACTGATTGTAACAGTGCCATTGAGTTTTGTAAACAGGCGGTTGCCGTTGCCGTCTAATTCTTGTAGAACAGTATCCCCTCCTGGCAGCAATGTTGTTGTAAAGCGGCCGGCATGGTCATATGCATACGTTACGCTTTGCTTGCGTCCATTGGTGTAACTTTTCAGTTGGTTGCGCTCGTTGTAGGTGAGAGAATACGAATTGTTGTTGGCAAAGGTTTCTTGTACCAGTCTACCCTGCCCGTCATAGTATAGAGTGGATTGGGCTGCACCATAGGCGGTAACACTCACTTTAGAGGCTTTTAGGTTTGTATCAAAACTATAACTTGTGTTGGTATGCAAAGTTTGATCATCTTTGTATTGGGTCGTTGTAAGGGGTCTGCCGAGTGCATCTGAGCTGTAGGTGACTGTCCGAGCTGTAAGAGAGTTTCCTCCTAGGCTTGTGCTTACTAAATTGTTCTGGCTGTCATAGCGATAGATACGAACTCGCTCTGTAGGGTCGGTGGTAGTTTTTATGGCTTCGCTACGATTGCTTAGAGAATTGTGCTGTGTGCTATAACGTGTTTGCCAAATTTTTTCATTTTCATTTTTTTCTTCTGTAACACGAAATAACCTATCATAGCGTATACTTTTGCTATACGCGTTTGCTTGGGAAGGTTCTTCCTTGGGAAATGTGGTTAGCACTTCTAAGCGGGCAGGGGCTTCTGGGCTAGGTGTCAATACATTGTATGCAAATGATGTTGCGGCACCATTGGTTCCTACAATTGCTGGATACGTTCTCCCTACTAGCCTACCAATAGGATCGTAGCTAGCTGTTGTCGAATAGGTTTCTGTTTTTGTAGAACCTGCACCATCGGGGACTGTTACAGCAGGGTAGGTTGTGGTAATTTGGGTATTGTAAGGACCGCTACCTGTTAAACCTTCCATGCTATAACTGAATCGTTTGATCTTTGCGTTACCATCGGTTTTGCTTGTGAGACGTCCAATATTGTCATAGCCATAAGCATTTGTATAAACAGGTGTTGCATGGGCTTGGTTGTCGGTATAGCTTTCCAGTATCAAATGATCCTCTTTATTGTAGCTATAAACGATTTGGTCAGAGATGTTATTGACTGCTTGGAAGGTTACATTCTCAATTAAATTGTTGGGGTCAAAATGGTAGGTCGTTGTATTGTTTGCTGTATCGGTAATTGTTTTGATCAAACCGAGCTCGTCATATGTGTAAGTCGTGACAAAGGCATTAGCCACTTCTTGGTCATCAAATTGTACTTTTTGCGTCTGGATGAGGCCACTTTTGGGGTCTAAAGTAAGGCTTGCCTGATAGACCAGCGTTCCGTCACTGTTGCGAATTACTTGAGAAGTCTGTCGTCCTTGGGTGTCATATGTATACGTAGTGTTGTTACCCGCTGGGGTAGTGATCGTTTGGATTTCTCCACTGGAGTAGTACTGGTAATGCCATATGTTGCTCAGTACGTCTTGGATTGTCTCGAGTTCCCCTGCAAACCCACCTGCTTTGTATGTATAAATGGTTTCCCGACCTTCTGCGTCGATGACCTTTTTTAATGTATTGTTGCTATAGTATTCGTAACTGGTTTGGTTGCCGTATATATCAGTATGAGCAGTCTTATTGTTACGTTCATCATATTCCATGGAAAGGAAGGTTCCATTCGCATAGGTTATTTTAGTAGTCAAACCGACCCCATTGTATTCATACCTAGTGGTATTGCCCTTGGTTTCGTTTTCAGAGATGGGAGGGCCTTCATAATATGTTTCTGCAACAAGCCGAGCGTTTGCATCATAAGATTTCCTTGTGACCGCAATGGTACCACTTGCATCGATTTGGGCGCGTGAATAGAGGGTACTGTTGATGGCTTTGTCGTTGATGGAATAACTACTATTCCCCATACGGTCTACTACGGTGGTTTTGATCGCTGCAATTCCTGCGAAGGTAATATCTTGATAAGAAAAACTAATTGCATAATTTTCCCCATTGGCTGTTGCACGAGCGTCTTTTTGTGTCTGCACACGATTATTGGAATCGTAAGTGTTCGTTATAAACACATTGCCCTTAGTGTCTGTCGTTGTTTCCATCAGCGAGTTGTGGTGATAGGTGAACTGAAGATCATTGCCGTTTACATCGATAAAAGTCATTAAATTACTATTTTGGTAGGTGAAGGATACATTGGTTGCACTAGCAGTAGATATGGTATGAATTCGCCCGTCATCGGCGCCAGATGTGTAATAGGTCAAGTTAAGCCTGCGGCCAGATATGGTATCTGTTATTGCAGTTAGACGTTCATTCGTATAGCTAAAGTCGATATCGTTGCCTTGTGGTGAACTGATCTTCTGCAATACTCCAGAAGGGTTGAACTGATATACCGTCTGGTCAGCTTGGGTGAGAGTATAGTTTAGGCTTCCATCCACAAATAGAGCGTCACCATTCGGTAGACCCTTTTTGCTATAATACCCACTAATTGACGCAGGTACATTGTAGACGTTCACTAGTCCATTTCCCCAAAGGATGTAAACTGATTGCCCGTCATGAGATTTCTCGATACGTATATTGTAAGAGTGGTTCCACCTGGCTCCTAGAGGCTTATCTGGTCTGGAGGGAGTGTCACTGGGAAGAGGAAAAAGTGAACTGTAGAAGCAGGTAAAGCGTATTGGTACCACTCCAAAGACTTCAATAGCAGTAAAACTATAAACATATGCTCCATTAGAAACCAGAACAGGGTCGCCTTTCTTATCAGAGTCATCACTTCCTGGGTCACTGGGTGTTTGCTCACCTGCTTTAATAGAATAGGGTAAACTCCAGTCTCCAGGTAGAGAGTTGGGAGCATTTGCTCTCACATGGACATTGTACGTGTTACCTGGAGTTACATTGGTTTCTGTTTGTGGTAAGGAAATAGTTGTGCCATTTATGTTTGACTTAGGGAATTTAAAACCACTGCTATCGTAAATTTCAAGTTCATAGCTAACGTTGTTGCCAGTGACTATGTTCCAATTGGCATTCAGGTTTCCTGCCTTATCGGAAGTTACATTGAGCCCACTTACCTGTGCCAGATTGCTGCCTAGAACGATTGATTTCTCTTGTGACCATTGGCTGATAAGTGTTGCAGTTACCGCTTGTACTTTTATTTTGTATGTAGTACCTTCTGTGAGTCCGGTAAAAGTTTTGCTAGTACTGGTTTCCTGTATAGGTGGATTCGGTGTACTATCCTCTGTTAATACTATATTATAACTTTCGGCTGTGGCTCCACTAAATGTCCAAGTTGCCGTTATACTCTTATTGGCTGTATTCTGACTGAGATCGTTTAGCAATGGACCTGCTAGGTTGCTAGGAGTCAGTTTCACGCTTGACCAATCGCTAATACTTCCCTTGTGGATGGCACGAACCTGGACTGTATAGCTCTGCTGGAGCGTGATTGTTGCCGCTGGTATCGAGATTGTGTAAGGGGAACCTCCTGGACTTACCCACTGCGAATAAAATACCGTTGTGTCGGAGTCTTTTATAATTTGCAAATAATAGGCACATCCGGCGAGGCCATCGGCAAAGTTTACAACAAGAACTTCTTCAGGTGCGTTGTAAATAGCTTTAAGACCTGTTACTTGTGCTACTGGTGAAATATCACTCAATACTCCTACGCTATTCATCGATAAACCATCTACCTGCAATGTTGTTGCACCGGTTTGGCTAAGGTAGGGTGTTAGATCAAAAGAAGTCTCTGTGATAGGGTTGCCATGTTTGGCATTGTTAATATATACTTGGTAACTTTGGGCCTGGTCGATGCTTTGCCATGTAGCACTTAGGCTGCTGTTACTAGAATTCCAAGTACTGACTATCGTTGTGATTGCCAGATCGATAGGTACTACGGTAACGATTTGGCTCCAATCTCCAGCTGTGCTGCCTGTAACCGAGCGAACCCTTCCGCGGTATTCTTTTTCAAACAAACAGGGTTGGATGGGGTAGGGCTGTTGTGAAAAGTCTAATCCTGCTTCATCAATGAACAGGCTGCCGTCCAATGCAAGTACTTGCAGGTCATAAGTGTCCGTTTGGCTTGTCTGGTTCCAGCTTGCTAAGAGGTAGGCTGTTTGTCCGTTAGGTTTCTCTCTAAAACGCAAACCGGAGGAAACAAAGCTACCGTTGGATACCGTGCCTGAATCCGCATTAGAAGACAGTCCCCACCATATGACTATACCGGGCGTTGTTGTTTGCATCCTACGTTGGATATTTGTAGCAATTTGTTGTTGCGAACGAAGCGAATCCCACAAGCGAAATTCACTCATTAGACCAGTATAAGGGGTATCTCCACCACCTAAAACCAAATTGCCGTTTGCTTGGATTCCTGGTGGAGTAAAGGATAAGGAGCCAATACTTGTATAACAGTTTACTCCATCCTTGTACACACTAACCGCGTAGTGGTTGGTATTGCTGGTAAAAACAGTGATTGCAAGTTGGTGCCAAAAACCATCCTTTAGGTTTATTTGGGTTGGTCCTGTACTTGCACTGCCAAAAGAAACTTCTAGGTTTCCAGGGTTTTTGATGCCAAAGATAGGGCCAGATGAGCCTGAAGGGTCGGAGTACATAAGTATATTACCAATAGTACTACTTGGTTTTAACCATAGAGAAATTGTAAAAGAACTTGTAGGAAAATTAGCGACTGCTGTTTTGCTTACAGTGGTTGTAGCTGTAAAAGAAAGAACATCAGTTGCATCTGCTAAAATACTCGCGTACTGTAAAGAAAGTATAGGTGCCGTCATCTATTGTTCCTTTGTGGAGAAGAGGGGTTTGTTGAACTATTATTTGTGGTGTTGTATGTTTGCGTTTCTATGTTTCCCGCATTGTCAATATCCCAAGTAATACTATTGTAGTTTTCAGAGTTTATGCTTTGGATTCGATCCAATGGATCAAAGGTAAGTTGTCGTACAGCAGAGAAGGGACCTGTTGCCATTTCACTCGGCGGACCGCTAGAGTTGCCTGTTTTAGCACGAACATTTGCTGTATAAAGAAACCCTGGTAAAAAATCTGTTGCAAAGGAAGTCGTAAGTGAATTTGTAGGAACCGTCTCGACCAAAGTACCGTCTTTATAAAGACAGGCTTCAAAAGTTGTGCCAGTTGCTACGGTATAAGACCAACTAGCTTCGAGTTTCTCACCGTTGTAATTGAGTTTTGCATTGTTAGGAGAACTAGTTACAATGGCGATAGATGGGTTACTGTACGGTCCGATAGAGGCATTGCTTGCAGAAGCGATAGCGATAGTATAAGGCCCAGCATCGGGAAATGGTTTTACAGTAAAACTTGTAGAAGACCCCGTTCCTGACCAGTTCTGGTATACGCTGCTGCCTTTGAAGATAGAAACTAAAAACCCGTCGCCAACGGAATTATCAGGAATTGTCCAGTTTAGACTGAGTTCGCTGCCATTAAAGGATACATTAGAAATTGATGGTGCTTGTTGGATAATGGGTAGGGGAATGCTGTAAGGTCCGATGGAACCAGAAAGGGAAATTGCAATTTTTAGAGTATATTGTACATTGGGGTCGAGAGGCCTTCCTTGTGGTGGGGCAAATGTTTTTGTTGGTACATTGCTGGTTTCATTGAAATATACGGTATCACCGTTGAATACCGATAGTAGATAACCATCTGAGGTATCGGGATAGAGCCAATTGGCAGAGATTTGGTTTCCGTTGTAGCCTAAAGCAGTCAGTGTGGGTGCTGCAATTATAGCAATGTTTATGGGATCACTAGGCTGACCAGTAGATATACCTTGCACAGAAGAGACTGTTGCCGTGTAAGACTCCCCAGCAACAGGCTGTTCACTTGGGGTAAAAGATGTACTTACGCCAAAACCAGAAGACGCTTGTAGGAAACTGCCGTTGTGAAACAGAGATACTTTATAGCAAATACCAGTCAGTTGCATATTGGGCAACAGCCAATTCAAGCTAATTTTACTTCCATTGTAACCAGCACTAACCGCACTTGGTTTTGCAATAATAATTTCTACACCGACACTATAGGGGCCGATCTGGTCGTTTTTTGTCGAAGCAACTCTAACAGTATAACCGCTATCTTTTTCAAAGAGACCGCTTACATTATCGACTGTCGTACTCGTTCCCGTTCCTGGAGGAGCGTTACGAACAACTTTTGTTCCTGAGAAAATAGAGAGTAAATACCCCTCGCCAATAGATGGGTTTGCTAGTGCCCAATGAACTTCCAAATTACTACCATCATATACAACCGAAGTGATTTCTGGTGAGACAACAATTGCTAGTGATTGTGGTGCAGAAAAAGGTCCCTTTACATTTCCTTGTACAGAAGCAACTTGGACTGTATATTCAATACCTGCGGAAAGACGGTTATCGGGGTTTAGAATTCCATTGGAACCAGTTGCATGGCTGGTTTTTTGTAAGATTCCATTCGTTAAAAGAGCAATCTCATACTGCATGCCGGCGGAGGGGTCAGGAAATTGCACTACCACACCTATCGCATCACCGTCATAGTTTAAGGCTGTTATTTCGGGGTTAGATACAATTATGTTTATGGGGTTACTGTAATTGCCAATAAAGTTGTTTTCTGCAAAAGCAGCTCTAGTCGCGTACTTGCTGCTGCTTACTGGTGGTGTTATAGGTACAAGTGTTGCTGTTTGCCCTGTGCCTGCTGAACTCTGGATGAGTTTGTCATCTTGGAAGAGCGATAGGATAAAGCTGCGAGTGGGTGTGCCAGGGTATGTCATTCCTGCATGTATTTCTTGGCCAGTAAAGGTGACTGAAGTAATTGTAGGTGTATCGGTTATGACGGTAAGTGGCTGGGAATACGGTCCAACAAATACCTCATTAGCTAGGGCTACTTCTATTGTATACACAGAACCGCTTTCTGGAAATGGAGTGGAAGGTGTTAAGGAGCCGCTAGATCCAGAACTTATAGAGCTATTTTGAATTACCTTGCCATCTTTATAAAAGGTGATAAGGGTACCTCGGTTGGTAACGTTGGAAGAGGGAAATAACCAGTTGGTAGAAATAGAAGTACCATTCCAGGAGCCAGAGACAATTTGCAAAACATCGGAGAGAACTGTCACTGGCTTGCTATAAGGGCCGCGGGCTATGTCTTTTGTAGAAGCGACTTGTAGGGAATACTTGCTGCTCGTTTGTAGAGGACTCGCAGGTGTCATGCTAGCACTTGTGCCAGTACCAGACTGTTCTTGGATCTTTACTCCGTCGGCAAAGAGAGCAAAAACAAAATTTAAGCCAGTTCTAGAAACATTAGGGAAATGAAAGCTAGCTGAAATAGTATCACCGTCGTAATGAGCACTACTTATGGAAGGGGCGTCAAGCAATAGTTGTGATGGGGCAGAATAAGAACCAATAGAAACGCCTTCGGCTGTTGCTACTTGGATGGTATAGTTCGAATTAGTATCGAAAGCTGCGGTAGGAGTGAGTTCCGCAGTGGTGCCTTCTCCTACAACATTCTGGATGACTGTTCCATCTTTCAAAAGTGATAGCAAAAAACCATTTCCATACACTGTACCTGTTTGGTAGTTGAGTTTGGCAACAATATTTGTACCATTATAGACTAGACTTTGTACTTCTGGTTTTGCCGTATAAATGGCAACTGCTTCGCTATAAGGTCCTATGGTTTTTCCAGAAGTAGAAGCGACTTTAACTGTATAAAGCTTTTGAGGATCGAGGGAAATGCTTGGTTGGAATTGAAGGCTGGAGCCGGTGCCAGTTTTATTTTCAACTACGGTTTCGCCTTGGAAGACCGAGACGAGGTAGTCATTCCCTACGGAGGGGTCGGTAAGTTGCCAATTGAGTGATAGTGTTGGAGGAGATGTCGAGTCGCTATAAGCAAGCCTCGTGATTTCTGGACTTTTTAAAACTTTTAGAGAAAAGGAGTTAGACAGTGGCCCACTGCTTACTCCTGAAGTGAGCTGCACCCGTACGAAATAGTTCTGTCCTAGTTGTAAGGGACCAGGTATGGAGATTTCACTAGTAGTGCCTTCTCCCTGTTGCGAACCAATTTCTGTGTCATTTCCTTCGTAAACAAAGGCCGCATACCCCTTGTATGCATCATAAGGAGATGGTACATTCCAAGCAATGTCTGCTGTAACTCCATTGGCAATAGCCGACGTTACATTGGGTGCTAGTAGAAGTACGGGAACAGGAAGGCTATAGGAACCTATCTCACTGCCTGAACCACAGGCAACTTTAATGGTGTAGATGCTTTGGGGGCTTAGATTGTCTGGTGGTAGGAACTGGCTTGACTGCTTATCACTAACAACATTCTTTTTGACTGTATCTCCCTCGCAGAACGATATCAGATACCCTCCCGGATCTGTCAGTGGATTGGAGACGGTCCATTCCACTTGGATGACACCATCCACAACGCGGATTGCAGTGATGGATGGTATGGGAAATTCAGTGGGGGGAATGGCAGTTGTTAGTACTAACCCCGTATGGGACATTATTTTTCTGTCCTCTTTTTGTAGTTTTGATAATCTGTGTGCCATTCCTTTGGTAAGCGTTGCAAAATGTCTCGATGGTCTTTGCGGTAGTGTGCTCCCCAGTGGTTTTGCATTGCATTGTCACCGACCAACAAACCATCTGCAATAAAGGTGGCATTTTTCTCATTAACGGATTCACCTTTTGCTCCTAACGTTAAGTTCCATACATGGCCAGTATATTTTTTGGGAGAGAGTGCAATTTTTTTGATCTTGGAGACACCTGTATCTGTAGTAACTTCATCTCCTTCTTTTAATTGACGAGCGAGAACTATCTTACCATTTTTGAGAGGGAGAGAATGTTCTGCTGTCATTTTAACGGTTTTGCCATTAGCAGTTGTAATGGTATAGATTGGGTTGTTTTCATTGCCTTTGTGTGTATGAACTACACTTAGCTTGCGATCCTTGGCATCGCTGGTAACTTTGTCGCCAACCCGCACATCTTCAATTTTTTTCCAAGAACCATCCGCCATTTTTACTTTTGTTCCTGGCAATAGGCAACCCCACATAAAAGTCAAATATTTGATCTGAGTTGTGTCATAAGGGCGAGTACTTTTCTGAGTGGTAACAAAAGCAGGTACTTTGTTTAGTCCACCATTGGCCGTTTGGACAGCAATCATAAAGCTCAAGTCCATACGTTCGGTTTTTTCGAAACATGGCTTACCAAATTGGGCACGTCCTGCATTAGTATCAGCAAAGTTCCATGATACAGTTTGGCCATTTACCTTAAAAAATGACAACAAATCTCCTAGAGCTGAGGGTTGGCATCCACCCCCATCATCTTTCCAGATAAAAAATTGTAAATCTGTGTTACAATCAGATGGTGGCGGATTGCCTGTACAAAGCTTTAGCGGTGCTTTTACATTTGACATGTATGTCACCGAACCAACAAAAGGAAACTGAACATTAGGGTTTGCAGTGGGGTTTTCATAGGGACCATAGTCGCAGTCTTGTAGGTTACCCATTGCACGACTGAGGCACACATTAATATTCGGTAAACTCTGGTGGGCTGTATTTTGACTTGGTAGAGTAACACTGGGTGGTGCTTGTGGAACGATAACTGATTTTGTCATGAAGACTGTTTCGTATACAGGAGCACCACTATGGGGTTGGTAGAAATAGGTAAGGTTTGATAAAACCTTATCTCCCTTTTGGGGAGTGCTAGGGAAGGTTCCATTTGCTGTCAAAGTGAAGTCTTCTCCTTGGCCATATTGGGTTGAACTTGCCTGGCTGCCAATGGGAGTACTGGTAGAGTTGTCATATAGTTGCAATGACATGGTACTCTTAACTGTACCAGAGGGAACTGAAGTTAGGCCAGTTGTGGTGAAATTTGTTCCTGTTTTAAGATCTTGGCCAATTTCTATCACAGATCCTACTGGTTGCAGAGAGGGGTCTGTGGTAGCGAGAAGCGTTTTTGCTTTGGGTGGGTTTTTGGCGTGGCTTTCCTTCGCTTTTTTGAGGAGTGAAAAGAACATCGGAGAGTTCTCTGGAGTGTGTCCTGCACCCTTTACTGCACGCATGAAATGGCGGTAATGGTGCGGTTTGGAAAGGTTTAATGCCATTGGTATACCCTGTTTTGATTCTGCTTGCAGTTTTTGCAGATCATCTTTCTCTTGTGCGGAGAGTGACTGGAGTACCGGCTTTTCTGGTTTCTGAGGTTTGGGCTTTTTACACGTACTTCCTGCAAAAGCAAGAAGCAATACTGCAATAAGAAAGGTAGCATTGAGTTGTTTCATTGGGACTTTCCTGACATTGAATAGTAGAATATAGCTATTATTTTTGAGATTTTTGAATTCTGATTCTTAATACCTAAAAAATATTGTTTAAAGTAAAAATAAAGAGTTTTTTTGCTATTATTGTATGAAATATGGTTTTTTGCCTGATTTTAATAAAATAAAAGCTGATACAAGTTTCTTTACGGTAAGTATAAGAATTTTAGACTCTATACCCTATAGAGGTAATATTTTATGTTAGGAGTATCGTAATAATTAGATTTTTAGTAGTTTTTTTATATTTTGCGTAAATTTATTAATTAATGTTGCTTGTAGAGAAACGCTTGAGTAAGCTATTTTAAACAAATTTACAAAAATCTGTGTAAAAGCTACTTTTCTAAACAAATACCAACTTTTCTGGAAATGGAATGTTTTGCCCTTCCTTAGGCATGAGCATTCCTTCGTATTCACCCGCTTCGGGAATGGTGGGTAGAATCGCTTTGAGAGACTTGGAGTTGATAAATTCTGTTTCCACTGGGTCGAAACCATCTAGTAGCAATTTCATGCCTGAGGAAAAGCCACCACCAATGATTTGGATGCTTTGCCCTTCCTGGGCAATACGAAACTCTTGTGGTTGGATGAAATGGATACCTGTATTTTCTTCGGTGTACCTGGAACCGAGATAACCGGTCTGGCTGCCCAAAAGTAGGGTTTGCAAAGTAGCGGGAATCTCTGGTAGTTTTGAGAGCGAGCTGGATGTAAATAGATTTGCTATGTAGATGATAATGACAACAATCGTGAATCCAAAGAGTTGCAATTTGGCAATGTCGATGCTCCCCGCTTCGCTATAAAAGACATCGCGGAACTTAGGCGGGGTAGTTTTTAGTTTGTTGGTAAACTTTTTCTTTTCAATCATATTGGATGAGATAAGCCCGCCATAACTGATTCCCATTAGAGTTACCAAAGAAAAACTAAAACCTGGTAACTCTCCGTCTTTTAGTAGGAATAGCTTTGCAACACTGATATAAAAGTAGCTGCCGATGAAGGTTAGAGTCCAAAGGAAGGATTGGAAGTAAGCGATGTTGTAAACATTTTGCCGTTTGTCTATCAGGATTTCTGGGAAGTAGAACCATTTTCTAGTGATCAGTCCAATGCTGATGAGAAAAAGTAGGGTGATTCCTAGACTCATCGATGCGGTGACCCATTTCCAGTTTGTTGGTAGAATTGTGATAGTCGTCTCTTGCGTAGGGCGGTGGTTGATGAGAAAAT
>JBCCIA010000040.1:0-22430 GCA_039028475.1 Spirochaetota bacterium | reverse complement strand
TTTCTTGGTTCAAACAGGAACCAAAAACAATTTTTTGTACAATCGCAAGTGACTTTTGTTTTTCTATAGGAAATACAGCCGAATGGAGAGCCAAAACTAGGAAAATTGGGACAGTTGTATGATAAAATTTATTGTACCACATAGCTTTTTTTACTATGAAAAATATCGGAATTTAAAAAAGAATCTAAATATATTCCCATATATTTGAAAAGGAGAGTTTGAAAAGTAATATGCTAACGCAACCTGCAAAATATGTCAACCATAGCCTAATGGTTAGAAGAGATGATATCTATATTTTTCCTGTACCTGAAAACTTGTACCGATTTATTGAAAAAGTATGGTCTGCTTTTGCCAATAAAATGGTAGCTTTACGATTTTTCAACGATGAGCCTATATTCAACCACTCCGTATTCGAAGTAATACAAGACGAAGCGTTAAAGATTGTCGCATCTTCTACCTATTTTCGTCTAAAAGAAATCGCTAACAAAAAGGGACAGAAAGATATCGATGCTTTCATAGCGAAGACCCTGCCTACTTCTTTCCAAGACCCGATCAATTTATCTGTCAAATTTATCCAACAAGCTATCATCGAATTTACCCAAGGTAAGCGCCCTGGAATCCAAGTGGTCAATTTACGCGAACAGACAATCCATAAGAATATTGAAGGCTTGTTGACTGAAACGATGAATTATGCGGTGGGATTGCCCCTATTTGTAAAGGAAAATCCAATTGGTATTTTGTGGGGGATTCGTAAAGATCCATTTACTAAAGAACAGCACAAAGAGGCAACACAGCAATTAAGCTCCCTATTTGATGTAATAGAGTTCGTTGTAGCTAAGGAGTTAGATGAAAGACTCGACCCATATTATGCGCGTAAGAATATCGAGAAATCTGATGCAAATTCGATGTCGCAGTTCTTATTTTATACTAAGGTACCAAAACAAAAGAACCCGGTCACATCCATTATTTTCAAGTCCCATAGTTACGACAAGATCTATCGCTTAGATGCTAGCTTCATCATTCCCACAGCAAATGGCTATCATGTCAGTTTGAAAAAGTTCGCTCCCGAACAAAAGAATACCAGCAATAAAATACTCCTAATGATTCCCGGTTTCTTCTGTCGCCGTTCCGTTATGGACAAAGTAGCTAGGGAAATGGCTCTACGTTATGGGTACCAGGTTTTTTCTATGGATATGCGTGGCCGCTCCAGACAAACATTGCCCCCTGGCGGAATCCGTGATGGGTGGACGATAGATGACTACATCCAAGAAGATTTCCCGGCGGTGATCGATTGGCTACGTAAAAACTATCCAGAAGACAAGGTCGTAGTGGTTGGTCATAGTATGGGAGGAATGATTGTTCGTTTTTATGCCTCTGCCTACCATTTGATTCGTAAAATGAATCGTCATAAAATTTTACCAGATCCAGAAGAACACATTGCTGGAGTTGTATCTATCACTTCTCCTAATCATATCCACTTAAAGACCAATATTCTCGGTCTAGATGCATTGAAAAGGGGCATGGGAATGATTCCTAACAATCCTCTTTCCGACCTTTTGTTCAATGTTACTTCAACCTCCATGAATACCGCTTTTACGACTATTGACTTGAATAAGTTCTTTAAGTTTCTTTTGAATTTACACTCGTCTTTGCGAAACTTCTCTTTCACCATTGGAACAAAGATGGTGAATATCAAAGACTTTGTTGGGTATAAACAAATTTCCCCCTCAGAATGGTATTTTTTAGTGGAGGACATTTTTTGCGAAGAGTCAACAAAAGTAATATTGCAATTCATCCGTTCTCAGTTAAGCGGCGATAAATCGTTCCTATCCTATGATGGCAGTATCAACTATTCTGCCGAACAACGCAATTTCATGCTACCAATGTATTCGGTTCTAGGAACTTTGGATGCTATCGCACCTGCTGACGTACTGCGTGAAGACCTACTCGACTTCAATGCTCCTAATATGGTCAAAGTAGAGTATGAACAAGGTCATTTGGGAATTATATTTCATATGGAAACTGTTCGAGATATGTGCAAAGGAATCAATCAGTGGATTTTGGATTTGTAAAAAGGTAGAGAAACATGACCCAAGAAGAATTTTCCAAATTAAGCAATATTGAAAAAGCATCTGATAGGATCAAAGACAGGATTTTAGAATTAAAACTGAGGCGGAAAGGTTTGGATAAGAACGAAAGTTATGCACAGATCTGTGAAACAATCCAAGAAATGGATGTGTTGGCTCAAGAATTGCTTAAGGTTGCTCGATGAAAATAATTGCCACTTGTGGGGAAAAAGAAATCAAAAAGTTGTCCATGTTTGATACCCGTATGGTTGATATTTTAGAGCTTCGTTTAGACCTAGTCTCTGGTAAATTTTTACAAAAGAAAATTCATGACTTTTTAGAAGTATGGAATAAGCCGATTATCTTCACCTACCGCCAAGCGGAAGACTCGAACCAAAAAAAAAGTTACGCCCATGACCGTAAAGCCTTAGATACTTTGCTGCAGTTTTATAATTCGTCGCAGCATTTTATAGATATAGAGATGGATCAAAAACAGCCTGCTCTTAAGGCATACGAATCGGAGAGGTTTCGTTTGATCTGTTCTTACCACGACTTTCATGGAATACTTTCCCTCAAGAAGATGAAGAATTATATTGAAAAGTCATTGAATGAGATAAAGGAAAGTAAAGAAGTATTATTCAAATTTGCTGTCTCACCACAAAATGCAAAGCAACTCGCGAAATTTTTAGAGTACAGCAGAGAGCTTGCGCACTTCCATCAGATCATTGCAATTGCTATGGGAGAATTGGGGGTTATGACACGTATCTTTCCAGACACCTATGCAAGTGGGTATACCTATTGTACTTTGTCAAAAGCAAAAGCTCCAGGGCAAATGACGGTTGAGACTTTACAGCGGATTAGAAAGATCGGAAGTTAACTACCTTTAACTTTCCCTCTTCTAGATTGAGGGTAAGCGTCTTCTTACGGCGTTTTCTACCAGAACTGACTAATTCAAATTCATAGGAACCTGCCTCGATAAAAAAACGTCTGACTTGGAAGTTGGATGGAATCAAGCGCCAACAACGAAGATCGGGTTTGATTGTTGCGGAGAGACCAAATCCAGCAGCAGCACCAACAACAGCACCTACGATGTCTCCTACTATTTCAGCACCTTGTTGCCCTTTTTTCTTTTTATTTTTTTGTACAAAAGCTGATTTAGCTGCATGGGCGGTAAGTGCTGCGGCAACAAACTTGGTTGCAATAGACGCTACGTTCTTTGCTACAATTTTCGAGTAATTGTCATTGAAGCTGTGCATGGCAGTAGCCGAATAGTCGTTTAAAACGATAGTTTGTAAGAGTGGTGCTTGGTTGAGAAAGATCTGTGCTTCTCGGGTACTGCCTATGTCACGGCGTTTGTATTTTGGTATTGGATTCTCGGCGAGGGCAAACATGGCGACTACAGTTGCAGTAGATAAGCTCGTACTGCGACTGCGTAGCATACCCTCTATGGTTGCTCTCAGGACAGAGCCAAAAACCTTATCTTCAAAGAGACGTCCCCGTGATTCTTTGACGGCAGATTTACCAGCTTGGTGTACAACAACTACCTCTGCTAGCCCAGGACGATAGGGGATGGGCTGTAAGTTTGCGTCGAAGGCTTTGACATAGCCTGCCCCTTCCGCATACTTTGCCATGTCATCAGGATCACCTTCTTTTACAGCCAGTATGTACCTGTCGGCGAGGCCGTCTTTGAATTGCGGGTTTTGTGCTAGTAAGTTGCGGTATTCGACACGCGCGTCGTTGTACTTGCCTTGGTTTTCAGAAATGATTGCGTCTAGGTACCTTGCGACAAGGTTTTGCCGGTAGCTTTTTTCAAGAACTTTCATGTTTTTTAACTCAAACTCTACTTTCTTAAAGCTTCGCTTGGCGTTCTCCATGTCTCCTAACAGGGCATAGTTTAGACCAATGTAGAATTTGATCAGCACACGTTCAAAACTTTCGCCCTTGAAGTTGCTCTGCCTGTCGCTGAGGACAAATGATAGGCCTTGTTTACTGGCGCTCGTGTGTAGGGTGTCTGCTAAGGATTCGGCTTGTTTGAAGACTTTATTGCTTTTGGCGTATTTTTCTTCTGTATGGAATACAATACCTGCTTCCATCAAATAGAGAAGTCTATCTGTATTGGAAGAACTCTTGACCAATTCGCGAAAATCAGGGATTGCCTCTGAAAACCTCTCCTGGTAGAAGGAAGTCTCAGCGTGCTCTATTTCTTTCTCGTAGCCAGCACTACAGGTTAAAACCGCGAAAGTGACCAGGGATACAAAAATAAAACGGTTCAGCTTACCAACCCACTCCATTGTTACTGGCAGCTTGTTTGCGATAAGATACTTTTTCACTCCAAGCGACAAGAGTTGTTTCTACACTCACTAACTCGATATTCAAGATCTGTTCTACAATTGTGTCACCACTGCTGCGGAACATAGATTCATCGATACGTGTACGGACAAAGTAGTTTGGTGACTTTAGATCCATATTTAATGAATCTGCTACTTGTTGGTTGAACTTAAGCTCTTCTAAGGCTTGTTTGCGGTCTCGGGTGCGCACAGTATAGATTTTGCGTCTTAAAAGGTGTCTTTCCAAGGCTTTGTCAAAGAGTTCTGTTGGAATTTGCTCAGAAGTTTCATTTTTGGTAGGACGAAGAGCGAGGAAAACACCTTCCGGTCTGGGGTTTTTCTTAAAATGTTCAGATATTTTGAGGGCGAATACATCGGCAGCTTTTTCCATTTCAATACGAGTCAGACCTCCTGTATCTGAAAGTAGATCGGTGGCACTGTTGAGTCGTTTCGGGCCTGAAATACAAGACACCAAGAGGGGTAGAAACAAAGTCATCCAATATAATCTGGGCATAATCATTCTCCTTCCTTGGAATACAAAAAAACAAATTCCTCATAATTTTCAAATAGTAAATCATTTTTCCCAGCAAGTTTTGTGGAAAATAGTTATTGAATAGAGCTAGTTGCTTTAGAAAGTTTTAAGAAAATTAGAGAAATTGTAGACTTTTCTACTAAGAAACGATAAATCTAACTGATATGTTAGAAGAGAACGAAATTGCTGTTAAGGTTATTGCGGTTTGGGAGAGCATTGAGACCTGGGGGCAGAGAAATTATCCTGAATTACTGGTTAGTCTGCAAGTGGGGGCTAACGAAACCGAAATTGAAAAATTAACCAAAAGCATCTCTCAATTACCAGATTCTTTTCTTGTTTCCCTAAAACGTCACAATGGACAGACTTCTAGGCCTTACTTGATTTGCTACCAAGATGTATACCGTTTGTATTCAATAGATGAGCTGATAGAAGAAAATGAAGGAAAAGGAAAGTCTATTGCCATTGCAGAAGCTAATTCTGGTGACAAGATTTGGATGCACCTACACAATGAAGTGAGCTTCGAGAAAGACTCTGGAGTTTTACGACAACGTTCTCATGACATGGGGGGTGTTCCTCCAACTGTAGGCATTAGTTATTTATCATGGTTGCAAGGGTTTGCATCTGATTTAGAGGCTGGGCGTTATGAGGTCTCAGAATATAATAGTTTGCAGCGGAAACTTCCTACGGGTGACGATAAAGAGGAATTAATTGCACAACTCGCTCAAGAGGTTCTCACAGAGGGTGGGGGATACCAACAATTATTGGCTAAACTAACTGTCGCAGTAGATCAACCAGAATGGGTTGTCTTATCAAAAATATCTAAGTTTACACTAGAGTATAGTTTACAACAGTAAATTAGGAGTCACAACCTTAGTATCTAAACAAAAATTTACGCAAACCATGAGAAAAAATAAATGATCAAAATTGCCTTTGTCAATAATTCGGTAATATGAGCGAAAATGGTTTAGAAGGTGATATTGAAAAAGTCGAGGAAGAAAATGATCGTCTCTTAGAAGAGCTAATGGGACGCTTTACCCAAGCAGAACGAGATAAGCTGGAGAGTTTTAAAAATTTACGCGAGTCAGACTACTCTAGTATCGAAGATTTACAAGAACTGCTCAACTACATCCAAGCCTGGGACTTTTTTGGAGTTGAGTTTGTCTTAAGATTGGTCAACGGCGATCGAAAAGTACTGTATTTTGACAACCCCAAGGCAGCTAAAAATTGGTTGGATAGACGCTTACCCGGTACAAGAGAGAGGGGGCTTTAGATCTATACAAAGACAAAGAAATTCTCTTGACTTGTACATTTGATAAATTACTCTATGCTCTCAATCCGCCCCGGTAGTTCAATGGATAGAGCATCAGACTTCGGATCTGAGAGTGGGGGTTCGAATCCCTCCCGGGGTAGGCTCTACTGCCTTTAAGATTTTTCTTCTTTCTTTTCCTCTACTTTTTTTTCAGATTCTTCCTTTTCTTCGCTGGTTTCCTCTACTTTTTTTTCAGGTTCTTTCTTTTCCTCTGCTGGTGCTTCCTCTAAATCTTCTTCAATAGGTATGTAGTCGAAGCCTGTCAAACGTTTGTATTCGGCATAGTGTGAATTGAGCTCTCTTTGCATTTTTTTGTTGGCTGAAATTTCTTGCATGATGGAGGATTCACGGAAAATAGCTGCGTAGTTGAGAAATAACTTAGTCATCTCCATAAAAAGCTGTTGGATCGTATAGCCGTTCACACGCCCGTCTGTTTTCACTTTGGAATCGTGGTAGGGAATGTAACGAGGTTGGATCTTAAAGTTTTCAATCGGGTCATTTTTCTCAGTCATGAGAGCTTCTTGTTCTGGGCTTTCCATAGCATCCATATGGTTGTTTAAAATGACGTTGCACTTTCGACCCAAGAGGGTGAATACTTTGGAGATTTTAGAGATCAGTTTGAGAACGTCGTCTTCGATCTGGTCATTAGAGCTGCTACCCTTTGCCATATGCTTGGTAAAAGCCTTAAAGGAGTATTGGAAACTGGAATATTTACGGTTGAATTCATCTAAATTGCGGATTAAATAGTTGATTTGCTCCATCTCGGTGTGGAATAGATCCTTATTGAAAATCAATGTATCGATGGAATCGGTATTTTCTATTTTGATGTAACCTTCAATCAGGCCAAAATAGGTGCTTTGCAAGTCACGACAGAGTAAGTGGAGCAATTTATGTGGATTGGTTAGATAAGATTTGCGGATTTCAATGACTTTGTGTGGTTCGCTGTGAAAGCTCTTGAGGTAGTCATCTGTGATGGTATACAAAAAGTCATATTTCATTTTGCCAGATTCGTCAAATTGGAAGTAACGCGTTTTGATCTCATCAGCGTCTTTAAGGACTTCTAATTTTTCCCGAATTTTGCTTTTAACACTACGGACTGCCAATTTGATTTGCGAATCAACGGTTGGTGGTGCAGTAAAACGATTGGTTTCGATGGCAGGAACTTTGAGCATTTTTTTTACATCATTCCAGTGAACCATTTTTTTATTTTTAATGATATGAAAGGCACAGATACAGTCTGTAAGCTTAGGATTACGTTTTTCTAAGTTGAGGCCGTATTTCAAACCTTCCATAATGAAGGTACGCTTTTGGCTGAGACTTTTGCTTTTTTGGATCAATACTGGAAGATTGCTCATGATAATATCGCTGGATTCTGGGAATTCCAAATGACGAATGTAGTACATCTGCATTTTGATGGATTTTTCCAAAAAAACCTCGGGAGAAATTTCATCTATGAATAGGGAGTCCAAAGAGATAAAAGAGGTGAAGAAACGCTTAAAATTCATGATTACATTGTACGTGCGATGGTTCCAATACTTCCAACCAACCTTTTCGCAATAGTTGAGAGTTGTGATAACTGAAATGATGCGGTCTTCGTTTAGCCCACGAAAGACTTTTTGTACTTCTGGAGATATCGAAGGTTTGCGAGTGATGAGACTCATTTCTAAGGCTTTGGTATCTTTGGCAAACTTGGAGATTTCATTGGTGCCACCTGAGCCAAATAAGCCCCCTAAAAGTCCTCCTCCAGAAGTGTTATTTGTATTCGTTTGTGTTTTTTCTTCTGATTCTTTGGAAGGTTTTTGTAGATTTTGTTTAGAGGAAGTTTTTTTCCCCTCTTTGTCTTTAGGTTCGTCCTCAATCAAATCGTAGCGTTTATGATTGAAATACTCTTTATCCAGTTTTTCGATGAGATCTATACGAATGAAAATATCACTTGTTTTGGCTAAGATTTCATCTACTTTTTTTTGATGTTCTTCGGATCTTTGTTTTCTATAAAGACTACCAAAATGTTTATGAGCTTCTGCACGCGTTTTTGTACTCAAAATAACCTCTCTCTTCCTAGGAGATCAGTATAACACAGAGCGAATTTATTTTTCAACAATAAATTATTGACCCTAGTGCAAAAATGTAAAAATATGCATCGTTATACGCCAGAAAACTTACCAAAAGTAAAGGTATAGTATGGACAAAATGACAATGATCAAGGCTGAGAAAAAATGAAAGGAAGTGGATGCGACGAAAGAAACAGGGGTGAGAACAGTTCCTTTTTTGTCGGGTGCTGAAGTAAGAACAGTTATGATATAGGCAAACAAAAGTAAAAGTAAAAAGATGAGTCCCATACGGTTTAGAAATGCCAGTGAAGGCCAAACTAATTTGCAGGTTAGTGAGACAGGAATCGTGACAAGTGCTACAGCTAGTGCAGAGATGCTATTGGCTCTTGGCCAAAATAAGCCTAAAAGAAAGATCACAACGACACCCGGAGAGATCATACCGGTAAATTCTTGGATGTACTGGAAAGCCTGTTTGAGAGTTACCAAGGAAGGTGCAATACAAACAGCTAAGAAGAGGGCAATTGCAGAGACAATTCTACCAATCCGAACGAGTTCTCTATCAGAAGTATCAGGTTTGATTTTTCGATAAATGTCCATAGAGAAGATCGTCGCTGTACTATTGGTCATAGAGTTTAAGGAAGAGAGAATGGCGCCCAACAGAGCAGCAATGATAAGTCCGGTAAAACCCACTGGAACTAAATTCTTGATTAAAGTTGGGTAGGCTTCATCGGGACGTGGAATTTGCGAGCCATAGAGAACAAATGCAGTAACGCCGGGTAATACTACGATCAAAGGTACAAGAATCTTTAAGAAACTGGCAAATAGGAGACCATTCCGTGCTTCTTGCAAATTGCGAGCGGCGAGTGCCCTTTGGGTGATGTACTGGTTAAAGCCCCAGTAACTAAAGTTGGCTACCCACATACCACCAAAGAAAACACCCAGCCAAGGTAGCTCTGGATGGTTGAACCCTAATACAGTATGAAACTTTTCTGGAGCTGCTTCCAGCAATTTCTGAAATCCAGTGATAATACCAGAACCATCTCCTACCTTATCCAAACCAATGACAGTAATTAGTACTCCACCTAAAAATAGGATCGCCACTTGGATAAAGTCGGTCCAAGCAGCAGCAGAAAGACCACCATAGATAGAAAAAATTCCAGATAGAATAGCCATTGCTACAACGCTATAGAGGATAGGAATTCCTAGAATCGTTTGCAGGGTTAGGGCTCCTAAATAGAGGATAGATGTTAGATTGACAAAGATATAAACTAAAATCCAAAAAATGCCTAGACTGATACTGATACGTTTGTCAAATCTTTCTTCTAAAAACTGTGGCATGCTATAGATTTGCATCTTTAAAAAGATAGGTAAAAACCACTTGGCTATGACTAGCAGGGCAAGGGCTGATAGCCATTCATAGGAAACAATGGCTATCCCACTGGCAAAGGCCGAACCTGACATACCGATGAGCTGTTCAGCAGAGATATTAGATGCAATGAGAGAGGTGCCTATCACCCACCAGGGCAGCGAGCGTCCGGCAAGAAAGAAATCTTCCGAAGTTCTTTCCTCTTCTTTGCTCTTATAAGAATTTCGTAAGGCAACATAAACTACTAGAACCACATACAAAGAAAAAGTAAAGTAATCAAGGGGGGTTAGATTCATCACTAATCTTTCAAGTCTGTATGAATGATATTCGATATATCTCCCATCTCAGGTTTATAGGGACGCAAACGGAAGCTGTAAGAGTATGTTCCAGAAGGAATGCGGTATTGTCGGTGCGGTTGCGAACGAGCATCCCAAGCAGTATCTCCCCCCACCCCTTTTTGTTTGTAATCTACATTCACCGTATAAAATCCCCTATTTTCCAATTGGTTGTCGTGGCTTGCACTATCGATATTTTCCATACTGTACGGCCAAACACTCACATTTAAAGTTGGCATCCCTTTTACCAAGAAACCTTCCTGTTTTTCATTCAATAGGGCAAGCCATCTGGTATCCATGCGATTGCCATTTTCCTGTGGATGTGGATAGCGGTGGAAGAGTGTATCTACTCTACCACTGTGTTTGCCGATCCAAGTCGAAGTCATCCGGTCTGCGTAGCTGTCGTGTGGCCCTCTGCCAAACCACTGCATGGAACGGAATTCTGGTAGGGTATGAAACTGCATACCAATGCGTGGAATGTCGGGCAGTTTGCTCGGAGCATAGAGTTTGAAATCAACTAGCACGTCACCACTGCCATAGATGTAGTAATCGAGTCCTAGGTGGGTTTTGTCTAAATGCAGAGAGATAAGAGCTTGGACAAATATAACCTGCGAGTTTAATTGCTTTAAGTGGATGGACTGTAAACCAGATTGGTGGTAGGCTGTTTTCCAAGGGTTTTTTTGGAAAGACAATTTGTCGTATGGATTCGCCGTATCGTTGTCGGTTTGCGGTCGCCAGAAATTAGGCAGCAAATCTTTGAGAAACTGTTTGCCATCGTAGGCATAGGATTTGATAATACCTTTTTTTTTGTCGATGGCTAAAAACAATTTGTGACCAGAGATCTTGTATTCTTCTTCACTCTCGGTGGCTTCTAACTTGGACATTGCTGTGATGTCAACTTTTGTCGCAGGTAGGGGCTTTGCTACAACGGAGAACTGTTCTTTTGCTATTTCAAAGCCAGCTGGAGCCCAAAGACTAGCTTCCTTTAAGCGAAACGAAACATTGAGGAAATACTCCCGCCCTGGTTGTAAGTCAGGTTGTAAGAAAGAAATTTGGATTTCTTCGCTACTGCGAGGCAAAGTGGTGAGGGTGGTTTTACTCTCGCCAAGTTTATCGATATAACTGTCTCCTTGTTGCAAAACTTGTGCATCATCGCGAACTTCCCAATGTAGGTTTACATGCGACAGGTCGATAAAGTCATAGCGGTTCTCTAAGAGAAATTTGCCGTTTGCTGCATCGATTGCTTGCAAGCGAACAAAGCGGTGGACATGTTTCACTTCGAGGATGGCTGGATGTGCTTTTCTGTCAGGAGCTACGATACCATTGTTGAGAAAAGTACCCTCCGAAGGTGTTGTTGGGGAACCAAAGTCGTCGCCATAGGCCCAGTAGACTTTGCCATTTTTGTCTGTTTTGCGAAGGCTTTGGTCGGCGAAGTCCCAGATAAAGCCCCCCTGTAGTTTGGGATATGTTTCATAGACGTCCCAGTAGTCCTGGAAATTCCCCAAACTGTTCCCCATCGAGTGAGCGTATTCGCATTGGATAAGTGGCTTATCTGCTTTTGCATTTATGCCCCATTCTTCAATAGCACGTTTGCCGTGTTGCTTGGATAGAGTCGAATACATAAATTCATCCAAACCACCTTTTCCTTTTTCATAGGTTCCCTGTTGGATGCTTGCATACATGGGAGCTATGATGTCACTGACTTCTTGCCATTGTTCGTAGTGAATGAGTCGGGAGGAGTCACGTTTTAACGTATATTCGCGCATCGCAGTAAAGTTATCACCCTTTCCTGCTTCATTGCCTAAAGACCAAATGATAACCGATGGATGGTTTTTGTCGCGCTCTACCATGTTTCTCATTCGGCTTAGGCTGGCTTCTTTCCATTCAGGTTTACTTGCGGGAATGGAATCGCGTATTCCATGTGTTTCTAAGTTTGCCTCATCTACCACGTACAAACCATACTCATCACATAGGTCGTACCAAAGGGGGTGGTTGGGATAGTGAGAGGTTCGAACTGCATTTATGTTGTGCTGTTTGAGGATCAGTATATCTTCGAGCATTTGCTCTTTGTCAATTGCTTGGCCTGTATCAGGGTGCATTTCGTGCCGGTTTACCCCTTTGATATAAATAGGAACACCGTTGACTAGTAACTGTCCTCCTTTTCGTTCTACCTTGCGGAAACCAAATTTTGATTGTACTGTTTCTAAAACCTTACCAGAACTGTCTTTTATTTCCAAAAACATTTGGTACAGACTGGGCGTTTCTGCTGTCCACTTAAGTGGGTTGTTTATGGTTAGCTTAGAAAATAACACCTTTTGAGCCTCTCCAATCGGAATCGGATCAATTTTTGTTGCAACGGGAAAATCGGCCATTGGATTTCCTGTGGGGTCGAATATAGAAAAAGCTAATGAGAATTCTTGACTTTTACTACCAGTAGCATAATTTTTTAGCTCTACTTCTACGTTTACAGTTGCATCTTGGTAGTTCGCGTCTAGGTCTGTTTTGATAAAGAAATCACGGATGTGCAGTTTGGGGGTAGAGAAGAGAAATACATCGCGAAAGATGCCACTCATTTTCCACATGTCTTGCATTTCTAAATACGACCCGTCTGACCAGCGGTAAACTTCTACAGCGAGTAGGTTGTCTCCTATTTGCACATAGTCAGTAATGTCAAACTCAGCAGGTGTCATGCTGCCTTGGCTATAACCTACTTTTTTTCCATTGATCCAAAGGTAGAAGGCGCTCTTCACCCCGGCAAAGTGGATAAAAATTCGTCGTTCCTGCCAGCCTTTTTCGACTTGGAAGTTTGTCCGGTAGGAGCCAACGGGGTTGTTATCGTGTGGAATGTAAGGAGGGTTTACACCACTGAGAAAGGTGGTATATAACTTGGGGTGGTTATTGATAAGTGGCAGAGCCATTCTCCCAGCTTTTGCAAAGGGACTATTCATATTGGTATAGATCGGATAGCCATAGCCATGCATTTGCCAATTCGATGGAACAGGTAATTCTTTCCATTGGCTCGCGTCAAAACTAGTTTTGTAAAAAGAAACGGGTCGTTCGCCAGGTGCCTGTGACCAGTGAAACTTCCAATTGCCGTTGAGGAGTTTGTAGTAGGGGGACTGGTTAGGATCACCAGATCTAGCTTGTTTGGTATTGGCAAAGGGTATAAGGGTTGCGTGCGGTTTTTCTTTGTTATGGCCAATGATCTCTGAGTTTTCCCAGTCGTTGTTGGATTTCTTGTTTTTAGCGGTAAATATATATGTCCAGATTATAAAACCGGCAATGAGTAAGATAAGAATTCCAATAAAGGAAGATAGAAAAATGGTAAGGAGTTTCAACATTTTTTTCATGAAGCCTGGGTTTCCCCTGAGTAGTTGATAAAGATTTTAAAAGTGAAGAAGGATAAAGCGACTGCTCCCAGGATAAAGCTAATGCGAATGATCCAAGAAGAGACAGGTGGTTCCACAAAAGAGTAGCCAAAATCCTCATTTTGTTTTTCTTTTCCTAACTCATAACTAGGTATAGTTTGTTTTTTTAGTTTAGCATTTTTGTAAAAATCAAATTTAGGAAATAGCGCATAACGATTACCGTAGTACAGGCGTAGCTTGGCCTGTTTTTGCGTGGCTTCGTAGGGAAGGCGAAAGACGATTTCCTGTTTTGGAGCAAATAGTTTGATACTCTTGAGGTTTAAGGCTTGGTTATCTTCATTGGCGATCTCTAGCTTTATCGCAGAGTTTATTGTATAACGGAACTGGATTTTTTGGACTTTTGCTTCTCCCGACTCTTGTCTAATGATACTTTTACGCAAGTAGGAGTAATTTTTATTGGAATTCATTTTGTACACAGTGATTTTTCGTTCAAAGGCATCATCAGAAAACTCTAATTCGACACGGTGAAAAGGTTTTTGCATAGGGTTGTCGTAGTAAAAGATGGAATGGTTACTGTCGTTGTTGTGACTGCTACGGATATCTTCTAAGGAAAGTTTAGTGGAGAATTCGGCTAGCTTTTCTTTAGGAGTATAGATTACCTTACTAAAGGTAAAATTTTGTTTGCCTTGGAATTGTAGGCGGGCATAGCGGTATTCTCCAGGACGAAATTCAATTTTCTTCCCTCCTTGGCTTTTGTCATCACCGTAGTCATAGACATTGTAACTCTGTTCTGCCTGCCAATCCGTTGGAGTCCTTCCTAAAGATATAGAAACGCTTGTTTCATATAGTTCGTCTGAGTTGAGAATCAGGGCAGTGTACTCGGTGTTTCGTGGTGGCTCAGGAAAGCGAATGACATACACTTTATTATCATCTTTGAGCTTGTCAAAGAGAACGTAGGGCTTGTAGGAACCGCTAGACCCCTGTGATTCTTTGATGTCTTGTACAAAAAACGGTACCAACTTTTTACCAATTGCCAAGCGTTTGTCTGTGTAACCGGAACGTTTCATGACCTGTGTGTCGATTTCTACCTTGCCCAGCCGTTCCGTAGGTGTACCTGTGAGTTGTATTTCTTTGTAGAACTTATAACCTTTATTGGAAAATGGTCTGGCGGACAGAACAGTGGGAAGCAAAACAAGTAAGATGCAAAGGTGGTAAATAGCAAGAGTTCTCAAGGTTTTTTCTCCTGGATTTTATTTTTGTATTTTTGGTAAACAATGCTTAACAGCACAAGACCGATTCCCAAAGAAAAACCGGCAATGATACGGACAACTAGACTCATATCCCAAATGTCGTAGAGATAGAGCTTTACTACCAATAAGACGCTCAAAACGATCCCACTGATACGTAGGGAACGAAAGTTTTTCACAAAACCTGGGATGAGGGTAACTAGCATATAGAAGACAAGCACGTAAGAATAGCCCAAACTACGGTAGTCGGCATTAGAACGGTAGTAATTTTCTACCATCGTGCCAAAGATCAAAACGAACAAACCAACAAAGACAAAACCCTGCATGCCTCCAGCTAGGGATTTACGTCTCTGCACCCAGTAGGTAGCGAAGAGAAGGCTTGCCGCAAGGACAAATAGACCAAAGCGTGGGTTGAATAAGAAGTAGTAGTCGTAGTCGAATCTCGTTTCGTGTAGGAACAAACGAATGAGTGCGAAGGCCCATAGGACGCTAGAGAGGAAGAGAAACCAGACAATTCTCTTTTGCGCACCAAGAATCGATATGCTACCTGCAAATGCCAACCAAGCCAGGGATGTCCATCTGCCCTCGGTAAAATCAGTCAAACTGACAAAGAAGGCGATTACCCAAAGGACAAACAGAATTGGTTGCAGGGTTTGTAGCCCTGGTGCTTGTTTATTTTGGTTGTATTGGCATGCGAGTGTTAGAAACAAACTGAGTAAAAGGAAGAAATGCGGTGTAAGTTGTGGGTAAAACTCTCCTACAACATAGACTCCCGAGGCACCAAAACTAAAGGTATAGAACAATAGGAGGACGATACTGCTAGTCACTACATTCCCCCTATTTTCAGGCATAAACTTTACTTCTCGTACCAAAAGCATACCATATGTCGCACAAAGGTAGACAAACGGAAATGGGAAGCTACTTTCTGCCAAGTGGCTATTGCTCCATCCAGCGAATAAAAAGGCATTGCCCAAAAATACCAGAAAGGGAGCGACACGCCAAGTCGTATCTTTGCTGATATAAAGAAAGAGTGCATTGGTCAAGGTCAAATAGGTGAAGAGAAATTTATAGGAATTCTCTCCATGCGAAACAACCATAGGAGCGATGAGGGAGCCTAAAAAGCTAAAGGTATAGAGAATTTGTTGTTTGGACTTTCCTGCTAGTAAGCCGGTAAAGATACTCAAGGCAAATAGGTAGAGAAAGCACTCTGTTAGTCCAATCAGGTTGTAGAAATGGTAGGCGGAGGAAATACTAATGTAGAGAATAGCGTAACCTGAGCCTAGGGTTGCTTGTGGTATGATGTTATATTTCTTTTTTGACAGGTATAGGCTTACACCGATAGTTGCGAAGCCGATGAGTAGGCCAATGTAGATACGTCCTGATTCGTTGATCCAATAGTTGTCAAATGCGTATTTGATGAACCATAGGGTAGCGAGGATTATGGCGACAAGACCAGACTTTCCTAAGAGATTGCCTCCTAAAAACATTTCCAGGTCGTCTTTTACCCCAAAGCGTTCCAAAAGGCTTTTCTTGGGGATAGGAGCTTTTTGCGGAGAGGGCCCTCCTGGAAAAAATCGCACCTGTTTTTTCGTAGAAGGCTGTTGTGGGGCGGTTTCTGTCGGTTTTACAAAGGACGAAAGTTCCTGTTTTACCTCAGACAGTTCTTTTTCTAAAAAATCAACCCGCCTTTGCAGCTCTTCATACTTGTCGGATTCACTCATAGAACAAGTATACTAAGGAATCATATTTCAGCAATCTTTAATCCCCATACCGCAAACGTTTTGTTCATTCTATGGTAAGATCTGTGTTTGCCTTGGCATATAGAATACATGGCGTTTTATCCAGACATACAAAGCGAACCCGTCCTTGTTGGATACTATGGATCAGACTCCCCGGCTGTAGCTTTTGCGAGTTGCTATTGGCTAACACGGTTCCTGCGATGACTACAATATAGGTTTCTCTCGCTTTTAGCACAATAGGCTCCTGGTATTTCACCAAAGTTGCATATGCTTTTTTCTCCGATCCTTGCCAAATCCTAGCCAACTCTACCGTCTTCTGTTTCTGCCAAATGATATTCGACTTATGGATATTGACTGGTTTTTCTCCATTATCAAAGGCTTCCTCTGTTGGCTTTACTAGGTATGGTCCACTGTCGATCTCGATAAAAGCTATGTTGGTGTTTCCTTTGGCAGAGGTAATATGCGATTCTCCTGCTGGCTGTGTCCAGTAAGAACCCGCTGGCATCCACATTGGAGCCGCGCCAGGGTCGTCGTTGTGGACGAGGCCACTGATAACAATGCCCCTGTACGAGACATTGTGGATATGTGGAGGTGAGGAGAAGCCATCGACAAACTTTACTAAAAAACCCGTAGGAGTATTTTTTTTACGATCTCCCCATAGGTTTGCTGCTTGTGGACTCTTATCACCACGAGCAGGGTTGAGTTTTTCCCATTTCACATCTTTTACAGATAGAACCTCTATGGAAGAAGCGAAATGCTCATTGTTTTGTTTACAGTTCCCTAAAAGGGCTAAGCAAATTATTATGCATATGAAAGTTTTCATAGGGCTCTGGTATTTTTCTATCTGAGAAGCCTAACTTTCTTGGTCTACTTGTTTTGCTATTTCTACTAACTTCTTTCCTTCTTCTTCTAAAAAAACTTTGGCAGGTGTGAGTCCAACCGTTCTGCCATCTTCATGCGGTCTTGCCTCATCTATTTGGAAACCCACCACTTTTCCTGATTCTACATACCGAGATACCAACTGGGTTGCACATCTACCATATTCACCCACAGGCAATGCAAGAATACCCTCAAAATCATTTTTCTCGAATAGCTCCAGGATTTGCTGTTGGTACTGTTTTTCGTAGTAACGGACACCATATTGAGCAGACTCTCCGGTTTCGACGTGTTTGTGAAAGATGAAAAATTTTGTTTTAAAGATTTTTGATTCTTTGATCAAAAACTCGAAAAGGTCTTTGTATTCTCCTGGGGCAATCTCTGGTGAATGTAATACTTTTTCGCTCATATAACTGTTTCCTTATAAAATTGTTCTACGACACTAGAACTAAAGCGAATTTTGTCAATCTCTATTCTGCACGTCTTGGCTCCGCTCGATTGGCGAAATTGCCCTAAATGGACTCTCGCCCTCCTACGCCGTAGCAAGGTTTTTCTATCTTAAAATCAGAGCAATGCCGTCCTCCAAGCGGAGTTCGAGGAGAAAGGGGAGCTAACCGTAGAACTTCGCCATGTCCCATTGTAAACGCAGGTAGTCAAGTTGTTTCTTAGCTAAGTTGAAGTAAAGCTCGTGTCTCCGGGCAGAGTAAACTTCGTGTTTGTGGCAGCGTTGCAAAGCCACTTCGAGGCGGTCTAACATTCCGATAAAATCGATGGATTCGTCTAACATACTGGTCTCCTGAATTCTTCAAGTATAGTTGACCTGTAGGTGGAATTAAGGTTTGACGTGGAATGACACGTACTCAAACTTTAGGGTAAAGGTAGGGTTCACAGGACGCTTACTGTAAATCAACAAGAAATAGGAGAACTTATCAAATCAGTTCGGGGGCTGAAACGGATTGTACTTATCTTAAAGCCAATATCGGAAGATTCTAAGACTCCTAAAGAGATTGTACGAAACTATGATAAACCCAAATGAAAGAATCTCTGGCTTTGTTCTAATAGGCTTAAAAGGCATTAGACAGGTGAATAATATCGAGATTTTAAATTATCTCTCTGAAAATCGCTTTGATGATGATGTATTCTTTTATCTTTCATTGATGGGAGGACTCAAAGACGAAGAAGATTTGGACTTTAAAAAAGTAGATAGAATTCGTAAAATAGCACCTGCATTTCTCAAATACCATATAACCTATACAACGCAAGCGAATCCACGTAGAACGATCGAAGAATACAACCTAACGCAACCAGATGACAAGAGGAATTATGATTATATTTTATTATGGGAATCGGAAAACTTGATAGAAGAATACAAAAACTTTTGCTTGGACTTTCGCTCAATGGATGAAAAGAAATTCAATTTCCCTGGCTATTGTCGTCGAAAGAAAGTACAATCCCATTTGCAAGATTATGAACCCTATGGTGAAATTCTCGTGGATGATTTGTGGAGAAAAGCATAAACCATAACTAAACATGCTGACCATAGCTAAAGAAATCACTTTTTATTTCCCTATTCCCGATAAATAAATTGCTTTTTTGAGAGATCTATGCTAGACTTTCCCTGTGCAGGAGTAGCATATGATTAAAGTATTTGTTGTATTGACCAGTTTTCTCTATTTTGGCGATTGCCATACCTCACCTGACAAGCCCTGCATCCAGAGAGACAAGGCGTATAACCAAGATTTGATGAAGAGTGTCAAAGACAATAACATAGAAGGGGTGAAAACTGCTCTACAGAAAGGAGCTGATCCAAATACAGCCAATAAATACGGCAATACTGTTTTGATGTGGGCGAGCTTTGAGGGCTATGAGGAGATTGTCAAAGAGCTACTCAAAGCTGGAGCAGACGTGAACCGCCGCGATGTCTACCACAAAAGTGCTCTCATGTTTGCCCGGCAAAAGAAACATTATGCCATTGAGCAGATCCTCCTGTCCGCCGGCGCGAAAGAATTTCCCAAAATTCAAACTACAAGACCAGGTGGTTGGGGTCGGTTTTAGTTCTGTTCAAGGGGAGAGGGTCAATCACTGATATAGGAGAATTTTTTTACAATCGCCTGCATTTCCTTACTCGAATTGCCCATTAGGTGGAAAATCCAGTTTTGGTTGACCCAGGCGTAGTAGAGCCTGTCTTGCTTGTCTTTCGCATAGGCAGCCGGTTTGCCACCGATTTTCTTGGAATAGTGACTTTCCTGCTTTTTGAAGAAAGGTAGGATTTGTTTCTCAAAGTATTGCACTGCTTCTTTCTCTTGCTTGCTGATGATTTGGTAGACTTCAATGCGGTTGTTTGTGCCATAATCGGCGGCAAAGCCTAACACACCATTTTTTCCTACAATTTTTTGCAATTTCGCCTTTTGTCCCATAATTTCGCTGGGGAAAACTTGTGCGACAGGTACCTTGTCACTGGGAGGTGCGTGGTCTAATGTGAATTCTGGTTTGCAGGCAAAAATAGCCAACAAGTAGAGAACTACGAGTTTATATTTGGACTTCTGCACCAGCGAATTGTGTAGCGTGGAGTTTGGCATAGATTCCATCCTTTTGTAGTAAACTTTCGTGATCACCAATTTCAGCGATCTGTCCTTTGTCTAAAACAATGATCTTTTTTACTTTGCGAATTGTCGAGAGCCTGTGGGCTATGATAAATGTGGTTCTATTTTTAAATAAGCGTTCCAAGGCTTCGGTCACGAGTTTCTCGGCTTTTGAGTCTAAGGCACTCGTTGCTTCGTCTAAGATAAGAATACTGGGGTCGCGTAAGAGCGTTCTCGCGATCACTAAGCGTTGTCTCTGCCCTCCAGACAGATTGAAACCACGTGTTCCTAAGATTGTGTCGTAGCCATGCTCTAGCTCTTTGATAAAGTCATGCGCGTGTGCTAAGCGAGCAGCTCGGATAACGTCTCTGCGTGTTGCATTGGGCATACCGTAGGCAATGTTTTCTAAAACACTACCGTGGAATAAGAAAATTTCCTGGGTGACAATTCCGATTTCTTTGCGTAACTCTTTGCGTTTGATCTCGTGGATGTCAATACCATCGAAGGTAATACAGCCAGAGCTGGGCGAGTAGAAACGAGGGATTAGATCTACTAATGTTGATTTGCCGCTACCGCTAGAACCGACAAGGGCTACCGTTTCTCCGGCTTGTACTTCTAAGTTTAAGCCATTGATGATGGGGGTGTTGGTTTCGGGGTAGGTGAAGTGTAGGTTTTGCATGCTGATCTGCTGGGTAAGTCCACGAAAAGGTTTGGGGTCGGCTGGGTCTACCGATTCAGGTTCTTTGTCAATCAGTTCAAAGATCCGTTCACCAGCTACGTTTGCCTGCGCTACTTTGCCAAACATCTGTGAGAGCTGCGTGAGTGGACGTAGGAGAAATAGCAAGGTCAAGAGAAAGGCCATGAACTCGCCTTGGGTAAACCTACCATTGAAGATAAATTTGGCTCCAAAAGCAAAGAAGAGAAGGACAACTACCGAAGATGTGAGTTCTACCAAATTAGGGGCTACCTGTAAGTAAAACTGGCCTTTGAAGCTACGGTGTGATACTTTGGCATTGATTTCGGAAAACTTCTGCATCTCTTGCTTTTCTGTGACAAAGGAACGAATCACTCGAATCCCTGAGATAAGTTCTTGGATGTTTCCGTTGAGGCTAGCCATCTTTTCTTGGTATTTGCGCGTCGATTTGGTGATTTTATTGGTGAATAGGGTAACCGGGTATATGATTATTGGAACTGTCAACACAGCCATTAACAATAGTTCTGTATTGAGATAGAAAAGAATGAATAGATGGGTGATGACATAAAAAAAGTTAATGATGGCATCGCGTAGGTTACTTGAAATTACTGCCGCTACTACTTCCACATCGTTTATGATACGACTCATGACAATGCCACTCTTTTCTTTATAAAAGTAGGTTAGGGGCAGCTGTAGGACACTGGCAAATGTTTCGCGACGTATATCACTGACGGCGGTATAGCCTGTTGTTGCAATGCAGTAGACTGATGCCAGATAGCTGAAAAGCTTTAGCAGATACAAGGGGATTATCACTTTGCATATAAGCCAAATCACCTGCTTTGGTTCCATATCTTTGGTAATTTTGTTGACCTGTAGTTTGAAGTAGATGATGAGTTTTTTGATCCGTTCTAAACCATCGAGGGAATCTTTGCCGAACATGACTTGCTTGTAAATAATCGTTTTTTCGGGATGGGTGAGTTCAAGTTGGAAGCGGTACTTCTTTTCTGCTCCTAAGGCATCAAATAGGGGTATGAGTGCAGTGAGAGAAGCTGCATTGAGCAAGGCTGTTAGAAAAGCAAAGGCAATTCCAATGGAAAATTTTGTTTTATAGCGAAACGAGTAGGATAGAAGTCTGCGAAAGATAGGGGACATAAGGAGCTGTGCTTAATTGATTTCTCGTATATAACTCATGACTAGGTACATTAAGGTTTCTTCATTTCCAGGATTCGAATACTCGTGTGCTACATCTGCCTTAAAAAAGATAGAATCCCTCTCTTGCAATTCGTAGACTTGGTTTTCGATGCGAATTCGTAAGACTCCACTTACTATTACGATGTTTTCTGTTGTACCCGGTGGGTGTGGTTCTGCAATTTCGATGCCGCCAGGATTGAGGATGAGTTCGTAAAATTCGGTTTTTCGGTTGCCGCTAAAGGGAAACAGGGCTCTGCTGGAGAACACTTTTGAGTTGGAATAGAGAATTTTTGTATTTGCCTGGCGCAGAAGATGGACTTCACCGATGCCCTTTTCCTTCAATAGGTCGCTGAAGGGAACATTGAGTCCATTGGAAATTTTCCATAGAACGGAGATCGTTGGGGTACTTTTGCCTTGTTCGATTTGTGATAGCATGGCTCTGCTGACACCGCATTTGGATGCTAATTTATCCAAAGATAAACCACTGGACTGGCGCAAAGATTTTAAGTTCTCTTTGACAGTGTTTATGATATGTTCCGAATCATCCAATTTGGAAGAGGCATTCATATACGGTATATCCAATATAACAGATAAAAAGTCAAACAAAATCTGCAAAATTACCCGATAGAAAGTTTCGGGTTCCACTTTTTGGAAAAAAATTAATGAATGAGAATTGACAAGTTTGCAGATTTTTCATAAGGTAGAAATAAATTTTCCAATATAAAAAAGAACCTTTGTGGTTCAAAG
>JBCCIA010000039.1:0-22566 GCA_039028475.1 Spirochaetota bacterium | reverse complement strand
GAAAAAAGACACAATGAACGGTTTACTTCTTATCTAAATAGTGCCATGCCTAATTGGAAATTACAGAAACAAATGTTAAATACCCTTCCCGTGAAACAAGAGGAATGGAAAAAGAAATAAAATATTTATGTCTTTAAAAAAATTCCTATCGATAGATCTATGTATATAGAATTAGAAATTATACAAATAGATTTGAACTAAGAAAAGGAGTTTTTATGAGATATTTTACAAGAAGGTTTTTTTCTGTTTTACTAGGACTTTTTGTGTATACTTTAAATACACAAAATATACTTGCAGTTTCCGAAAAAGAGTTCTTCTATTTTGTCGAACGCGGGCATATTGAAGAATCCGAGAATGCACTCAAAGAAAATGAGTATCTCGTACAAGCCAGAAACTTTGAAGACGACACTCCCCTACACATTGCTGTACGCTATTCTCATGAGTACATTACACGAATTCTCATCCAAAAAAAAGCAGATATTAACGCTAGTAATCATTTTAAAGAAACTCCGTTGCATATGGCAGCTACTCGTGGGTATAAAAAATTAGTCAAAATTTTGCTTTCTTTTGGAGCTGATCCGAATGTGCAAGACAAGCATGGCATGACTCCTCTTGCACATGCCATTAGTTATGGCTTTCAGGACATTGCTAAGTATTTAGTTGAGAACAAAGCAAATGTAACGATTGCAGATGTCTCAGGCAACACTCCCCTACACAAAGCAGCTAAACGTGGCTATCTCTATACAGCACGTTTGCTATTGCAAAATGGCGCGGATGCCAACGCGGTAAACAAAGACAATAAAACTCCCCTATACCTTGCGTCCAAAAATGGGCAAAAAAAAATGATTTTACTGTTGCTACAATACCGTGCAAAGAATATCGCAAGTATTTCCTACGAAGAATACCCAGTGCACATCGCAGCCAAAACAGGCAACTTAATCGCTCTACAAACTTTGATCCAGAAAAGTACAACAGACCTGGATCAAAAAAATATCGATGGCAAAAGTCCTCTTTACTTGGCTTGTGAAAAAGGTCACTTAGAAGTGGTCAAACTACTATTAGAGAATAACGCTGACCCCAATACAACACAAAGTGAGGGTTTCCCAGCTATCAATATTGCTGTAGCCAGAGGTCATTTAGATATAGTAAAGCTGTTATTCAAATACAAAGCTATCATCAATGTCAATCCCAGAGATACAACACACCCACTGGTTGTTGCTATTAAAAAGGGAAATATGGAAATAATTCGATTCTTGGTTTCTAATTTAGCTATTATCAATCCTAGCTTTGGTGCATACCCACTCAACGTAGCAGTTCGCAAAAACCGAGAAGATATTGTTCTGTATTTACTGCAAGAAGGAGCCAATATCGATGCTGGAAGCAAATTGTGGCCGTACTACGCCATCCATATCGCGGCTTATGCAGGAAATCTTAGCATGACAGAACTCTTGCTGCGCAATAAAGCAAATCCAAATATTACCAACAAATTTGGAGCGACTACTCTAAAGATGGTGGTAAATCGTATCAAAGAACGAAGGAAGGCTCTTCATAGTACGAGCAATTACGCAAATAGTGCCAAGATTCGCAGACTCATCGAAAAACTCGAAGCTGTAGAAAAAGTATTACGACAAAATGGTGCGAAAGAATGATTCGATTTTCCTATATGTCTCGGAAAAATACTTGTAGAAATGTGTTTTGTTTCATAAAAAGACCTAGAATAATGGATCACAACGAGAAGTATCTCAGATTTTGATCCAATCCAGGTAGAGGTAAACCAATGAATGCAGCAACAACTCTTATGCGATGGATGAGTATATTCTTATTTGTAAGCCTACCGGCATTCGCCGAGAATGTTCTGCTCTTACATAGCCCCAACGAAGAGTTGCAAGGGACAATTTTGCAAGCGGAAAAACCATTCAGCTGTGAAGGGGGCGACTGTGACTTGCAATACCTCAATGCAAAAGCACCAAGCACCCTACGTTTGAAAAAGGATGCTCTCATTACATTTGCCTCTCCCACTTCTGTCGCAAATTATTTGCAAAAGGGCAGTGCTCTCTTTGTCGTCCGTGAGCACGACCTAAACGACCCCTACCGTGTCTACACCGACCACTTACTGATACAAGCTGCAAGCTCACAATTTGCTTTGGAAGGAGATGTGGAACCCGACTTTTTCAGCTCTTCTGAGATCATGGTGCATAAAGGTCAGGTAAGGGTACGCATCCGTATCCCAGAGATCGAAAACCTACCACCGACGATCATTCTACAAAGCAAAGTTCTCTCCTATATCGTTAGTAGTTTGCTAAAAACAACTTCCGTATTGCAGAAAGGAGATTTTGTCACCGTAGACGATTACGATACGCGTTCTTTTCTAGTGCATTCTGGTTTAGCAGCCATTCTTAAGAAAACACCGGAAAAAGACTTGCCTAAGGTTTTAGACGCTCAGTTTGATAACGATGCGTTTCGTTTGAAAGTAAAAAACTTTATCAACGAGCCTTTGGGCTTTTTAGTGGATCGCTATGAACCTTCGGCCTACGAAAGAACGATCGTAGAGTTTGCCGAACTAAGCCCTGTGCCTAGTGAATTGGTAAACAACAAAGAACAGCTTACCAACGCCCTACGCGAAAGGCAGCGCAAAAACCGCTATTTCGAGTTGAGCAAACTGGTAAAGACTCTAGAAGCCCAGCAAGAAAAAACCCACGCGAAAATCACCGAACTGAAGCAAGAGCTAAAAGCCTTAGAAAAAGAGCAAATTGCTTTAGCAAAGCAACCAAAAGTGTATACAACAACAGAAGGTGCTACCATACAAGCAGTCGCGGAACAAAATGCGGAGGTTGAGAAAGGTGCAATCGAGATGGCAACTGCAAAATCACGAACGACAACAGCAGAGGCAGATCTATCCTTACAAGAATTGGAAAAAGCTATCACAGCGCTAGAAAAGAAAATGGATAAGATAGATAGCATGAGCAAACAACGCTAAGCTCTGTAAAAACCATTCACACCGTTTTGCGGAAACCAACATAGAATTCACCATAACCACGTTTTTTCCAAAACTCTACCGCAGGTTGGTTTTCCGCAATAGCACGCAGTTCTAATGAACGGATTTGCTTTTGCTGAGCCCAATTCTCCGCAAAGTCTAGTAAACCTGTCATAAAACCTTTTCCCTCTTTGCCTTTCTTCGTTACAGCAAGATCGATGTAGATAACTTTCTCCTCGTGCAAGAATGGTTTTTCTTCGACCCGCGCGAGCAAAACAGCTACCAATTCACTAGCTTCACTAAAAGCTCCAATACACAACACCTTACCGGTTCCTTGTAACTTAAAATAGATATCAAGAAGTTTTACCGGATAGCGTTTGTTGATACGATACACGCCATCTAAGGTAAGTTGGTTCGTCTCCTTACGGAAACGCTGGATGATCTGTAAAATGTCCTGACGCAGTGCTATACCGAGATGTTGGATTTGCATACAGGGAAGCGAGTTATTTCTTTCCAGCTTCCACTTTTTTTGTCCAAACAGCAGAGAAAGCACCACGCAATTCATTCATTTTATAACCAACCGCAGTGTCTTGTGGGTAGAGTCTCTGCAAGATTTCTTTTGTTGCTGGTTGGATCTGTTGCTGGTTGCCATGGCATTGTAGGCAGAGTCCATTCTTAATGAAGATTGGTTGCATCACACGCATGTTTCCTTCTGGTGTTTCTAGTGTAGCAATGGTGATTTGTTGGCGTTGGTCAATTTTAGCTTTCCACTTGTACAGTACAGAACGCTCCCAAGCATCAGGAGCATGTTCAGGATTGCGAATTTTTAGAGCGACTCGTTTCACAGAGATGCTACCTTTGCTTACTTTTGCCTCCATCTGTGGTGACTGTATCTTACACAAACTAACAGCTCCGTGTGCTCCACCCTTGGCAACAGCATTTTTCAGAGTCGTTTGCAAATCTTTTTGGAACGTTTGGAAGGCTTGCAACGATTCGCCAATTCTTTCGTCTTCGGTTGTCTTTTGCTCTTTGCCACAGGTAAGAAAGATTGTAATAATTACAAGATAAAAGGAGGTTTGGAAATAGTATTTCATCATTGGCATTCCTAGGAATTAGGCATATCACCTATACCACCTGCATTGGTTACATCGGTATAACCTTGGTTCGTGAGAAAGTTTTTAGCGCTTTCACTCCTTGCCCCAGACAAGCAATACACAACAATAGGTTTGCTTTTATCATCCCCAAATTCACTCAGACGATGAGCTACCTGATCCAACGGAATATTTTTTGCATCTTGGTAATGTCCCTCAGCGTATTCCCCACTGGTACGGACATCTACAACCAAGGCGCCTTTTGCTAACTTCTCTTTTACTTCATTTGCCATATTTGCAGCTAACACTCCCTGTTTTCTTTGCTGGTAGAGATACAACAACACGACTAGTACAATCAGTACTGCAAAGAATATGTTCATGTCTCAACCCTTGACTAGGTATACTAGTCCATATTGTAGAAGCAAGTAAAAAACCCTAACATTTTGCGAGACTAGCCCAAGGGGGACTCTAGCAGTTTTACATCAGGATGATTCTTGTGAAAGTAATTCATATCCCACTCGGACTCAAAAAGTAATGCGGTTCGTCCCTCCGAATCGATAACCTTATTGATCAGGCTAGGAATTTTCTCTTCATCCTCTGGTAGGATCCAACGCGATGCTGTATAGGGCAGACGGGTGATATTTGTTTGTACATTGTATTCATCTTGCAAACGGCGTTGGAAAACCTCGAACTGCAATTGTCCCAAAGCTCCTAGGATGGGATTGCCGCTGCCGATCATACGAGAAGAGAATACATACAAAACCCCTTCTTCCGAGAGTTGCTGGATACCCTTCTTAAAGCCCTTTAAGGTGGTACTTTCAGGAGCAGAAATAGTCGCAAAGAGTTCCGGCGCAAATACAGGTAAGGGCTTGAGCGCTGGAGCTGGTCCACTGGAAAGAATGTCCCCTATGCGAAACGTCCCTGGGTTGATAAGACCAATGATATCTCCTGGATAGGCTTCGTCTATGGTATTGCGGTCTTGCCCAAAAAAGGCGAAGGAGGAGGATAGTTTGACCGCTTTTCCCAAACGGTTGTGGTTTACCGAAATACCCCTTTCAAACTTACCAGAACAGATCCTTACAAAAGCGATTCTGTCGCGGTGTACCCGGTTCATATTCGCCTGCACTTTGAAGACAAAACAACTAAAAGGAGAATCTACAGGATTGAGGGGTTCTTCACTCTCCACAGGCACATGGACAGGTGGTGGAGCCAATTGTAAGAATTGGTCCAGGAACAACTGGATGCCAAAATTATTCACAGCAGAGCCATAGAAGACAGGGGTCATCAAACCTTGCTCAAATACCTCTTGTTCAAAAGGGTGCACTCCACCGTCTAGCAATTCGATCTCTTCGAGAAACTTCTCCAGAACTTCTGCGTCTACTTTTTCCTGTAGACTAGCGTCTTCGGCAGAGGATACACCAAATGGTGCTTGGAAAGCTCCTCCAGGAGTTTTTTCATACAGGTGCACCTGCTTGTTTTGTCTATCGTAAACACCACTAAAGTCGATTCCCGTTCCAATGGGCCACACCAGTGGAACGGCGGTAATGCCCAAGATTTCTTCTATTTCATCGAGGAGGGCAAATAAGTCCTTTGCGGGGCGATCCAATTTGTTGACAAAAGTCATAATGGGGATGCCACGATCACGACAAACTTTGAAGAGCTTTCTAGTTTGTGGCTCTACACCTTTCGCAGCGTCTAACACCATAACGGCTACATCAGCAGCGATGAGGGTTCGGTAGGTATCTTCCGAGAAGTCTTCGTGTCCTGGTGTATCGAGTAAGTTGAGGACATAATCTTTGTATTCAAATTGCAGGGCAGCAGAGGTAATAGAGATACCTCTCTCCTTTTCCATGGACATCCAATCCGATGTAGCAGATCGACGTTCCTTCCGCGCCTTAACAGCTCCCGCCATTTGGATGGCTCCTCCATACAGTAAGAGTTTTTCTGTTAAGGTTGTCTTTCCTGCGTCCGGGTGGGCGATAATGGCAAAGGTCTTTCTTCGATAGGTTTCTTGTTCTATAGGTTTCGTCATATAATTACATTACAAAGAAGATTCTAGATAAACGGTACTGTTCAACTTCACCTTATTGAAAACATTGGCTTCATCAAGTTCTAAGGCACACTTGGTCATACTGTGCATTGCGTATTTGACTTTTAAGTAGATACGTTCTTTTTCGTCGTATACAAATAGGCGATCGAAGGGTTTGAAAAGTTTGTCTGATTTTTTATACGCAATGATGATTTCCCTATCTACTGGATTGGTGCTAAAAACCTTTGCTACTGGCACAGCCGTTTTACCGCTATCTAAGGTTTTGTTCTCTTCCGGTAGGACAATACTTTCATAGAGAGCCGACATAAACTCTGGTACGTCGGGCTGCGTGCTTTCCAAGGATTGTAAGATCTCTGTATCCGTTTTGTTCGAGAGGATCAATTTTTGGATGATTTCGGGACGGCGGAAGGAGGATTTTAAAGCATAGCCTGGTAGGTAGAGAGCTGCATTCTTTCGTGCTTGGTTGATTGTCCAACCTAGCATTTCACCATTCTTATCATTTGTATCATACAGACCTTGAGGGGTATACAACAACCAATGCTCTCCGTCAGTGTGTAAGAACAAAGCAACGAGCTCCTTTCCATCACTCACTCTGTACCAACGTACGGTTCCATCTGACAGTGTGACTAGGGCTTTCTTCATGTTTTGCGAGAATAGCACACTCCAAACTGTTTTTGCAATGATTGTCTTCCAAACGATTTTGCCAGTGATATCAACGAGGTAGAGAGAGTTTTCTGTGCCCAACAGTATCAACTTTTCATTGGGAGAAATGGTATAGCTTTGGATGGCTTCACCTGGTGATAGAGTAATAGTCTTGTTATTTAGGGAAAAAGAAGATTTTCCTTGCCAATCCTTAATGACCACACCAAAAGCAGCTGTAAGGGGACGGTGCAACCTACGATTGTCATTTTGGATGATCTTATACCTACGGTTTGGCAAAGAAAATTCGACATATTTTTCACTCTCTGGTGACTTTTTCACCCGTACGACCTTGCCATCGCGATCTGTATAGAATTGGTTGTCAAGGGTAGAGAATTCGTAAACCGGAGATTGGCGAAAAAAGACAGTCTTCTTTTCAGAGGTGATAAGTTCAAACGCTGGAGAGCTACCAATTGTCAGAAGGCCTTGCGAAGGTAGCGGAATGATGTCGTTCAAACGTGGCATTTTGCTAGGATAGTCCTGGGCATTTTCTCCTCCATCGCTGACCTTCCAACGACGGACGAAACTCTTGTCTTTTGCTACCAAGGACCCACCGGCAAAGAGAAACTTACCATCTTGCGAAAAATTCACCAAGCGAAGCATTCCTTTCTTGATGTCTTTGCCACCATAACTACTTTCATAGGCTAGATAGGATTTAAAGAAGAGGCCTTTCTCACCGGAAAACAAATCGATTTTATCAGCATCATTATACGCTACCGCTATTTGTTCCCCATTGGGAGAAAAATGTACTGCATTGGGCTTTTTGCCACTTTTTCCAGGTGATTTCTGTACGAGACGGAAGCTACTATCGTAGAGACGGATAAAGCCATCGTAAGAAGTGGTAACGATACGGTTTGTTTTGTCAAAATCTAACCAATAGCTATCGCTTGCATAATCCTTGTCCATCGCTACTAGTGAATAACTACCCTTTTGATCCATCTGGTATACACGCATTCCTGAACCTTGGGCGAGGGAAGCTGCAAGGTATTCGCCATTGGATGAAAATGTTAGGTGGTTTACCGCAGCAGGAATGCCGGCAATGAGTCCAACCATCTTTGCACTTTCGCGTTCAAAAATATAAATACTAAAGGTATGGTCCCATTCGTCTCCTGTCCAACCACCACAGGCAATATACCTGCCATCTGGAGAAAGGGCTACGGCGTAGATCTCGCCTTCTCTATTTTTGCCAACCGGAGGACGGAGAATATTGATCAGTTCGCCATTTTGCAAATTCCATATACGAACCGTTTTGTCTTTCGCACCAGTTACCAAGAAATTTGAGTTTTCATCGATAGCTACCTTGGCGATTTCCGAATTGTGCATTCCGGTCTCGATTTGTAAGATGGCTTTTTTGCTAGGTTCCCCTTCTGTCTTAGGAAACTCTTCTGGTGGCTTAGCAGTAATATTTATAGGTATTTCCAATGTCCTACAGGCAAGCATGCATAGGCCTACCCAAGCCAACAAAAGCCATTTGTATTTTTTTGCTATCATCGTAAAACTAATTGCTCTATCCCCCCAAAAATCCCTTTCTAGACAAAAAATCCGTAAAACCTTTTTTAGGAAATCACTTTCCCTAGGTTGTACGGATTTTGCAAAGTCTAGCGTACAACTATATGCACGATCCCACCGCGTAGTTCTTTTTTGGTGAAGTTGATGCCCAATTTACTTTTTTTCTGGCGCATACGGCGGTATAGCCGAGTTCCGTCCATTAAAGCTTTTAGCTCTATGACAATATTACCACCATCATCACCTGTTTTTCGTTCCGTTAGGTTACTGACACCCCGGATACGGCTCAGTATAGCAGGAATGTCTTGATCTAGATAGGTATCATAGTCAATGCCTTCGATGACAAGGCGTATGGTACGTCCTTGCGACCATTTCTTAACAATCTGCGGTATGGTCTTTTTTTGCGACCTAAGAATAGCTTTGCCAATCGACTTTTGCGCTCCTACCTCTCGGTTGATGTGCGGGTAGGTTCCACTGGTGACACTTGCGGCAACGATCTGTGCAGTGGCCACTCCTATGACTTTGTATTCGACAGTTGAGTGAATAGAGTACATACCACTTCCCATGACTTCTCCACCTTTGACTAGCTTGGTTTTCCCTACCAAAAGGAAGTCTGCCGATAATTCTGCAGCCACTCTTAGAGCACGTTCTGCTGCACTGGGGTCGTCATAAGCACCAATGATGTCGCCACTTTCTTTGGCGAGACGTTTCTGTAACATTTTACGATCCAAAAAGTGAAACCTTTCAAACTGTTCTGCAATTTGTTTTTCCGTCAGAGAATCTCCAGCATCCCGGTCGCGTCCAAAAAAATCTTCTTTGATCAAAACCATAAAACGTGGGCTACCAACCGTTTTGAGGGTGTCTTTGACAACATCTTCGATAAAACTTTTATTGAGCTTACCCTTAGCTTTGAGCTTATGCATCCCGCCGGTGCCACCATTCGGCCATTCTTTCAAAATTTGGTAGTCATAGACATAACCATCTGTGTGCTCTCGTACCTCTTTATAGAGGGATTCTCCATCGATCATCGCCGATTCACCTTGGACAAGAACAAAGCCCTTGCCTTGGTCTAGCATCTTCTTTTTAGATTCCAAAATGGCATCATCACGGTCTTGGCCCTCTGCGACTACTATGATATATTCTTTATCAACTTTCTTCGGTGTTGACTTACAGGAATATACGAGCAATATTCCTAAAAATAATACAAATATGCTTTTCGTAAACTTCATGATCACCTTCCTTCATAAGTTCCATTTTTGCTCTCTTTATAGAGATACGGGAGAGCCTTATTAATTTAGGAATTTTCCGGTATGTACCCAGACTCTTCCAATAGTTTCACATAATCCGCAATCGCGTCTGGAAGACTGGTAATGCTACCCATATATCCAGTACTGGCCAATTTATCCACTTTTGCACAGGTATAGTATTGGTATTTTCCCTGCAAATGCTCCGGCATATCGATGTATTGGATATTTGGCGAAACTCGCATTGCATTAAAAAGGGACTCTGCCAATTCATTCCAAGTTTCCGCTTGTCCGCGCCCTACATTGTATAGACCATAATAATTGCCAAACAATAGATGCAGGGTTACCTTAGCAGCGTCTTTGACATAGAAAAAGTCTCTTTTCTGTTCTCCGTCTTGGTAATCTGGCCTATCAGAGCGGAATAATTTTAGCTTTTTCTCTCGGTAAATCTGATCATAGCCCTTGAGTACCATACTTTGCATGCCGCCCTTATGAAACTCGCCAAAACCAAAGATATTGAAATATTTCAAGCCAACGATCTTATCTAATAGACCTGTTTTTTGCGCGTATAGGTCAAATAAATGTTTAGAATAGGCGTACATATCGAGAGAAGAAAGCTCTGTCAATTCGCACTCATCATCGTAACCCTTGCTACCATCACCATAGGTAGCAGCACTCGAAGCATAGAGAAAACGAATTTTATGTTGCAAACTTTTTTCGGCAAGGAGTTTGGTATATTGGTAATTGTTTTGAATTAAGTAGCTGGCATCGCTTTCTGTAGTACTAGAACAGGCTCCCATATGTAAAATATGTGTTATCCCCGTTAGGATTCCATCATCTAGTAGATGTAAAAACTCATCTTTTTCAATGTAGTCACTATAACGCAAACGAACCAGGTTTTTCCATTTTTCGCTACTGCCTAAGTGATCGACGATCAAAATATCTTCTTCTCCATTGGCGTTTAATTCGGCTACTAGATTGGAACCAATTAGACCTGCTCCACCTGTAACGATATAACGATTTTTCATCCGTTGCGCTCCTGGCCAAACTCTTGGATCATGTGGATGACAAAACTAACGATTCCAGAAAATACATAAAAGGCTATAATTCCATACAAAACCAAAGGTACACGTTTCAGACCGCTCAGGTAGAATACTATGGCAAGACCAACAAATAGCATGATGATCTTCCCCCTACTAAACCTGCCACGCATAGCCACTTGCGGCTTGGAATAGCGAATCGTAGACACCATAAGCAGAGCAATGCAAACAAAAGCCGGCATCACAAGGTAGGGTGTAATGTGTATTTGGTGGAAAGCAATGGGAAAAAGAGCGACTAAAACTCCCGCAATTGGTGATGGAAGCCCTGTAAAAGAGCCTGGGTCATGGTCTACCGAAAAGCGAGCCAAACGGTAGGCGGCACAGATAGGAAAAACAGCAGCGAGCATCATTCCATACGGAAATTGTTGTTCAAAACCAGGGATGCTGTACTTGTATTGGTAGAGGAGCATCTCATACATCAAGACGCCAGGAGCGATACCAAAGGTAGTTAGATCTGCCAATGTATCCAATTCGGCACCCAAGTCACTCGTTGCATCCAATGCCCTAGCGACAATCCCGTCAAATCCATCAAACACCGCCGCAATCAAGATAAAAATGCCAGCCAGAATAAACTTTGCCGAATCATTTCCTTGCTGTGCTGCTTCGGCTGAAACCAACATCGACACAAATCCAAATGTCAAATTCCCTAAAGAAAGTGCATTTGGAACCCAATTTAACCTTTTTATTTTCATGAGCATTCCACCTGTCTGGAAGGGCTAACGCGAAAGTCCAGACTTGCTGACTTACCTAGCTGTAGTAAATGATACCCTAAACAAGCTACCATTGCCCCATTATCTGTACACAATATTCTTTTTATAGGTGTGAATAAATCCCACCCTTTTTGCAAGGAAAAATCATGTAGCCGATCTCGTAGGGTTTGGTTAGCCAAAACACCACCTGCTGCCACAATACGTTTCACTCCCGTAATGGCAACTGCCCTTTTGAGGTTTTTTTCGACAAGCTGGAAAGCGGTATTCTGGAAATGGTAACAGATCTTAGGAATCTGCTTTGCGGAGATGTCATTCTTTTTTGTATAATATAGTACACTAGTCTTTAGGCCACTGTAGGAAAACTTGACCTCGTTACGTGGCAAATCGCGCAATAATTCGGGAAAAAGCTGTTTTTCATCGCTCGCGGGTAGGTATTGCTTAGCCTGTTCTTCAACAGGTGGGCCTCCTGGGTAGCTTAGATCCAAGAGAGCTGCGACCTTATCAAACGCCTCTCCCAAGGCATCGTCCATAGTATCTCCCACCACTTCCATTTTGCCAAAACCATGCACAATATATACGGCTGAATTGCCACCAGAAAGCAATACTCCCAAATACGGGAACTCTGGCCTCTGCCCTTCGAGACGGATCGCAGCCATATGGGCTTCCAAATGATCAACAGGTACAACAGGAATGCCTAAAGCCATTGCGAGACACCGCGCCATTTGCGCCCCTATGATAAGAGCACCCATCAAGCCTGGATAGGCAGAAACGGAAACATAGGCCAAATCAGCAAAACCAACCCCTGCTTCCTGAATAGCTTCTTCTAACAAAAGATTGATCTTCTCTAGATGAGCTCTGGAGGCAATTTCAGGGACTACACCACGGTATTTTTTGTGCAACTCTATTTGGCTGTACAGTTTTAGGCTGAGAAGGGTATCTCCCTCACGAGTGATTCCGATAGAAGTTTCATCGCATGTGGACTCAATACCAACACCAATCATAACGAGTTATTGTAAAATTTGCACCGCTTTTTGCAACTGTACATCAAACTCTAGATCAAAGGCGGGTTGCTTTCTCCCCAAAGAGTATTCACGTTTTAAAAAGAGCTTAGCTATTTTCTCAGAAACATTGTACTTTTGTTTTCTTACTTCTTGTAAAAATAGGCGGATATTTTTATCCGAATAACCACCTGGGTGCTTCTGGACAAATGTTTCGATAAACTTGGCCTTATTCATACGCAAAAGATAGACTCTTTCCAAATCAGAGGGTTTCAAAGGCTGGACAACGATGTCTGGTAAGACTCCCTTTTTATGGATAGAAATCCCACTTGGCATATAGTATTTTTGGATAGTCAAAGCCAAACCTGTATTGTAGGGTAAAGAATAAATATTCTGCACAGAACCTTTGCCAAACGAGGTGACTCCCAAAATCTTAGCTCGCTTATGGTCTTTCATCGCACCCGCAAAAATCTCGGAAGCACTCGCAGAACCCTTATCGATCAAAACGACCATTGGGATATTCTCCACCTGGGGATGGGACTCTTTGGCTTTAAAAGCACGGATCAACTCTCCTCCCCTGCCCTTTACAGAAACTATTACCTTACCTGCCGGCAAAAAGTAATCGGAAAGTTCGTTTGCCATATTCAACAAACCACCAGGATTCATCCGTAGGTCTACAATAAGTCCTTTGGCACCCTTCTTCAAAAAGGCATCCACTCTCTTTTTAAAATCTTTCGCGGTGGTCTTGAGACCCATAAATTGCGAGAGGCGGATATAGCCTAGCTTTTCTTTTTCTAGGAATTTAGATTTAATATAATTGATACGTACCAACTCCCGCTCTAGGGAGAAGGGAATCAGCTCAGGAACACCTTTGCGCAAGACTTTGATCCGTACGCGAGTACCAATTTTTCCACGCATAATACGAACAGCGTCGGTGATGTTCATAGTCTTGGTTTTTTTGCCGTCAATTTCTATGATCCTATCCTGTGGCAAAAGTCCTGCTCGCATGGCAGGCGTATCGTCAATAGGTGATATCACCAAAATACTGCCTTGGCGGTAGGTAACCTCCACTCCAATTCCACCAAAGGTACCTCTTGTTTCATCTTTATGCTCTTGGAACTCGTCTTGGTCCAAAAAACGTGTATGGGGATCCCCCAAACTGGATAACAAACCACGGATTGCACCTACGAATAACTTTCTGTCATCCACTGATTCCACATAGTCAGCTTGGATAAAAGCAGCCACTTCATGGAAAATATGCAGGTATCTTTCTGCATTGCGTGAGATAGCTTTCACCTTTGCAACGGGATGGACGGCACAGGCCAATAAAAAAACGGTCAGAAACACCCAGAAGAGCCTTTCCTTATGCTTCATTCTTCCCCCTTCAAACGAGAGTATAGTTTTGGATTTTTTTTCTGAATTTTCTCTAGGGCTAACTCTGGGCTTAAGCGAAAAACCTTGCAAGCCTCTAAGAAAATTTCTCTATCTGTTTTCAGAGGTGCGCCAACTTTACGGCTCAATCGATGCGAAACCCTTGTTACTGCAACTCTTTCTAAGAGTCGCCGCAATTCAATATTGGATACTGAATCCTTCTTAGGGGCGCAAGAGATAAGCAAAAGGATACATAGTCGGAAAATCCACTTCATTATATCCTAATGCCTTATCAAATGCGATGTTTGTCAATTAGTATATTCTATACAATCCTACTAATTTGCCGGCAATAGCGGCTTTTTTAGTCTTAATTGGTTTAAAACTCTTGTTACGCGGCTCTAGGCGAACGTGATCGGACTCTTTGTAATAATATTTAAGAGTTGCTTCGTTTTCAATCATTGCGACAACAATATCACCACTTCTTGCGACTTCTTTCTTCTGGATAATAGCAAGGTCTCCGTCTTGGATGCCCTCATCGATCATCGATTCACCGACAACACGCAAAGCATACATGGTACCCTTTTTGACCAGGCTATCTGGAATAGGGATGTAATCTTCGATGTTTTCCTCTGCCAAAATAGGTGCACCAGCTGCCACTCTACCCACTACCGGGATACTATTTGCACGTACCGGGAGGCTCTCCTCCGCGCTGTGCCGCACCAACTCGATCGCTCTGGATTGGTTTTTGGATGTTTTGATGTACCCTTTCTTCTCAATTGCCTTTAAGTGATCATAAGCACCTTTGGCTGTAATCCCAAACTCATCGCCAATCTCACGAATGGTAGGAGGGTATCCCCTATCTTTGATGATTTTGGTGATAAACTTCAAGACTAACTCTTGTTTTTGTGTAAGTTCCTTCATACCACACAGGGTGGTAGTTAAAATATGTATATGTCAACTATTTTTAAGTAAATTCTTATTTTTTTTTACATTTTTTTGCTAATTACGGTGCAAAAACTCAGTAACTGCGGAAAATGGCCTGTTTTTCCAGTTGACCAAGCGCCACCAGACCCCAAAAACAAGGTATGGAAGCAAAAACCGCTCTACTCGCAGGTAGCACAGGTCTTATTGGCAGCCACTGTTTATCCCTTCTCTTAGCAAGCCCCGTATACGCACATGTCTATTCTCTTTCCCGCCGTTCCACCGGCACAAAACACAGCAAGCTACAAGAACAGATCATTGATTTTGAAAGGGCACTATCCTTAGAATTACCTAGTGCAAATATTGACGTATATTGCTGTCTAGGAACAACCATTGCCAAGGCTGGTTCGCAAGAGAAGTTTCGTAAAGTAGATTTTGACTATGTGCTAAACCTAGGCCGTTTTGCCAAAGAAATCAATGCCACTAGTTTCAGTGTAGTCTCTTCTTTAGGAGCTGATAGTTCTTCTGGAGTTTTTTATCTACAGGTAAAAGGCGAAATAGAAGCAGCATTACATGAACTAAAACTTTCTTCTTTGCATATCTTCCAACCCTCTCTCTTATTGGGCAAGCGTGAAGAAACCAGGTTTGGAGAAGAAATGGGTTCTTTTCTCTCCGGTCTCATCAGCCCTATTTTCATCGGTGGTCTGAAAAAATACAAACCAATTGCAGGAGAAACTGTTGCCAAAGCGATGTTGCACTATGCCCAGACGCCAAATCCAGGGAGTAAAATCTACCAATCCGATAGGTTACAAGATTTCCAATAAACTTTTTCGCAAATTTTCCCTTTTCTTCAGAACTATGCTTCCCTGCAAATATTCTTAGGAAATTTTTTTATAAAGCAAAAAAAATCATTGTTTTTGCCGGCTATTGCCAATATAAATGTTCTAGACACATCCACAATCGAGGAATTTGAATGGTTAAAATGCTCTCATCTCAGAAAATCTCCACCCAGGCCCAAACCAAACGCTTCCAAAAAGATGAGACTATTTTCACAATCGGCGAACCATCTGATGGTAAAATGTATTTTATCTTAGAGGGGGAATGTCGGATCTTCACCGTTATCAAAAATGGACGGGAAGAATCACATTTCTTAAAAGCAGGAGACTTTTTTGGCGAATCCGCCCTTATTTCCACCAAGCCGCGGAATTCCAAAGTAATTGTGACTTCCAGCAAACTGAAAGCTTTACTCTTGGACAAACGCAACCTAAAACAACAACTCACAGATTCACCCAAGTTTGCCTACTCGGTATTTCGAGCCATTTCTGCCCGTCTGCTGAATTTGGAATCCTTCCTCTCAGAGCAAATTTCACAGGCTCCCAAAATGAAGTTGGATCTTTTAGAGACTATCCACCAACCAAAAATCAAGCTACCTAGCAAGGAGATGTTGCGTTACCTGGAAACCCTACCCTCGTTAGAATTTGCAACCGATGAATGTGTTCATACCGAAGAAGACGACTCCAAGGCGATTATGTATTTCCTCCACAGCGGCAAATTCCGTTTGGAGAAGCAGTACAATATCGAAAACAAACTGACCTTAACCTTCCAAGACAACCATTTTTTTGGCGAAACCCAACTCATCGGTGGGCGTAAGATTGGCCATACCGTCACAGTTACAGAAGGCCCTGCAAAAGTAATTCCCATTGATGAGGCGGCGTTTTTTGAAATCATCCGCATCTCTCCCTCTTTCTTTACCAACCAGTTGCAGTTTGTCATTTGGAAACTCAACACCAGCAAAAAGGCTATCCGCTACCTTGCGTCGAAGCAAATCAGCAGCCAAACCAGCCAAGAAACTTATAACGATACCCATACCTACGCCCAAGGCGATGCGATCTACCAAAAAGGGGATAGCAACCAAAATAGTATCTACTTTATTTTGGAAGGCAGTTGCCTAGGCAAAACGAGCAAGAAAGCCAAAAAGTCAACTATCTACCAACAAGGAGAGTTTTTTGGCGAACTGGGACTCATCAACAATGCGGCACGTGAAACGACAGTTTCTGTAGAATCTGTGAAAGCTCGCATTTTAGAACTCAACGCAGATAGCCTCATCCAAAAGGCTATGGAAAAACCTGAATTTATCTTCTCCATTCTCAAAGCGGGGATCGCCCGTCTCTACCGCTCCGAAGTCCTCCTCTACTCCCTCGTACAAAAACTACCTGAGAAGGAAAGAAATCTGGCAGAGCGCTATGAATTCACTACGCTCCGCAATAAGAGCTTATTTGATTACATAGACAATTTATCGATCAAAACCTACAAAATGGGCGACTTTGTTTACAAGGACAGCCAAGCTGCGAAAGGCGACTTCTACCTAGTACTCGACGGACGCATCGCTCTCTGCAAAGAGTACAACAAACGCAACGCTCACCTAACTTACCTAACCGATGGAGATTTCTTTGGCGAAGTTTCCTTAATCGCCGATTACCCACGCTACCACTCCGCGTTAAGCTTCGATCGCTCTACTGTGGCGAAGATCAACCGTGATAACTTTTTGGAATTGTTGGGAGAATACCCAGAGTTTGCCTATGGCTTGTTGCGCAATACAATCTGGAAGTTTAGCAATTTAGAAAAGTGGAACCGTCGCCTGCAAGAGGCAAAGTAAGAAACCAGAGAAGGGCGAAACCCTATTCCCTGGTGGATCTAATGTGTTGTGAGAAATAAAATCCTATAGATAGCCTTCATCAGAAAGGATATGTAGGATTTCTGACCAGTCTTTGAGCTTAGCGAGTCGTTTGTATTCCTGGACAATCTTATGGCATTGCACAGCAAATTCAAACATGTTGAAGTCGTCTTCGTCCATCTTTTTGATACGTTCAAAGCGGCGCATAACTTCACTTTGTAAGTATTCGGCTTGTTCTTTTTCGAGAATTTCTTCTGAAGTTTTGTCAATCAGTTCACTGGCATCGTTTTCTGGAAAACCAGCTTCGTCAGGAAGAGGAAAGTCAATGGTATCCCTAGAACCTTTCAGTGCCCGCTCAGCTGCAATGTCAATTAGCTCTAAAACTTTATCAGGGTCAAAGCCTTCAATGATCGTATCCTGCCCCTCTTCTTCTGCAAACTCTGTAGAAGTATTGATCTCGATATCATCATTGATGGTTATTTTTTCGTCGTCAACTATGCTCATATGCCTCTCCGATATTGTATGCATAGTATAAACAGTATCTCCAGAAAATCCAGGATTTTTTCTCATTTAGTGAAAATAATTATTTCGTAAATTTTTTATCCTTTTTTACAACCTTATGTCGCATGAGATTTAAAGCTACTGTTATAGTAAAGAAGAAGGAGGGCTTACTAACAATTCACCATACTCTTCGTATTCTTGCATTAATGCTTGGAAGCTACTGAGTCGGCAATAGCAAGGTAAGTTCATTTTAGGAGAATCTAATTTTTGTAGGTCGAAGCAAAACCCCTTGTATTCAGTCACTAAGTTTTCTGACTCCCATAAAAACACGTAATCAAAATACCGTAGATTATCTGAGTTTCGTTCTACAATCGCATGTTTCAACAGAGTTTCGATACCATATCGTTCTAAAGTATAGTAAGTAGAGTATTTGATATAATGAGGAGCAATTTTACGGATTCTCTGGATACGATTAAAATCCAACTCTTTGTCATATATCTTATCTGGCAGCAAACTCTTATAAAACTCAATGTCTGTATCTAAACGATTCTCGGATATATAATTCAACAGCTCAATATTGACAACAGGGCGTATCTTTTTATAAGCAATTAGAATATATCCGCTTAGATCTTTTGTTTTTTCACCGAGTAACATTTTATTTTTACCCCAAGCCCTTCTTGTACGTATCTAAAGCCCTTTCTCGTGCAAAGCTGTGTTCCACCATCGGAGTTGGGTATTCCTTGGTTTCAAACTCAGGTAACCATTTACGGATGTACTGCAAGTCTTTGTCAAACTTCTGTTGCTGTGTCCACGGGTTGAACACACGAAAGTACGGAGCCGCGTCACAACCGGTACCCGCAGCCCACTGCCAGTTGCCATTGTTCGAAGCAAGTTCGTAGTCGAGTAATTTCTCGGCAAAGTATTTTTCCCCCCAACGCCAATCGATTAGCAGGTGTTTGCACAAGAAAGCAGCAACAATCATACGGACACGGTTGTGCATATAGCCGCTTTGGTTCAGCTGCCGCATCCCTGCATCGACGATCGGATAGCCAGTTTTGCCTTGGCACCAAAGGGAAAACTCTTTTTTGTTATTCCGCCATGCCACAGTATCGTATTTTGCTCGGAAGTTATTCTTAACGACATGGGGAAAGTGAAAAAGGATCTGCATAAAGAACTCACGCCATACCAATTCACTCAAAAATACATCCGACTTTTCTTTTACGGAATGGATCAGTTCACGAATGCTCAAGGTTCCAAAACGAAGATATGTTCCCAGATAGCTGGTTGCATCCATTGCTGGGAAGTCACGCAACTCAGCATATTTAGGTACACAGGATAAGTCATATTTCGGAACTGTAATTTCTGAAGACTGGAAACCAATATCTTTTAGAGATGGAAACGCAATGCGACAACGGTGGTATTGTAAGAAGTTGGCAGAATCACTATGTTGCAATTTGCTGTTGTAAAATACCTGCAACCACTTATTCTTATAGGGAGTATACACAGTATACGGTGTCCCCTGCCCTGATAGAATCTCATCCTTGGCAAAAATTACTTGGTCTTTGCTGGCTTGCCAACGTACGCCCTGCTTTTCTAACAAACGACTGATCTTATTGTCACGTTCCATCGCATAGGGTTCGTAGTCTTCGTTGCAGTATACAGCTTCAATCTGGTATTTCTGCAATAACTCCTGCCAAATTAAAGTCGGGTTTCCATGACGAACCAATAGAGAGCTGGAATGCTTTTGCAACTCTTTGTGGATCGACTGCAAGTTCTGGTAGATAAATCCGACACGGGCATCGTCTTTGGGTAAGCCTTTGAGAATGCGTATATCAAAGATAAACAGCGGTAAAACCGGGAAACCCTGCTGCTGTGCCAAAAACAAACCTGTATTGTCCTGCAAACGAAGGTCACGTCGGAACCAGAATATAATGATCTTTTGCTTACTCATCCTTCCCCCCATTTACAAAGTACATCGCGAAATTCCCCTTATTCTTGGCTTGGATTTCTCCCCGGTATTCGCAGCTGAATGTATCCCGCACCAACTCATAGGTCGCAGCAGAGATATTCACACGATTCGCCATACCGGAAGACTCACAACGACTCGCCGTGTTCACGGTATCTCCCCATACATCGTAGGCAAACTTTTTTTCTCCAATCACACCGGCTATCACAGGCCCGGAGTGTATGCCCAGACGAATCTCCCAGAAGGGTAAACCTTGTTCCATCCTTTTCTCTTTGAGCCTATGCATAAATGCCACAATGTCTAACGCAGCAAAAACGCAGTCCTTAGCATGGGTTTCATTGGCAACCGGAATACCACCAGCAAACATAAAACCATCACCAATTGTTTTCAGTTTTTCTAAATTGTATTTTTGCAAAATCTTGTCGAACTGGGAAAAACAAAAATCCAATTCTCTCACGAGTTCATCGGGAGTTGCCTTTTCCGCAATTTTAGTAAAGCCAACAAAGTCAGTGAAACAAACACTTGCTGATGCGAATGATACTGGTTTGGTACGTCCGGTTTCTTTCAGTTCTAACGCAACTGGTTTGGGGAGTATATTTAGCAATAGATTTTCTGACTTTTCATATGCCTGCGATAGTTTATCTTCTGCTCTATCTGCGACATGGATGAAATGGTAGACCAATCCCAAAAACAATAGTTGACTCAAAATGAGTGAGGGCATTGACTCAGCAGCCTTCAAGGTGAATTGTAAGTTCTCCAATATCGCATCCCCTTCCAAAACGCGGAAATAGTATTGGTGCCAGCAGAGCAAAACAATTGGTAAGAATACAAAGAAAATACGCAATATACGATTGCGCCTCAGAAAAAGAATCAATGGGATTAAGGAGGCACCTGATAAGAAAAAATGTATTTGGCTATTGGGTAAAGCAAAACCAATCCAAAGGATATGAATATAAATACTAATACAAGTCAAAACTTTCGCAGACATATGCCAGCCATTTCGTAGTAACAACCAAGCGATAAACATCTCCAAGAGCAACTCTGCGTCTACCCAATGGACAAATGCCAAAGATTGCCCCTGGTAGTTGGCGAGGCTTATCAGTTCCATAAATGAGGTTATCGAGAAAGATAAGATCTGTACCATCGCAGCAGCCGTAAAGGCTCTCTCTTCCCTTTTAGGCAGGTCCTTACTGATATGTTTCCCTAAGAGAAATGCAATAGAGTTTTGCAGAAAAAGACTCATACCAGGAAATTGTTTCTTAAAGAATTCTGCGAACAAGAACTATTTTATTGAGCAGAGAAGAAAGTTTGCGTTATGTTTAAAACCCAAATACGGAGCCGGTATCGTGGAAATACCTAAATCGTAGACCATTCCCTGATAAACGAGATTTATGGTAAATTCTGCTTTTGTAAGCTTTCCGCATCAGGGGAGGGCATCTCTGGAGTGAGGCCATCAATCATTATAACTTTATTCTTACTTTCTGTTCCTATTCCTTGCAATACTACTTTGACTCGGCAAGAATCCTCTAGATCTTCTTTACTAAGTTCTGTCTTTTTTGTTACAGTTAACCAAGGTTTAGACCTTATATACACTACAGCGTGTTCAACAGAGCCGGTGAATAATTGGGAATAGTATTTGACGAATGGTGGCAATTCTTTTGCAACATTTGCTCGGCACAAATCCTTTAACTTTGCTTGAGAGATTGGTAGAGACGTATCTTGCAATACAGGAGTTTGCCAATAATTGATCACAATCGCATCTTTTTCTTGCTTGCATGCGGCACCATCCGCCTTTAGCCAATTTAAATGTTGGTAATTGATCGTAGGTTTTTTATATCTTAGGTAGATACGTTCCCTATCCTTTGACTTTATATCTAGAGTCACAAGTCCAAATGCAGAGAAAAATGCATACCCAAAGGAGAGAAGTAGTACCAGCGGAAATGACTTAAATGTTTTTTCTGCTGATTTGCAAATGAAGTTTTTAAGCAGAGAAATAACTTTTACTAAAACCACCCAAACAGGTAAAAATAAGTCTGTCCAAACCCCAATCATCAATATTATTTCTGCAACCTCCATACTGTCTTCTTTCTCTTTTTGTAACACATACGATGCAAGGTCAGCCGCAGAGCATGCTGCTAAATCTTGTTTCAATGCTAAAATTCCACTTCTCACATTTGGTGCCAAAATGTGCATCGCCACTATAGACATGCAAGATTGTAGGCTAGTGCAAAGAAGGAAGAGCATTGCGGCCCGTTCAACAAACTTCTTATTTACAAATCGCAATCATTTGTCTCCATTCATTCGTAACAACGTTCTATAAATAATTTCTCGTCAAGTGTTTTGTGTAATCTCCTATCGCGCTAAACAAACTGCTCAGATTCCACTTGACACTTTGCAGAAAGCAGCAATTTCTATTCTATGTAGAGGGAACAGTACGATGGTTAAATTTTCGGAATGCCTCAATGATTTAATGGATTATTTTATTCTTGCAGATCCTGGAGTCCTTACAGATTTCAAATCGCAATACGATCTACCCGATGATCTATTAACGGAATTTACAACCAATGGTAGTGCAGACGTGGCAGTTGCAAATGGAGTTTTTATTCCATTGGCAGGAATTACAAATTTTCCCTATACGATTTATTTTACTTTAGAAAATGAGCCTTCCCCATTTAAAGGTAATCCAATACAACACCAGAAAAGCGATTATCTTTTACAGGTGAAATCTGGTGAGATATTTTTATTTACCATGCCTTATTTG
>JBCCIA010000038.1:0-23037 GCA_039028475.1 Spirochaetota bacterium | reverse complement strand
TCACCTTTCTCTGGACATACACACCAGCAATGTAGTTAGGATTTGGATACATCATCCGTGCTATTTCTTTGTGCAACTGGAACAATTGTACCTTACAATCTAAACTTTCTCCTGTCATGTTCTTAGGTTTCGGCTTAATTTTCCCAGCTTCTCGTTGCAGCCATTTGTCTACCAACTGCTCATAAATAAAAACTAGACTGCTGTAATCCTTCTCACTGTACTGTAGTAAATTTTCTGCTTCTGTCTCACTTAGTTTCTCAGCACCACCAGACATCTTTTGTAAGGCTGCAATGGCGTTTTTACGATCATAGAAATAACTACTACCATTTTGCTCGATGTTCTTAGCTAACTCACTAGGAATTTCTATTTTATCATAAGCAACCTGTAGTAAGAATCTCTGGTTAAAGACATACCAAGGAGTTAAGAATTCCTCTATAAAGTGTAAGAGAAACGGACGGTTGAAAAGCTCCTTAGTCTTGGTTTTTGCTGCAAAAACAACCTCCCTAGCCTGTGAAACTAGCCAAAAGCGAGGAAAAAACTTCTTACGCAAATAAGAATTGATCTGAGAATCACTAAAGGCTTCGATGCTAAGCCGGGTTAAAGCAAAGTCATTTCCATTCCCATCTGGTAAAGCAGAGTCCTTTATTTTAGCAATTTCCTCTTGGAAAAATTGGCTACGCATACTGATGATACATTGCGTTGAACGTAGAACTTCTAATATCGCGATTAACTTTTCTTGCACACTCATGGAGTCAGACCTATAGAAGACATGGGCTTCATCGAGAGCATCGAGAAATACTAGTTTATTGTTAAAAGCATTTACTTTTTCCTCTAGAGCTTTTTTGAAAGTAGAAAAATCTTTCATCGATTCCTGTTTGAATTTGTCTAAGCGTAAGTAAGCAATTTTATTGGATGTACTTAGAGTATGTTTGTATTTTTCCAAAAAAAATAATATGCTTTGCAGCCAAACAAAAAAAGTAGAAGCCAAGTTTCGTAAGAAAGAATGATTCAGAGATGGGTATGGGATACTAAGATAATTCAAATAGAAATAAATAAGAAAAGATGTTTTCCCAAAGCCAGCATTCGCCTGTAACAAAATATATTTAAAATTGTCGTTTCCATCCTGTAACTTCTTACGTAATTCATACAAAGAAATCTCTCGTTGTTTTCCATCTTCGGTGATGACTAGCTGAGGAAGGGTAAGGTAACGAAAAAAGAAAGGAAAAGGCCAGAAATACCGAGGTTTGAGAACTTTATAATAGGTTTCCCCATATTGTAGAAGCCCCTTACTAGGGATCAGATTTTTATATAGTTCCGCATGCAAACCTAAACCCAAAAGATAGGCAGAAAGTAAAGAGAAAAATAAGATATAATAACGCCAAGAAAATAGGATGTACCAATAGATAGTTTTCTGTGGTTTGTCTGGTACTCCCAAAAAAATTAGAGATAATATACGAAGCACAATTACAAAAAGCAAGAAATAGCTCAGTATTCCTCGTAAGCCTATATTCCAAATGGATGGTTGCGAATTCTTCTCTGACAAAACAAACTCCTACTTCTACCCCAAAATGGGAAGATAGACTGGAAAAGCAAGTAAAACTCAGCTTATCATCAATGACTCAGGAAGATGAGAATAAGAGCAATGCTCGATGGCTGAGTGAATCGGCAAACCAAATCCTAAAAAAGACAAATCTATCCAACCGGTTTGTATCGAAGCCGAAGAGAGAAAACCCTACACCTTTTCCCACTCAAAAGCGGTAATATTCCGATCCTCTTTATTGAACTCTACACCAATTTGGAAAATCTCTGCTACGGTACCTGAACTCAAATAATTGCTAGTATAGCCGACGTACTTCTCAAAATAGCGTTTTTCTTTGAGCTGTTGCAAGGCATTACCAGCCGGACTCATCTCATTGACCTTAAATTCCATAATGAAACAACGTCCGTTTAATACCGCCACCATATCGATTCGCCCCTGGTTGGTGGCATCTTCTACCTTTACTTCTATGCCGGTTGCGGTAAAATAACTGTAGAACACCGAACAGTAGTAGCCTTCATATTGGGCGATTGTGTTATTGGTATACCATTGGTGGGGAATGGAGGCAAAGAACGTGTAGAATAAATCTTTCAGTTTTTCTACTTCGCCATTGAATAAGATCCGATACAGACTTGTTTTGTTCCTCTCTTTATCTCTGGAAGAGTCTGAGAGAAACTTGAGGATAGAGTTGTTGAGACTCATTTTAACTTCTTTATTCGGATAAGTTAAATGATACAAAGTTATATCCCCAAGTCTTTCTACCTCTTTGATAGTCAAGTAACCTGTTTGGAATAATAGAGTTTCCAAAGTGATTGACTCTACATCGAAACTGTCCATAAGTTCTCTAGAAACTTCTAGGTTTTCTATTTCAGGAATAGGGAAATTTTTTTTCTCTATAAGCTTTATAAGAAAAGAGGGGGTTCCTGTTACAAACCAGTAGTTTTGAAAATCTTTTTTATCTAAATAATGTAGAATGTCGTAGGGGTTGTACACTTTTTCCCCGCAAAAATTATAACCATTGTACCATTCTTTAACTTCTTCCAAGGGAACATTATGCAAAAGAGAACCGAAGGTAGTTTCCAATTCATCTTGAGTATAACCACAAATACTGGCAAAACGAGAATCTAAAGTAATGTCAGATAGATTATTCAAACCGCTAAAGAGATTTACTCTAGAGAATTTGCTTACTCCGGTGATAAACACGAATTGGATGTACTTATCCATGTCTTTGATCACAGAATAAAGATTTTTCAATTCATCCCTGACGGAAGTGGCAATTTCTTCTTTTTCAATGACATCTAAGATAGGCTTGTCGTATTCATCGATTAAAATGACTACTTTTTGTTGGTTTTTTTTATACGCTGAGCGAATGATTTCGCGAAATTTGCCGTTAATAGATTGGTTTTTGAGAGTGATGGAAAAACTATCTGCGATTTCATGCAGAATTTCTTGGGTAACCAGTTGCAGGTTTTCAGCATTTCTGGTTTGCCCACCACCGAAACTAATTTGTATCACTGGATGTTGTTTCGACCAATCCCAGTTGTTCTCTAAAAACAAACCTTGAAACAGTTTTTGATTGCCCATATAGGCTTCTGCTAGTGTATCTAAGAAAGAACTTTTACCAAAACGTCTGGGACGACTGAGAAAGAAATATCTGCCTATGTTTGCCAATTTATATATAAATTCTGTCTTATCTATATAGTAGTGCTCTTGTAGAATCATATCAGCAAAAGTCTGAATCCCTAAAGGCAATCTTTTCATGCAAACAGACTCCTGTGTATTCTTAGAACTGTCAAGTTATTACAATTACTTCGAATCAAAGGCAAAAAGCCATTTACTGCTCTGTGACCTTGAAAAACTCTAGACCAGAGACTCGTAAGCGATCTGCCTCTACATTGACTTTCCCTAAGGGCATAAAGGAGAGAACTTTTGCTTGCTTGTCGAAGACGGAAAAATATACTTTGCCAATAGAATCATCGCCCTTTACTAAAAATTTTTCACCGATTAGATACCCCTGTTTGTCTTGGTATATTTTTAAATAGTATAGAGGTAGTTGTTCCTGATTGATATGCTTTATACTTTCTGCTGTTAAACGGTACGTTCCTAGAATAGATTGTATATCAATATCTTTGGGAACTGGCTTACTCTTTTCAAATAGAGAGTAAAAGGTAAAGTTACCGTACTGCATCTGCATATAGGCGTAGCCTGGTTTTTCTGGCAAAAAGTGAAAGCGAACACGATCTGCGCCAAAAAGAAGGGGAGCAATATCAATCGAAAACAAACCTAAAATTTTGGCCTTGATCTGGTAGGAAGTTTCCGACTTTGGGTATAGAGAACCATTCAAATTGTGTGCTTGCAGGTTTAAGTGATCTTTTTTGCCACTTAGGAAAAACGCAATACCCATATCGCTATTGTAGCCACCTGTAAGTTTTTGCAGATCTTGTTTGACTTGTATAGTTTTGTTGTCCTCGGGAAAATGAGCTGGTGAATGTTTTTTACCGTTTTGTCCCTCTAAAAAGTAAGCTAAGCCTTCATTCGCTAACTTGAAACGAGCCATTCTACCGGTACCTGTATTCGTAAGAATGACTGCCGCTAATTTTTCTTCTGGAAGAAAGTAAAGAGCGGCAGTGTGCCCAGGCAAATCTCCAGCATGTCCCACATTGAGTTTGCTATGGGGGATGTTGAGAAAGTTGACCATAAACCCTAGGCCGTATTTTCGGTAGTTGGAGAGGGGGGAGGAGCGATGGTAGATTTTGTACATGGATTGTAAAGTTTCTGGCTTGAGAATTGTCGAATCTTTGCCTCCCTTACAGAAAAACATACCAAACTTAGACATATCGGCCAAAGTGGATACAAGATCACCGGCTGGTTTGTCACGAATGGGAGCAGCCTTTACTTCTCGAAAACCAAACAAACCAATTTCATACCCTGCTAGTAAGTTCTGTGTTTTCTGAGGATCAAAAATACCCGTATCGTTCATGCCCAATGGTTGAAGAATGGTATTTTGTATGTACTGGCCATACGGTTTTTTAGATTGTTCTTCAATGACTTTCCCCAAAAGAGTGTAACAGGTATTGCAGTATTGGAATCTCTCGCCAGGAGTAAAGTTGAGTCTTTCCTTTTGTAAAACCGTCAGAATATCTTCTGCTGGGGTTTTATCAGTGAGAAAGAAGTCTTTTTCAATTGCAGGTACACCAGCATGGTGGTTGAGAAGGGTGCGGATAGTGACCTTATCTGTTTGTGCTTTTGCAGATAGCATCTTAAAGTTGCTAAGGTATTTGCGCAAAGGACTGTCCAGATCTATTTTTTTCTCTTCATACAATTTCATGATAGCGATAGCTGTAAATAGTTTGGTGATTGATCCGATACGAAACTTGGCTTTGTCCTGACCAATTTCCTTGCTTATCTCTCTTTTTCCATCGCTGGCATAGAGAATTTTTGTATCATTGGTAAAGGAAATGCGAACGTCTTGCAATTTATTTTTATCTATTTCCTCTTCTATTATGTAAGAAATCGCCTTTTTAGCATAGGTATAATCTCCCTGAGAAATTTGCAAGGGACGCTTGGGAAAGCTCTTACAAGCAGCAATAGAAAGGATGAAAACACATGTGATTAGATCAGTATAGAAGTTCTGTTTCATTGTAGGTTAAGGTAAAATACTTAGGATAGAGAATGCAAGTATTTTCAAATTGCAATCAAGAGATATGCATACGAAATACAGGATTTTCCTCGTTTGCACCAGAAAGCTGAAAAGCGATTTCTTTATAGGAATACTCACTAGCTTGTAAGAAATCTTTCATTAAAGGGTTCTGCTTGGACTCTTCCGAAAAGCTAATCTCTCCAGCATCACAAGTTGTTTGTAATTTTGCTGCATAATTGACAGTATTACCAAAATAATCTATGTTGCTGTTTAGCTTTACTGTTAAGCAGGGGCCGGTATGGAGACTAATACGGATTCGTAGCCCTGTAGGGTTTGCACTGGAAAAGTTTTCTTGTAGTTTTATGGCAGCTTGGAGAGCTTCCAGGGGAGTCGGAAAAACGGCCATAGCAGCATCACCAATGGTTTTTACAACCGCACCATTATTGCTTTGGATATACTCATAGATTGTTACGAAGTGTTCTTTGACCTTTTGGAATGCTCCCCCATCACCTTCCTCCGCATAGAGTCTCGTCGATCCAACAATATCTGTGAAAAGGATGGTTTGTATGCCAACATCCAAACTCATCCCAGTTGCAATTGCTTCTTCCGAAAACAGATCATGAAAGTCTTGCACGAGAAAAAGATCTTTTGGACGTAAGGAGTATTGATCTTCTTCGTCTTTTTCGATGATAAAAGTTCTGTCCTGTGTGTCCGTATTTTTTAAGACGAGCAATGGTTGTTCTTTGACAGTATGGGTCTGGTTTTCGACTTTATTCGATAGGTACAACTCACCGGCATCCGATGTTTTTTGTACATCCAAGAAGTCATAGTTTTTATCCCCTTTGATGCGGAAGCGATAGCGACCTTCTGGAAATTTAGTACTGAGCTGAATTGTTTTTCTCGTTGGAATAGAAATTTGACTAAGTATATGTGGCTTCTTTGCGGGCTCAGCACTACAGTAGAATACTTTCTCAACATCTCTAATGGATGGATGGATATGAAAAGTAATCTCTAAGGAGTTTATTTGATCGGCATCGAATTCGATTTCACAAACATCACAACTGCCAAAATTAGGAATTTCTCCAAGGTGTTTGATTTCATCACGCACTCCACGGCAATGTGGACAGACCAAATCCCAAGAGATGTTGAATATACTTTCTTTGCAGGCATGTATAAAAAAGCGTATAACTTCTTTTTGCTCGTATTCAATGTGTTTGGCTACTTCAATGGGTCTGATGCGGTACATATTCTCATCTGCCTGTGTATTGATGTACTGTAGAATCTTTTGGCTTAAGCTGTGTGAGAATCCTTTTTTTTCGATTCTAGATAAAGATGCTGTAAGTCTATCTTTTTGTTCCTCGGAAAGATAACCTACTTTAGATTCTTGCAATAGCATGTTTTGGCTAGTTTTATTTTTACCAATTGTTTTTGCCAAATTTTGCAAATATTCGTTGTACTTCTTTTTGATTTGTGGCATCGATAGCTTGAGAAGCCAACGACTGAACAATCCTTTGGGAATCCAGCCAAAATATATATAGAGTTTTAACGATTCTTTTTGGGGAAATAAACGGTATATGGCTCGGACATACTGGGCGAAGCCTTTGCTATAGATTCTAGCACTTTCCAGGCTTGTTGCGTAGTCCCAAGTCCAAGGAACTTCTTCCCATTCTAAGGGAATGCCTAGGTTTACCGAGGAGCCAAATAATCTTCCTTCTTTTTCCGTAAAGTGCATTTTGGCAAGACCTAAGGCTTGGTTTGTTGTAGAGGTGTCTGTGAGGTAGACCCATAGATCTTCTGCGTTAACAGGCAAGGTAATATTCCAGAGGTAATCAACCGGCTGTGCTTTTTCTAGCCAATGGTTCTCCCAGGGGTGTTCTTGCAGGAATTCAGTCAGGTTTTGGTATCCAATGTTCGAACTTTCTCTAGACATAAGGATTATTTTATAGTCTCTGTAAAATTCGGCAAGTCATAAAAGTCTTGACTGTAGAAGCTTCTTTGAAATGTTGGACACGAATCTCCAGGGAGGAAGTGAGTGAAAATCTCACGCTGACGCGCAACTGTGACTTAGGACTTTTCCTAAGCAGCCAGATCTTCCCCAGTATTTCTTACCGCGTAAAAGTAGAGATACAGATTTCACTTAGAGAAAGCAATCTATTGTGAAGGGGCCCCGGAGATAAAAAGGGGCTTGTAGAACAATATAGTATTTCTTTCCCCGCACATATTTAAGGAGATTTTATGAAAAAGAGCTTAGTAGCTTTCCTATTCGTTGCCAGTTTATTCGTAGCTGGTTGTTCCAATACAGAAGAAAACAAAGATACAGAGAACGCATTGTTGTTTGGTTTGGTGCAACAAACCAATACAATCAGTACTTTGCAGAGTTCGCGTCTTGAGATAGAAGGATATTACTATACAGGTTTCTTCTCCAGTGGTACTTTGAGTACTGCCTTTAGTTCCAATCTTGTTATTACAAGTAACTTGAGTACGCAAACGGGTTCTTGGTCTAGTGTTGGTTCCAGTAGTGATGGTATCTTCCGTATTATTGAATACGATAACTCCAGCAATACTCTTTACTACCAAAATTCTTCCAACTCTAGCTTTAATGCGAGTAAGTATGGTAAAATTGTTTGGACAGAAAAAACAACAAGTTGTGAATCAGGGCAAACTGCTCCTTGTTTTTACTATTGTAGCGTTGTTTTTAGTGCAGATAGTTTAGCTGCGGCCAAAGCAGATACGACTAGTTTTGACAGTTCTGATCCACAAAACAGTGGCTGTGGAAGTTTTGCTTGGTCTATTGCCTTTACGAAGAGTGACAATACTGCTTGGTGATGAAAATATTTATTTGCATGTTAGGAGTACTGCTTAGTTTCTGTGGTACTCCGAAAAGCAACCAAGGCGAGGAGATAGCTCTTCTCGCCTTATTGCCACAGGCCACTACTACAGATGCAACGAGTTCTACTTCCTGTCCCCCGTCTACCATTCCTGACGGAATTCTCCTTGCAGATACCGTAACCTATGCACTTGCCGTGGAAGGTTCTGCTTTTGGCGATAGTAGTAAAATGACAGGTGCAATTTGTGGAGCTGGAGAAAATTCGGGAGGGGTAGATGTCTTCTCTCTTGCCCAAACGGGAGATAGCTCTTATGTGGTTTTGGAATGGGCAGGTAAAAGCGTGAGCAATATTTCTGGTACAGATTTTATTGTTTATGAGAATCCATTTAACTATTCCTCAGGAAGTGGTGCTTTCATGGAACCCATTATAGTAGAAGTGAGTCGTGATAATTCTACCTGGTGTGGCTTCCCAATCAATTACAAAGGTTCTAACGGAGACAAAACAGCTTATAGCCAAATAGCTTCTGACTGGGAGTACTTTGCAGGTCTAACGCCAGTCACCTACAATATGACAACTTCTACCTACACATCGAGCGATTTATTTGCAGGAAGTGGGGGCGGAGATAGTTTTGATTTAGACAATTTGACGAGTTCTAGTGATTGTTCAGCGGCAGAAGTATCCTCGATCCAAGCGAGTGGTTTTACGTATCTTCGTCTAACCGCGGCATCTGCGAGAACAAATAGTGATACAGGCAGCGCCTATCCTACCGATTCTGGTGCTTTTGGCGGAGGTCCAGACATTGATGGAGTGATTGCCAACCAGGTAACAGATAGGTGATCATGTTGCAAAAACGGGGAATCCTATTATCATTTATCCTACTCACTGTCTTTGCGTGTAAGAAAGCGCAGCCTGGCGATTCTACCGGCAAATCTACTTCTGTTCAATATGCTAAAGGTTTTGATTTGCAGCAAACATCTGGGCAAGATTTGCTTGTTGTAAAACAAATCTCGCAAAAAATTACTCGTTCTGTTACGTATCTATTGCTGCAACGCGGTGAGAAGGTTCCAGCAGATCTTGCATACGATAAGATCATTCGTCTGCCAATCCGCAAAGTTATCTGTCTTTCTGCTCCACAGGTAGCATTCTTAACTGCTTTAGGTGAGCAAAAACGTATCCAAGCTATAACAAGCATTTCCCATATATACAACGAAGAAATTCATAGGCGTAAACGCGAAGGTAAAGTGCAAGAGGTTGGAAGTGCTGGTAATTTGAACCTAGAAAAAATTATAAGTATTTCTCCAGATGTAGTTTTTGTGGAAATCATAAGTCCTGCGGACATAGACAAATTCAGCATTTTAGAAAGAGCTGGAATTAGCGTTGTTTATATTTCTGATTGGTTGGAACACACACCATTAGGGAGGGCGGAATGGCTGAGGCTTTACGGCGCGCTTTTTTCAAAGGAAAAGCTAGCTGGTGAAATTTTTACGAAAGTAGAACAGGAATACAAACAAGTTCTTGCTAAAGTTTCCACTATAAAGAAAAAGCCAGGTATACTAGTGAACTTTCCTTTCAAAGGAGTATGGTATATGCCTGGTGGCAAGAGTTATATGGCACGTTTATTCCAAGATGCAAGGGCAAGTTATCATTGGAGTGGTACCACAAATACTGGTAGTATTCCCTTAGATTTTGAGTCCGTCCTCCCAGTTGCCATTGCAGCTGAGTTTTGGATTTCTCCTGGATTTACCAAGTCTTTACAACAATTGTTCGCAAAAGAAAAACGCGTCAAATATTTCACATCTTTTCAGAAAAAGCAAATATACAACAACCACAAACGAATCCGCAAAGAAGGTGGAAATGATTATTGGGAATCAGGTGTAGTATCACCTCATATACTTTTACAAGACTTGGTCAAAATACTACACCCCCAGCTATTGCCTGAATATTCTTTATATTATTTTAACCGTCTTGAGTAAGCCTTTGCAAGAAACTCAAAAATACAAAAGACTTTCCCTTCTTTTTTTTTCCTTACTGTTTTGCCTTCCTTGTTTATTGCTACTAGATATCTTTTTGGGTTCCAGCTCCATTTCTATTTCTAAAATTATCCAAGAATTGTGTTGTAAAACTGATAACCTGGCTCTTTCCCTAATTGTTTGGGAAATTCGTGTACCGCGTGCTATTACAGCGGTTATTGTTGGTTTTTCTCTGTCACTCAGTGGTTTGTTGATGCAAACATTGTTTCGCAATCCTTTGGCAGGTCCTTCCGTTCTGGGCGTTTCCTCTGGAGCGAGCGTTGGGGTGGCCTTTGTCATGTTGTTTGTAGGAACTTCTCTCGGTTCGCATACTTTAAAGTTTAGCATCCATGAGAGCTGGATTTTGATTTTTGCGGCAAGCCTGGGTTCCATTGCTATTCTATTTTTGATTCTTTTCGTTTCTCTATATTTAAATGATACTGTCGCTGTATTGATTGTGGGAATCATGCTAGCCAATTTTACCTTATCTATTGTCAGCATTTGGCAGTTTTTTAGCAATCCAGAAGAAATCCAAACCTACCTTTTATGGACTTTTGGTAGCCTGCAAGGTGTACTTGGCTATAAGTTACTTTTACTTGCTATTTTGAATTTTTGTATGGCTGTTGTTGCAGTGTTATTCGCTAAGAATTTGAATTTATTATTGTTTGGTACTGGATATGCAGCTAGTTGTGGTGTACATGTGCCAAGTTTTACGAAACAAATTATCTTGGTAACAGGAATTTTAGCAGGAAGTGTTACTGCTTTTTGTGGCCCGATTGGTTTTATTGGTGTTGTAGTACCACATATTGCTCGTCTATTGACAGGAACATCTGATCATCGCTATTTACTGCCTATTACTGCTTTACTGGGAGCAATCATTATGTTAGTCTGTGATTGCATTGCAAAATTGCCAGGGTATGAGCATTCCCTCCCTATCAATGCTGTAACGTCAATTGTGGGGACACCTATTGTGCTTGTGGTTTTATTGAAAAGAAAGAACATTCGGATCTAGGTATGGTAGATATTTTACAGATAGAGAGACTTTCTATTGGCTACCGCTATTCTAAAAAGAAACAAGTATCACTAGCTAAAAATATAAATGCTGGTTTGGCTATAGGAAGTTTTACAGCCCTGGTTGGTAGAAATGGTGCAGGTAAATCGACTCTTCTAAAAACTTTGAGTGGTTTGCATATGCCATTAGGTGGTAACATCTTGTTAGAACAGAAGAATCTTAAAAGTTATTCACGTAAAGATATGGCCACCAAACTTAGTTTGGTTTTTGCAAATAAGTTTGACAGCGGTAATTTTACTGTCTATGAAATGGTAAGTTTGGGGCGTTATCCTTACACAAATTTATTTGGAAAGTTATCTGGACTAGATAAGAAACTTGTGAATCAGGCAATAGAAGATTTAGATATTTCTCATTTAGCCAACCGTAGATTTATGGAATTGAGTGATGGAGAGAAACAGAAAACTCTATTTGCACGTTCTCTTGCACAAGACACGCAAATGATATTTCTAGATGAACCTACAGCTCATTTGGACTACCCATCGCGTCTGTTTGTATTTCAGTTTTTGCAAAAATTGGCACGAGAAAAGCAGAAAGCCATTCTGATCAGTACTCATGAGTTGCTTCTTGCACAGGAATATGCGGATGAGTTATGGGTTTTGGACGGACAAGGCAAACTACATACTGCAAGACAAGAAAAACCTCTTACGGATTCCATATGGCAAAATGTATTTGGTGTCATCCCGCGGAGAAGTTCTACTACTTTTTTGTAATTTTTGTTCTTGACCTAAACTATCTTACGGGTAAATTTTAGCTGGGAGATATTTATATTGAAAGAGACATGGTCAGTAGCTGCGATCCAAACAGATATCTTATGGGAAAACCCACAGGCAAACCTAAAAAGTGCAAAAGAAATGCTAGGTTTGCTTCGTTTTCCTGTTGATCTGGTTATTTTTCCAGAAACTTTCCTAAGCGGATATACGATGAATAGCCGTAAATTCGCAGAGGAAAAGTTTGGTGTATCTGAATCATTCCTAGGAGAAGCAGCAAAGGAAAAAGGAGCTATTTGTGGGGGGGGATGGATCCAGATGTATGGTGAAAAGGCTCCCTTTAATACGTTTTCTTTGGTAGAACCAAATTCAGGTCGTATCCATCGCTACCAAAAAATGCACCCATTTACCTACGCAGGAGAACATAAGTTTTTTACTGCGGGGAAAGAATTGATAACTTTCAATTATAACGGCTGGAACATTTCTCCTTTGATTTGCTATGATTTGCGATTTCCAGAAGCATTCCGCAAAAGTGCTGGTGAAACCGATTTGTATATTGTAGTAGCCAATTGGCCAGAGGAACGCATCCAGCATTGGTCCTGTCTCTTACAAGCTAGAGCGATCGAAAACCAGGCCTATGTTTTGGGGGTCAATCGAGTCGGTAAAGCTGGGAAAAACAAAAAGATCAACTATCCCGGAAAAACTGCCCTTTACAACCCCAAAGGGGAAAATTTACTCCAAAATACAGACAAAGAGGGAATTCTTAGCGCTGAAATCTCTTACGGTGAGTTGCAAGAATACCGTAGAAAATATCCCTTTTTACAAGATACAAAAGAATTGTAGCTCTATCATACATCAACATTTTCTCTGGGATTTTTTGCTTTGTTGTTGATAAAATGTACTGGAAATCCCGGCTTTTTGTGAAAACTTGGAATCGGAGAGAACATTGTGATGCTAGAGAATGAACCCCGTAAATGGCAAAATACTTTTTTTTATAATTTTTTAGAACAATTACAATTGTTTTCGTATACTCCTGAGCAGATCACTCGTTATGCTTGGAAACCATTTTTGCCAGAAGAGCTAAACATTCTAGGGGAAAAACGCGACAAAAATTTTGCCAAAGTAGCTTTAACTGCAAAAGAAGTAGAGGCATACCTAGAACAAATGCCTAAAGACGAAATTCAGATTGATAGAGATTTTTTTCGTGAAAGAAAAGTTGCTATCTTGTTGGTTCCAGGCTTTACCCACCACACTCTGAGAAACCTTTCTCTGCATGAACAAATGTATGATAAAAATTCCTCCCATCATATCATGCATTTCTCTCTAGACACACAGGGAAAAGAAGTGCGGGAACAGATTTTTCGTGAAGGGGATGGTTTAAAACTTGCCTACATCGCCTATCCTAGGGCAAATGCTCATTCACGGTATATCCTACCATCCTTATTTGACCTAATCCACAATGCGAAGAGCATTCGTAAGTGGGCTTTAGAGGATGGCTATCGCTTTGTTATCTTAGGCTACTCCTATGGTTCTCCTCTTGCTCTAGAGTTGTTGGCAAAGTTGCATAAAAAAGAGTTTCGAGATGATTTTATATTGTCTAAAACAATTGGCTTTTTTTCTTTGTGTGGTGATATTGGTGGTTCTTACCTTGCTGACTATGTGAGTGATGAAGCCTCAAAATACAATGTTCATAAGGTGTTGCGTATGGCAAAACGTTACCGTTTCTTAGGAAAAATACTTGGTTTTAAGACACAGCAAGATTATGAAGATATTGCGGAAGGTGCTTTTTCACTAGGGCACGAGGTACGGCAAAGTATTTTAGAAACTTTTTACAATGATATGCCTAGCGATATTCGTTACTTTTCTATAGCAGCTTTTTTAGCTATGTCTGATTATAAGAATAGTATGTTACGGAACTTTGACGATTGGAGTATGTACAAACAAGCACTGGCCTCCAAAGACATTTCCATTTACAACGATGGCCAGCTCGTTTTGAACGATATGCTGATTCCCCCATTTCCAGGTGTTGCAAAAGAAAATATTGTAAATTTAGGGGCTGTTAGAACGCACCATTGGGGCGTCAGTTACAGAACATTTAATTTTGGTAAAAATCACTTTCCCCGCCTGCCTTTCTATTATGCTTTAATAAAAACTTTATTCCAAGCAAGGATTGGTGATAGGCCCGTCTAGAGAGTAACCTGGTACACTACCGCTCTGTTGCGACCTCCTTCTTTGGCTAGGTAAAGTGCTTGATCTGCGTATTTCAACATTTCTTCTTCTGTTTTGGGAGTTCCCATCTTGTTGTCCGTAATTCCTAGGCTAAGGGTGATTTGGATGTCTTGTTCTTCATAAGAAAACTTATACTTTTCTATCAATTTACGTAATTTTTCACCTACCAGTTGGCTGTTTTGTAGGTTGGTATGTGGCAACACTAATAAGAATTCCTCTCCCCCAAAACGACAGAATACATCTCCTAAGCGAATATTTTTTTGAACCAAAGAAGCTACCTCTCCCAGAACATAGTCGCCAGCTTGGTGTCCATAGTTGTCATTGATTGCTTTAAAATGGTCCAAATCCATTAAAATGCATGATAAAGGATTTTCATAGCGTATGCTATTGTGGAACTCTTTGCCCAACATTCCCATCATATAAGAACGGTTGAATATTCCAGTCAAGGGGTCGGTGATAGCCGCCTTGTATAGGGCTTGGTTTTTAATTTCCAATTCATGGTTCAAATTTTGTAAATCTTGCTTTTGTTGCATTATCTCACGATTTAACTCAATCAGGGTGTGGTAGCGATTGATGAGTGTTATCGTACGAGCATCTGATTCGCGTAGTCTAGACGTTATCTTACGCATCATATTGTTTTTGGTTTCGGGAATGATATTGAGAATTTTATAAAAATTTTTCTTTGAAATGAATAATAGTTCTATATCAGTCTCTGCGACTACGTTTGTAGAGCGTGTTTTATTTTCTATCAATCCCATCTCTCCGATTAAGTCTCCCGGATAACGTTTGATGATTTCTACACTTTCTTTTTCACCAAATGTTTTATGAACTTGGACGCAACCTTTGACAATTAGAAACATGTTGGAAGCCACTTTTCCTTTTTCAATCAATTGGTCCCCTGCCGAAAATGATTTGGCTTCAAAAAATTCTTTCTGCAAGAGATGCATTTGTTCTGTCGTAACACCGTTGAAAAAATCGTTTGCAACTAAAATTTTTATTAGATACTCTGGTAACATTAGTTCTCCGCTAACTGCTTGATAATTTCACGTAAGGCCAACTCATTTCCTCCAGCGGTTGCCAGGTGGTTCATAGGAGGAAGTACCGTACATGCTCTTACAATACGTTCTTTTTCAGCAACGGCAAGACCTTTGCGACATGCATGGAGAGATAGGTACAAATCGGCAAGTCCATCTCCTTTTTGGTAGCTTTGCCAAGAAAAGTTTTCCAAGTATTTGTTTTTATCTTTGTAGGTAAATAGAGGATTTTTTTGAGCAGCTTGCAATCCTCTTGTAAAGGAACGTTGCAAACGTTTAGAATGCACAAGAGAAACCCTCTTACCAAAGATACGACAAGCGTTGTAATTGTATTCCCAGCGGTCTTTTGCACCGCAACCCATTAACTCTTCTTTTTCATTTCCTTTGAATACAAATCCTACTCCAGAAGCTGCAAAATTGCCTACCAACCATCCCTGACGTTTTAGGGAAATATCGTTGGTTACAAATAAAGGCTTCCGCTTTTCCATAGGAGCACCAGGACTAAGGTCAAACCAGGTTGGATTGGATTTTCCCGCTTCATAGGCCTGGAAAGCCGGTAACACTAGGTTGATGCCAAAGCCTAAAAATTTTACAAAATTTTCCTGATCTTCTTTGTCTTTATCTAGGTAAGCTCCATAGACAGCAAAACTCGCCTGTGCGCCTTGGATCACTCCAGTAGAGGAGTAAATTTCTTGCAACCTTTTGCAACCGGCTTCTTGCAAGAGAGACGTTTTTTGCATGCACCTGCGAGCAATGTTGAAAGCGACAGCTCCTCCCTTGGAATGTCCGATGAATGCACATTCTTTTTGGTATAGTATAGGTATCTCTCTACTTTGGCAAACCCTATCTTTGATAAACCTTTCGGTTCTTTGCGTCATTTGCAAGATAGACGTTTGGTTGGATTCTTGCATGGCAACGATTACTTCTCCACATGCACTAGCAAGTAATTCATGGATTGCCTGTAAGCTGTAATATGTGTGGACAAAGGTATCAAAGGTCAATCTTTTGAAAGAAACCATTCTGGCATCGATTCCATAACCATGCTGTAAATAACAAGTTTTGACAAAACGAATGTGGGATATATTGGACTCTAACCTGTATACTTTATAGTAAATGGTTCCTTGTGTATTCGAGGGAATGTTGCTTGCAAAGCTCAGGCGTTGTGAGCTAGTTACACGAGAGTTTTTCATATTTTGTACAGTTTTGCAGTTTGTCAATGCCACTAAAGATACTAGTGGAAACAGGAATGGTAAGAAACGCTTTGTATACATCCTTTTAAGGCACGCTATAAGAAACACTTTTAAGAAGCAAATTATAGGTGAGTGTATCCATGTCTATCGTTTTTAGTCCAAAGTCGTTTTACTTTAGTATAAATCTTGGTTGCTTTTTAGGATTTTATCGTTGAGAATTATTTAATGAGAAAAATCAATTGTAGTATAATAAATTCTTTTTGCATTCGCTATAAACTTGTAGCAAATGTAGTCAAATACTTATAGAATAGACTATTTATTAGGTTTGTTATTATAAAATAAAAATAGCATTGTAATTTGCTTGTTTTTTCAGAGCCTAATTTTCTTGTGGTCAAATAGGCTCTGTAAGTAGCTAAATGTTTCAAAAAGTAGGTAAACTATGAACTATAATATTATGGAGTATGCCTTCCCGTTCATCCTTGTTCTTGTTTTGGCAGAGATGCTTTTTGCTTTTTTAGGGAAAAAACAGTATTACCATGTAAATACATTTATTGGTGATATTAGCAATGGAGTACTTTTTGGTCTTGCAGGGATTGTCATTCTTGCCGGAGCCTTATCCGTCTATGCTTTTATTGAAACGAATCTTTCTCTTGCGTCTTTAGGGTTTTCTTTCTTTGTTTGGGAGAGTCCTTTGGCATTCGAAGATGGTTTTTCTATCAAACCAGCTGCTCTTTTTTCTTGGTTTGTTGCTCTGGTTCTCGTGGATTTTATCTATTATTGGTTCCATCGTTTGGCGCATGAGATAAATATTCTCTGGGCGTGTCATGTTACCCATCACTCCAGTGAAGAACTAAACCTTTCCGTTGCTTTTCGTGGCAATGCCTTCCAAAGGATCTTTGAATACATCTTCTTCTTGCCCTTAGCATTTTTAGGGATTCCTTGGCTGGTTTTTCTTCTCTGTCATAGGATTATGAAAATCTACCAATGTGTTGTACATACCCGCTTTTTTGGCAAATTGGGTTTTTGGGAATTATTTATGGTCACTCCTTCTAACCACCGCGTACATCATGGAACCCAACCACAGTACATCGATAGAAACCATGGTGGAATTTTTATCATTTGGGACCGCTTGTTTGGTACCTATGAGCCTGAGGGAGAAGAGCCGCTGTATGGAATTACCCGACCCGTCGAAACGTTTAACCCTATCTTTAACAATGTCCATGTATACGGAGAGATTTTTAAAGATGTTAGACAAAGCAGGACATTCGGGGATAAGATGAGAATTATCTTTGGTTACCCTGGTTGGAAACCAGAATACATGCGCACAGAAGAGTATGGCATTTTGAAAAACCCTGTATATGAGAAAATATACAACCCAAAACTACCGAAACGCAAATCTTTTTATGCTCTTTGCCAGGCAATTAACATTATTCTTTTGGGGATGATCACTTGGAAGATTGCTAAAGAACCAAATACCTCTCTACTTTTTATACTACCTATGAGCTTTTTTGTCATATTTGAAATAGTATCGATCAATGGGGTTCTGGACTCTCGTTCTTGGTCCTATCTCACCGAATATAGCAGACATATTTTCCTCTTTTGCACAGCGGCTGCAATCTACTTTAGCAATTCGTTGCCCAATACAACCATTCTTCCCTACGCTCTAATACCTATGATGACCGTTTCTTTACTGTCGACGCTTTGGTTTTTTGTTATGAATCGTCAACTGGCATTGCGTGAGAAAATACCGGTAGCAGCTTGATAGTATCCTATTGGATCGATTTAAGTTCGTCAAATTTAGGAAAGATCCGGTTTGTGTTGAGAATATGGTAACTGGCATTGAGGAATGCTTTGGCTTTTAGATAATGCATTTGGCAATCTTGTAAGTTCTTTTTGCACCTTTTGGTATCCTCAAAGGGTGGGCCAACTGTAAAGCTTTCCCCTTTGCCAACCGCATTGATCTTTTGGAAATAGAAGATGTCTTTTTCAATCCAACCAAATAAATCCCCATAGGCGAAATAGGCAGAACTCGCTTTTTTAGCATACAAGTCTCGTCCCATTCCTGTAAAATATGTTTCTTCTCCCAGAACCCCTAAGATAGTGGGTAAGATGTCAAGTTGTGAGGTAATTTCTCTACGAATGCCTGCTTGTATCTTTCCGGGTGCATAGAGCAAGAAGGGAATGTTTCTGTCTTCATAATAATTCAAATAGCGGTGGTGGCTATGGTCCGATACTATGAAAAAATAGGTATTTGCAAAATAGGTAGACTTTTTGGCTTCTTTTAGGTAATCTGCCAAGGCCCAGTCTGCATAGTGTAAGACATTGAGATAGGCACTGTCTCTGGTATTGTCATCAAATATAGCATATTTCTGATCAGGTACTTGGTAAGGGTAGTGTGTTGTACCAGTGTGGATGACAGAGACAAAGGGCTGATCGGGAGGAAGCTTGCTAAGTTCCGCGTGCATGCTATCAAAAATGTCTCGGTCATGGAAACTCCAAGGCCCGGCTGTATACTTATTGCGAGCCATCATTTTCTTTTTGCCTGACAGCCGGTTGAAACCCCAATGTTTCATGATGCTACCCTTATTGTTGAAACTTAGGTCTGTGCCAGTAAAGAAGAAGCGTAAATACCCTTTTTGTTTGAGAATATTGCCTAGTCCTGAAAAGCGATTGAGGATCTGTTGTGTTCGTACGGCAGTCAAACCAGGCCTATCTGGCAAACCACTCATCAATGCCATCAAACCATTGGTTGTTCTGCCCCCTGCGGCAAAAAAGCGTGTAAAAAACAAACCTTGTGGAATCAGAGCATTGAAATAGGGAGTGACTTCTTTTCTCGCAACTAAGCCATTGGTGATGGGTTTGATAAATCTCCCTGTCCAACCTTCTAAAACAATCACTATAATATTTGGTTTTTGGCTTTCTTCTTTAGCCTCTAACTTGCGCAATAAGGGGTACTTTTCACTGATAAAGGTAGCTCCTGGGTAGGATATTTCTTCGCGAATCATCTGAACCGCTTGTTTTATATTCATTTTGTGGTGTCCAGTGATATTGGTGACTTTCATATCTGTCACTGTGGTAAAAGCAGCGTTGACGGCTAGATCATTGACTACCGCTTCGTGTGAAATAATGGCATCCCCTGTACGGATAGGGCTGTTTTGCCAACCACCTCGTGCTGCCAGGAAGACGAGCAGTAAAACTACGAATCCTTGTAATACGAGCCGACTTGGTTTTTTTTCGATATGCCAATAAGGGTATTTCTTTTGAATTTTATTGATAACTAATATGAGGCTCGTTAAGGCAAGCACCGCTAGTATAAATAGAAAAGGGCCTTGTGCAAAGGCAGCTTTCATCATGGTTATAAGTTCTGGCCCCAGGTAAGCGTAGGCTTCGTAGCCGATGTGTTTGTTCGCGTTCTCATAATAGAGAAGATCAGCACCTAAAAGAATCGTTAAGATAACCAAACAGGCCACTGGGATCGTACGCCAAATCCAACGGAAAAAGGCCCATTTATTGGGAAAATGTAGGCAAGACAAGAGTAGGAAGGGGCCTACAAAATAAGCAGTAACGGTAAAGTCAAAGCGAAAGCCAATGAGAAAAGCCTTTAGCACTATAAGTATAGGAGTTTCCTCTATACGGTAGGAATACATTGCATAAAAGCACAAGCGGTAGATGAAAAGAAATAACATCCATAAAAATACCAACAATCCGTGAAATTTGATGTAAAAGGGAATTCCTTCTTTTCTCCATTCCATTTGTGCTTTCCTTACTTTGCCGGATCCAACCGGTAGATCTTTCCTTTTTGGAAGTCAGCAACATACAATTCACCGAAGTGATCGCGACCAAACGTGGATATAAGAATACTCCAACGACCCAGTGCTAGTAGTTCTTTACTCTTCTCTTGTTTGTCTGGAATTGCAATCGCCCAAATTCTACCAGTGATAAAGTCACCAAAGATGTACTTTCCTTTGAGTTTAGGTATTCTATTTCCCGTGTAGACATAACCACCTGTGATGGAATTGCCCTCATCGTGGCCATATTCATAAATAGGCATGGTCAGACCAGTTTTCTTACAGTTGGAGGAGGGAGAGTAGCAATGGAAACCTTCCATAGTGTTCCAACCATAGTTTCTTCCAGACTCTACGATATCCACTTCTTCCCATTTATTTTGTCCGACATCTGAAGCGATCAAGCGACCATCTGGCGCAAAGGAATAGCGCCAAGGGTTACGAAAACCAATTGCCCACATTTCTGGCAGCCAGTTCTTCTTTTTAGGGTTATCCTTGGGAATTGCATAATTTTTGCCATTTTCTTGTTTGTCAATATCGATACGCAACATGGAACCTAAGTAACTTTTAGGATTCTGTCCATTGCTTTCTGGATCACCGCGCCAACCACCGTCTCCCCAACCAATGTAGAGCATACCATCACTGCCAAAAGCAAGTTGTCCTGCGTTGTGATTGCCATAGGGTTGCTTGAGTTCGAAGATAATTTTTTCTTTGCTGAAGCGAGCTTTTTCGATATTTTGCCAATTTTCTAGTACCCATTCCGAAACACGGCTGTAGTCGTTATTGTTCTTTTGGATAGAATAGTTTAAGTAAACCTTACCATTTTTGAGAAAATTAGGGTGTAGAGCCATACCAAGAAGGCCCTGCTCACTTGCATAGATAACTTTTAGATTCAAAAGTACACCTGACTTACCTGTAACCCAATTGTGCCAACGAATCGTTCCTTTTTTTTGCAGAATTAGCATAATAGTGGTATCATTGGGGAAAAAACGGATGTCAGTTGGTTCTTTTGCTTGGGCTACTTCTGTTAAAACCACGGAGACCTTATTCCTTTTGCGGTCTTTATCGCTAAAACGAGGTTTCTGTTGGAACTTGCCTGCTGTTTTGTATTTGGGAGTAAATATTTTGATGAGATCACTTTTTAGATCTTGGCATTGGAACAAACCGCTGCTGAGAGAAAAAAAGACAAGTAAAGAGAGAACAGAGTTTTTATAGGAATCCACAGGAATAATCTGCGGGAAGCTAGCTTTTTGTAAAACAATAAAAGTTTTTGTTTTTTTCTTTTGAGCATTTGCCATTTTGCCATAGAGTATATTTTTATTGTATTGGTACAATAGTTGACAATACCATACTTGTTTGTGACTTTGGCCAATGCGTCTGGAGATTGTTTAGAAAGCAATCGGTTGGAGTAGAGATTATGTATGCAATGATTGGAATTACAGTAGATGGAATCACTTGAATGTACGAATTCTGAAGGCAAGCAGGAACAAGCGACACGTTTGCTTGAGAATGGTTTTATCGCCATGCAAGAACGTCGTTGGCGGGAAGCAGAAGAGCATTTACTTACTGCTGGGACTTTATTTGGCCAGGCAAACGATGAATACCACACTATGAAAAGTCTGATATATATTTTTCACCTCTACGATATTATTCCCAATAAATCGGCTGCTCCTATGGTACTTTCCTTTCTCAAAAATCCAGACATCCGCGTATGTTATGAGAAATATAAAGATGAATTCATGGTATAAGAGCCTGCCCTTGCTATAGCATTATTTACGAATTGTTGCGGAAATATATTTTACATCATACCCTGTTTTGCCCAACCTTCGCAAAGAAACTGTTATTCCTTTTGTTTTCTGTTTGTTATTTGTGTTTGAATATAGGTAGATTCCAGCCTTGGGACTATTGCCAGGCAAACCAACCGGTTTTAGGGAAGCAATCATAACAATTCTATCCGTCCCTAATGGTTCTGATGCTGTGACTTTGAATTTAGCATTTTTGCTGGGAAACACGGCTTCTTTTTTGGTAAGGACTTGGTTGTCTCTTTGGTATTGGTTCGGAAACAGTTGGATGATATTGCCATCAGAAGTATAGGCGAGGATCGTAAGGTAGACTTGTTTTCTTTCGTCCTTGCGGAATACAAAGTACTTAAAACCAATTCTTTCTCCTAAACGAAAGGAGCAAGGGATCATTTCATTTTCGCTTTCCTCTTCTTCCTCGTCTTCTAGATCATCTAAACTGTCTAAATCTACTTTAGGGTTAGCAGCGTTGGTTCCTCTATTGCCAAAGCATTCCACTTCGCCAAAATAGACATTTTTGCGGTCTGAAGGAGGTGGTTTGATTTTTACCAATTCAACAAGAGCTGCTTCCGTTTCTAAGATTGTGAGCATTTGTTGTAGGGCTGCCTCGGAATAGGAATCCCAAGACCCTTTGATACGAGCTGTCTCTGTTTCTACTAAACGAAAGGAAGAGTCGTTTAACAGGACTAAGAAACTGGTTCCCAATAGTTTTCCTATCTTACTAGAAGATTTCTTTTGCAAAGCTCCTGATTGCCCTAAGCTTATTTCGCTTAAGATTTTTTGCATTTTTTGTCTCTCTACCAAATGGATGAATTCTGAACGTAGTAGGGCAGATTCGATTTTTGCACGGATTTTACTATTTTGCGAACCTACTACAGCCAAAGTAAACTTACCATTGTGCATTTTAGGAAGAGATAAGATAGGAAAGGAGAAAAGTGTTGTAAATACTATGAAAATTTTTTTTGAGATATTTGTCATAATAAAGATATATATTGGAGGTGTTAAAGTGCAAGTACAAACGTTGTACAGTAGCAAAATAATTTTTTGGGGTTTTGACAGGTGTTTTCTATCCAATGATTTCGAGCTTTCCTTAGCTAAATTCATAGTTCATTTGAATAGTAAATAATATTCCTTTACAGTGAATCTATTCTAAAGAAATATTTTCCAGAGAAGATCATGGAAACGTTTGCAAGTTATAGCATTACGG
>JBCCIA010000037.1:0-23080 GCA_039028475.1 Spirochaetota bacterium | reverse complement strand
CAGGCCTGGAAATATAGATGCTTTTGGAAACTTCAAGTAGGATAGAAGCAACATGCTAAATGGGACCCCTGCCGGGTCCCATTTAGTTGGTGTATTCTTCTGCTTGCTGCTGTGCTTTTTTGGTGTCTTCTTTTTCTTCTGACAAGAGTTTGCCAGTCATATAATTCATGTATTTGTTGCGATTGGTGAGAATCTGTATACTGGCTTCAGACTCCCAGTTTTGTATTTCTTCTTGTTTGGCAATCTCTAATTGCTTGCGTAGATAGTCTTTGTAGCCAGGGGTGTCGACATATGTATCTTTGTGGAAAATAGTTTCGATTTGTTCGACGATCTGCTCATCCAAGCGCTGTTCCCACTCCGTCATCATGGCAGCTTTTTCCCCGTAGACTTGCGCGTTCCAGGTGTTTAAGTCGCGCGCAGTGTTGGCTTGCCGGATGATTTCGTCCAAACGGTCTTCCTGGAAAGGATCGGGAGTAAGAGCATCGTGAACCAGTGGATTGGCTAAAATTTCTAGAGAAGGATAGAGGGTGAGAAAGAGAAATGAGAATAAAAGCCAAAAAGCTTGTAGTTTGAACAGACACATCGGTAGGATTTGATATACTTTTTTCATTTTCTGCATTTTTCGCATCACTCTATCCTTAGCATTGAGGTATTTTTTCAATTATGCAACAAATTATTTATCGGAATGTTTTTTGGGAAGTTATTTTTGGTTTTTTGGTAAAAAGTGGTAAGAGTTTTTCATTCACCTTTCCCTTAATGATTGACAATTTTACTTTTTCTTATAAGCTCATAAGCAATCTTTTTTAGAGGTATATATGGAAGAAGAAATAACTCCTATTGATATGATTTTGAAGCGTAGCTTTTTGGATTTTAAAAAGCGGCGGTTGCACATTACCGATTCTATCCTACAATACGACGGTAAAAAGTTGTCCTTAGAGTCCATTATAGAATGTAAATATGGCATCCACCAAATGTACGTCAATGGAGTCAAGGCGAACCGTACCTATACCATCGATGTGCGTGATGCAAACGAAAACGAAATTAAAATACTCTTCCAATCTGCAAAACTTTTTGGCACCAACAAACAAATGGAAAAGGATTACCAAGACATTTTGAACTTCCTGTGGGACCATTGCTTTACACGTATTCTCAACGATGTTTACAGGGATCTAACCGAAGGGAAAGATTTTACTGTTGGGAAAGCTGTGGTGACTCCGAAAGGAGTAAAAATGCAGGTTCGCCATTGGTTCAAAAAACAGGAGCATTTTGTGGAATGGAAGGATATGCGTAAAAGCAGCCAAGCCGGTTACTTCCACATCTTTTCGCAGGAAAATAAAAGGGCCAAGTTGTCTTTTAATTACCAGAATGTTTGGAATACAAGTATTTTAGAAAGCCTCTTGTCTTATTTATGGGAGGAGGGGAGAGCGTTCCAGTTGGCTGAAATGTCGGAACGGTTTTAAATCCCCTTGCCATGTTCAATCGTCTTGTTTCTTACCAGCAGAGTAAATCTTTTGGTCTACGGCAATGAGGCGCGAGATGATTGTTTTTAAGATGTTGTACAAAAATTGTGGGCTGGTTCGGCAAATTTTCATGAAGATATCTTTGTTGAGTTTGGCAATCTTAAGTTGTAGGGTTTTGGAACGAGCGGATGCAGTTCTAGGGCTGTCGTTGATAAGAGCCATTTCCCCAAAGAAACCTCCTTCGCTGAACTCTACGATTTCTTGTTCCATACCGTCAATTTTTTTGGTAATCATTACCACTCCATCTATGACAAAGTACATATTGCCATCGGAATCATCACCTTCTTTGAAGATATAGTCGCTGCGCCGGTAGAACTGGGTAGAGACATTACGAACGTAATCCAAGATACTCCAGTTTACCATGTAATTCTCTTCGTCTCCATCACTGAGATCTGGCTCATCGAATTGCATGGCTGCACCTTCCCCGATCATTTCTTGCAACTGTTTTTGGGCACGTAATATATTGTGGATGGTGTTTTTCATCAAGGAAAAAAGAAATTCGGCTTTTTTCACCGCAAGGAGGGCAAAATTCTTTTTATTGATTTCCCCGAGGCGTACCGTATCGCTATCGACAATTACAGTAGCGGTTCGGGTATCATTACGAATCAAACCAACTTCTCCAAAAAACTGTCCTTTGGAGATACAGCCAATTTCTTTGAGACCGATCTCTAATTCGCGGTAGATAGTCAGACTGCCCTCATAGACAAAGAACATACAGCCGTTTGCTTTGTCACCCTGGGAGAAAATTCTATCTCCTTGTTTGAACTCTCGAATAAAACCTTCTGGTTGTGCTGACATAATTGCATACTAATCAGATTGCAATCTTTGGCAAAATAAATTTATTCATTTTGTGGATTTTTTTGCTATTACTGTTTGACCCCTCATTGGCTGGTTTCAACCACCCCTTAGGGAAACACTTTGTTGTGGGCGCATGGGAGCATTTTTTTTAGTCATTTCACTTTAGATTAAGTCTAAAATTATTTCAGCCTTTTTATATCAGATCTAAAAAAAACTTGATTCTAAAAATCATTGGAGTATTTTTGGATTATGGAAAGATATTCTAGGGAAGAACTAGTAGCCCTGTTTGAAGAGAAGGGAATTCACAAAACCTTACAAAGGATAGAGATGGCATATATTCTTCTGAATAAGAACCAACATCTCAGTGCAGAAGATGTAAACCAGTTGATCAACCATTCCTTTCCTAAGGCTTCGCGTGCGACTATTTTTAACAACCTTAAGGTTTTTGTGGACTCTGGTTTGATTAAAAAATTAGAAATTCTTCCGGGTGTAACTACTTACGATACAAATACAAGCGAGCACCACCATTTCTTAGATGTGGAGACAGGTCAGATCGAAGATATTGAACCTTCAGACCCCAAGCAAGAAAAAGCTCTGCGTTTGGCACAAAAGCTATTGCGAAAAAGTATCCACCCAGACATTGAAGCGGAAGATATTCAGATCATCATTCGTGGAAAAAAAGCCGCTACAGCTTGAAGGAAGTAGACATCAGTCTACCAGCAAGTGCTGGATGGCGTCTATTTTTTCTTGCAAAATATAGTTTTCTAGGAAGTCGTGCACGTCTTTTTCGCTTTTGATAGAAAACCAGACTCCTTCTGGATAGGAGACCTGTACGGGGCCTTGTTCGCAACGGTCCAAGCAACCACTTGAATTGACACGAATTTTTTTGCCTAGGCCTAGTTCTTTAATTTTCTCTTTGAGAAGTAGGCGTAGTTTGCCTGTTTCTGACCAACCACAGGATATCCTTTTTCCAGGCTCACGGCTGTTTTCACAGACAAATATGTGCTTTTCGTAAAATCCCATTGTGTTATTTTAGGTTTTTACGCAAGCGTTCAATCTTGCGGGTTAGGCGTTTTAAGCGTTGTTCTAATAGAATGATTTTACGATTCATTCGAGTGATTTTAGAATTGGTTTTTTCTTTGGCAATACTAGACTCTTTGTTGCGGATTCTCCGTCGTTCGCGGTTGCGGCTAGCCGAAAGTCTTTGCCGGCGGATCAGGTTGCCTCTTTCCCGGGAGAGAGCCTTATTGATTTCTCTCCTATCCGTAGTGTAGAGAATTTTGAATACCTTTTTCTTAGAGATTGTTTCTACCGATTTTGTAGTTTTGATCTTGATTATAGAAGCATCGTGGTCGATCACTTGTCCAATGATAACTCGGCCGCTATTCATAATTAGGCTTTCTGCTGCAAGTTGGCCTAGTGATAGGTATAACAATGCTAGATAAGTTACTCGGTATTTCATATTAAAATAGACTCTATATTATAGGCTCTTGACTAGTTTTTTCTTCACCTTTTTATTCTCACAGCTGATCTTAACAATCAGAAAATTTGTATTTTTCTTTACCTGTGTCGTTTTTAAGGAGAAATGGCTTTATATGATTAGTATCGGTACACCAAAGAAGAATTCAGCGACAAAAATAGTACTTTTAGGCTCTGGGGAACTTGGAAAAGAGGTAGTCATCGAAGCCCAAAGGTATGGTATTCATGTAGTGGCAATCGATAGGTATGCCGATGCACCAGCTATGCAGGTGGCTCATGAGCACCGGGTATTGGATATGCTGGATAGGAAGGCATTGCGCCAAGCATTAGAGGAGATACAGCCCGACTTTGTGGTACCTGAGATCGAAGCGATTGCTACTGAGTTGCTTTTAGAACTAGAGGAAGAGGGCTTTCACATAATTCCTTCAGCAAAGGCAGTGAATTTGACTATGAACCGTAAGGGAATTCGTAAGTTTGCCGCTGAAGAATTGCAATTGCAGACGTCTCCCTACCAATTTGCCGATACCTATGAAGAATTTCTTACTGCTGTAGAGAAAATAGGCTTTCCCTGCGTGGTAAAACCGATTATGAGCTCTTCTGGCAAAGGCCAGTCGGTTGTAAAACAAGCTCAGGACAGAGAAAAAGCCTGGCAAGTCGCACAACAGGGCGCGAGAGGCGCTAAAAACAGTGGTATCATTGTGGAAGGGTTTATCAAATTCGACTACGAAATTACCCTTTTGACGGTGCAACACAGCCAAGGTATCTCTTTTCTGGACCCGATAGGTCATTTGCAATTGGGTGGTGATTATATCGAGTCTTGGCAACCACAGCAGATGCAACCGGTGGCTTTGGAAAAAGCGCAGGCTATGGCGGCGAAGGTAGTCGCTGCATTAGAAGGAAGAGGGGTGTTTGGCGTAGAATTTTTTGTCAAAGGCGAGGATGTGTATTTTAGCGAAATTTCACCACGCCCACACGATACAGGTCTGGTAACACTGATTTCCATGAACCATTCCGAGTTTTCTCTGCACGTACGTGCTATTCTTGGTTTGCCCATGCCACGCATTCGCTCGTATGGTTCGGCTGCTTCGTGCGCCATTCTCGCCGAAGGGAACTCTACTGAACCGGTTTTTCATAAAATCAATGAGGCCCTTGCTATCCCGGACTCGGCGTTACGCTTGTTTGGCAAACCAGAAATTGCTGGCAAACGTCGTATGGGAGTAGCGTTGGCGTTGGGAGATAGTATCGAAGAGGCGCGGGAAAAGGCGAAAAAGGTGGCTCAGAGCATTGAAATCAAACTTTGAAAATATACCTTTTGCCAAAATTACTGTGATTGACAGAAATTCCTTTTAAAAAACAGAATCAACTCATATGCAAGCCAACAGAAAAACTCTGGAAACTGATATCAAGCTAGCTCTCAACCTTCGCGGTAAGGGAATATACCAGTTTGATACAGAAATTCCTTTTTTTGAACATATGCTTTCCCATGTTTCTAAGCATGGTCACATCGATATGGATCTATGGTTGCGTGGTGATATTGAGATCGACTGCCACCACAGTGTAGAGGATACGGCTATTTTGATGGGTTCTATGTTACACGAGCAGTTGGGAGACAAAAAAGGAATTCTACGCTATGGTCATTTTACGATGACGATGGATGAGGTTTTGGCAACGGTGGCTGTGGACTTAGGAGGGCGTTTTTATTTTAAATACACCGGTCCAGAGTTATTGGGTAAGTTTGGTATCTATGATGCAGAACTTAGCCTTGAATTTTTACAGAAATTTGCTTTGAACGCAAAAATGAACCTGCATGTTGTTGTGCACTATGGCGAGAACCGCCACCATATCCATGAGGCTATCTTTAAGGCTTTGGGTAGAGCCCTACGCATGGCTATCGCCCTTGATCCTGCCGCTTTAGACCAGATCCCTTCTACCAAAGGGGTATTGGAGTGATCGCTGTAATCGATTTTGGTATGGGAAATTTGCATTCTTGTCTCAAAGCGGTAGCTCGCTATAGCAAGGATTTTTCACTCATCAACCAGCCGGAACAAATGCTTAAGGCAAAGGCAGTTATTTTGCCAGGAGACGGTGCTTTTGACGCAGCCATGCGCAATCTACACGCTTTGGGCTTTATTGGGCCGTTGCGGGATTTTGTGTCAAGTGGTGGTTATCTGTTTGGTATTTGCATTGGTTTTCAGATTCTATTTGAAGACTCTGACGAAGACCTATCCGGTAAAGGGGATTTGATTCCTGGCTTGGGATTTATTCCAGGAAACATCAGACGCTTTCGTGGCAAACCGTATACAGTACCGCATATGGGTTGGAACCAAATCCTAATCAGCCGTAAGAATAAGATTTTAAAAAACATTGCTAGAAATGAATACATGTATTTTATCCATTCTTACCGTGCAACTGAGGTTCCAGCAGATGCAGTGGTAGCAAATTGTGACTACTACGAAGAAAAATTTCCAGTCGTTATCGAAAAAGACAATTTATTTGGTACACAATTCCACCCCGAGAAGTCTGACTATGAGGGGTTAAAAATTTTAGAGAACTTTATTAATTTAGTACAATGAAAATAATACCTGCAATTGATTTATTAAACCAAGAGGCTGTCCGTTTGTATAAGGGAGATTACGCCCAAAAGACAGTCTATAGCAAAACCCCCTGGGAGCTGGTAACAGCCTTTCATGAAACAGGCGCTGAACTCATCCATGTTGTAGATCTAAATGGGGCACGTAGTGGTTCTGATACCACCAATAAGGAGTGTATCACTAAGATCCGCAAGGCAACAAATGCCAAGATACAACTTGGTGGTGGTATCCGTAATATGGAAAAACTCAAATACTACGATGCAATGGGTATCGATAGGTTCATTGTGGGCACTGCTGCTGTTCGCAACCCCCAATTTGTCGATGCAGCCTTACAAGAAATGGGAGCGGATCGCGTGATCATTGGTGTGGACGCTCGTGATGGTTATGTACGCGTCAGCGGTTGGGAGGAAGATACCAAGTTGCCCTACGAAGATCTCTTGGATCAACTCGAAAAGCAAGGCGTAACACAGATAATTTTCACCGATATTTCCTTAGATGGAACCTTGAGTGGTCCCAATTTAGACTCCTATCGTAAAATTTTAGACCGCTATTCTTTCCAGCTTATTGCTTCTGGTGGTATTGCTTCGATGAAGGATATTTTTTCTTTGTTAAATATAGGAGCTAAACATCCGATGTATGGTGTCATCACTGGTAAGGCCATTTATGAGGGACGTTTGGATTTGAAAGAAGCATTTACAGATGTAAAGAAAACTAAGGTGCAGTGATACCACAAGCGACAAGGAGAAATCTATGACAAGTTCTACGCAAAAAAAAATCTATTCATACCTAGGTATTTTGATATCTTTAGTGGGCTTTGGAGTGAGCCTGCTTTTGATCAAAGAGTATTTTGAACCAGGTTCCGCTTGTTCTGTTGGCGATTCTTGTACAAAAGTCGCACAAAGTGCTTATTCTGCGGTCCGTGGGGTACCCGGTTTGGGAGATCTACCCGTGGCACTGTTTGGCTTTGTCTTTTATAGCTTTGTCGGCTATCTTTTTTTCCACACTAGCAATGCCCAAGATACTGAGACAAAAAAAGGCATGTTGAACGTTTTGCTTATCACTCTTGTTTTAGGTTTTGTTGTTGATATGGTACTGTTTGCCATTGCAGCTTTTGTCATCAAAGCGGTTTGTTTTTATTGTGCGATTACTTATGGAGTGACATTTGCCCTTTTGATACTAACCGTAGTCATGTTGAAAGAGAGCAACGCTGGAGCAGTTATACAAAATACAGGAGAACGTGCTATGAAAAATTTAAAAGCGAATCTATTGAGCTATATCTTGGTAATTTTGGCCTTTATGTCTTGTGGAGTTGCCGCAGGAAAGTACTTCAAACCCAAAGGAACTAGCGTTGGAATTACTGATGGTAGTACAGATCCAGATGCTTATAAAGGGTTGATCGAAGCCTATGAAAAAGGTCCTGTTTTAGAGTTGGATGTGTCCAAAGCTGCGATGATTGGCGACAAGACAGCTCCTGTAACAATCGTAAAATACGCGGACTTCAACTGCGGCCATTGCATGCATACCAGTCAAATCCTACGAATGATGAAATCCGAGTTTGGTTCAGCGATTAAGATATACTATAAGCACTTTCCCCTGGATGGCAATTGCAACCGCTTTGTGCAACGTAAATTGCCGAATGCAAGTTCCTGTGTTGCTGCGAGTGCGTCTATCTGTGCGGATGAACAAGGAAAGTTCTCCGAAGTCTATCATGGAATTTATGCGGATACGGAAAAAGGAACCCTACACTCTCCCAATACCGTTCTACAGGTTGCCAAAAATAATGGCTTAGACATTGCGAAATTCAAGTCTTGTATGTCTTCTTCCAAGGTGAATGCAATTATCCAAGCAGATGTAGAAGAAGCCGATAGGTTAAAGATTGAAAGTACACCAACCCTATACATCAACAACAAAGCTATCAATCCGGGAACACCTGACCCTAGCTTCCTTAGAGCTTTGATCAAGCATTTGATTGAAAAGGCCTAAAGCAAAACGTGTCTAAAAAAGTTATCGTCCTGGGAGCTTCCAGCGGTATGGGAGCAGCACTAGCGCACCTACTGTTGCAAGAGGGAGCGGCTGTAACCTTGGTTGCCAGGCGGGAAGATCGCTTACTAGACCTTGCTGATGGTTTTCCCCAAGCATTTGTTCTGGCAACTGATGTAACCGACACAAAAAACGCTCTGACAAACTTTCAAAAAGCTGTGGATCACATGGGAGGACTGGACGAAATCTATTATTGTTCTGGTAGAATGGAAGCGGTCGAGATGGATGAATACAATACGGAAAAGGATCTCGCCAGCATGCAGGTGAACATCATGGGTGCGATTGCGTGGTTGAATCCTGCGGCTGATTACTTACAGAAACAGGGGCATGGCAAGATCATTGGTATCTCATCGGTTGCCGGTGAGCGTGGGCGAGTCGCTAGTCCAGTTTACAATACCTCCAAGGCAGCCCTTAGCACCTATTTGGAGGCTTTACACAACCGGCTTTTTAAAAAAGGCGTTGTTGTCACTACTATCAAACCTGGTTTTATCGATACCGAAATGACTCAGGGCTTGCCAGGGCTATTTTGGCTTATTTCTGCGGAAGAAGCGGCTCGGCAGATCTTACGCGCGGTAGCTAAAAATAAAGCCACTGTATATGTACCAGCCCGTTGGGGACTTGTAATGTTTATCATTCGTCATATTCCTTCATTTATCTTTCGTAGGTTGTCTATTTAGTAACTCACCTATGCAACGTCCTATGGAATCTGCACTGACCGAAGTTCGCCTACCGATTCCAGAGAAACTCGTTGGTTGGGGCATGCACCAGCATTGCTATAGCCCGGTATTCCGACCACAAACGGAAGATGAAATCATCCAAGCCTTTCAATTTGCCAGCAATAAGGGTCTTCCTGCTTGTATAAGAGGAGCAGGGCGTAGTTATGGCGATGCAAGTTTAAATACCGATGGTATACTCATTGAAACTCTAAGCTATAACAAAATCCGAGCTTGGGATGAAAATCGTGGTGTCGTTTGCGCCCAATCTGGAATCCAAATGCAGCAGCTTGCAGGTTTTGCTCTGGAAAAGGGGTACTGGTTGCCAGTCGCCCCAGAAAGTATGTCGATGACTCTCGGTGGTGTCATGGCGATGAATTTGGGTGGGAAGAACCTGCACATTGCTGGAAATATTGGTGAGCACATCTGGGAATTTGACTTACTCACACCTATGGGAAAGGTTTTCCGTTGCAGTAGAGAAGAGAATGTCGAGCTATTCTATGCCGCCATTTCTGGGTTAGGCTTTTTTGGTATTTTCTTAGAAGTAAAACTCATTTTACGAAAAGTTCATATGGGCGATTTACAAGTTGCGAATTTACAAAAAAAGAATTTAGAAGTTATGATTGATGCTATGGAAGAGTTGGCTCCACAGACAGATTATATGAGTGCTTGGATTGATACCTTTGCACACGGTGAGTCCTTAGGGAGGGGAGTGCTTTCTATCGCTAGCTATTTTGCAAAGGATCGGGTAAGAAACTTGAAGACCTTTTCTCCTAATAGGCAGAGACTGGCCTCCCGTACCTTTGGCATTGTACCAAATCGGTTGCTATGGTTTTTCCTCTATCCTTTTGCCAATGAAACCGGCGTACGTCTTTGGAACTATATGAAATACCATTTCTCTGCACAAATCGCCAAGGGCAAACAGGAGAGTTGTAGCCGTTTTTGCTTTTCACTAGATACAATTCCAAATTTACGCAATATATACAAACCTGGCAGTAGTATTCGCTACCAGGCAGTTCTACCCAAGAGAAATGCTTTTAAGGGAATTACAGAAATTCTCAAAACTTGCCAAAGGCAAGAACAAGTGGTTTATTTTGCAAAACTGTCAAAGCATAAAAAAGATACATTTTTGCTCAGCGCGGCCCCAGAGGGTTATATGATTTCTCTAGATATACCTATTGTACCAGAAACGCTAGCTCGTTGGGAAGATACCAATCATGAAATTGATGAAATCGTTTTGCAAAATAGTGGTAAAATATTCTTTGCAAATGATACTATTTTACGACCTGAGCTTGTGAAAAGAATATTGGGAAACTCTGTTCTCAAGAGTCTTAGAAAAACAAAAGACCTTTGTGATCCGCAGCAGATTTTACAATCCGATCTATACCGGCGGCTTTTTGGTGACATATAAAACGGGAAAGAAAGCTACCGGTAAGAGATTTTACCGGTTTTTTGTATAGAAAATAAATATCAACCTATCCAATTTCTCAATTTGTTGTTTTGTTTTTTCCAAGCATCCCAGGCTTCTTCTGTATCCTGCAAAAAGTCTTCCGCATCTTTCTTGGCTTCTTGCAACCCTTCTAACCCCAGTTTTTGTGATAGTTTGTTATCTTCCATAGGGGAATAGTGTAGGATTGCCTGTTATGTGTCTATAGGTTTTTTTCTTTTTACAATGGCTCAGTCTGTTAATTCTTTTTGCAATTGTTCCGAGAAAACTTCTAAACTCATAGAGTTTGTTTCTTGCTCTCCACGTTTGCGCACAGATACGATGCGGTTGCCTACTTCTTTATCACCTATGATGAGGAAGTAGTTAAACTTTTTCAAGATGGCATCGCGGATCTTAAAGCCAATTTTCTCATTTCTGCCATCAATTGCAACCCGAAAGCCTTGCCTAAGAAGCTGTTGGTAGATTTCTCTAGCATAGTCTTTATGCGATTCAGCAACTGTGAGAATTCTGATTTGATCGGGTGCTAACCAAAGTGGGAACTTCCCTTCATAGTGTTCAATGAGTATACCTATGAACCTTTCGATAGAACCATAAATGGCTCTATGTACCATGACAGGTGTTTTTCTACTACCATCGTTGGTTACATAGTCCATGCCAAAACGCTCCGGCATAGAGAAGTCAACCTGGATAGTTCCACACTGCCACATACGCCCGATGCTATCTTTGATGTTAAACTCAATCTTGGGTCCGTAAAAAGCCCCTTCTCCCTCTTTGATTTCAAAAGGGATTTCTTTTTCTTCTAGAGCTTTGGTAAGTGCGGCTGTGGCTGCCTCCCAGTCTTCATCCTTTCCTTGTGACTTTTCTGGCCTTGTTGCTATATAAGTTTTAAACTCTTTAAAACCAAATTTCTTGTACACTGTAAAGGTGAAGTCAATCACTTCAATGATTTCAGCCTGCAATCCTTCTATAGGAGTAAAAATGTGGGCGTCATCTTGGGTAAAGGCTCGTACGCGGAACAAACCGTGTAGTACACCAGAGAGTTCGTGTCTGTGAACTGTACCTAACTCCGAGTAGCGTAGGGGAAGTTCGCGGTAGGAGTGGTGGTGGTGTTTGTAAACCAAGGAGCAGCCAGGACAGTTCATTGGTTTTACCGCATAGTCGGCAGCGTCGATTTCGGTGAAGTACATGTTTTCATGGAAGTTGTCCCAGTGGCCACTCTTCTTCCATAGTTCTGAACTTAGGATGGAAGGTGTACGGATCTCTTCATAACCACGTAAGGCACATTCTTTGCGGATGTAGTCGGCCAGAGAGTTCCATAGGATAGTTCCACGTGGGTGCCAGAAGGGGAACCCAGGAGCCTCTTCTTGGAAGGAAAAAAGATCCATTTCTTTACCAAGTTTTCTGTGGTCGCGTTTCTTGGCTTCTTCCAATTGGAAAATATATTCTTCTAGCTCTTTTTTAGAAGCGAAAGAGACACCGTAGATCCTCTGGAGCATTTTATTGTCTCTGTCACCACGCCAATACGCACCTGCTAATGCAGTGAGTTTGAAGGCCTTTATTTTAGAAGTGGAGGGGACATGCGGGCCACGGCATAGGTCGTACCATTCGCCTTGTTCATACAACGAAACAGAGTCAGAATCAAAACCAGAGATCAGCTCGACTTTGTATTTCTCTCCTTCCGCTTCAAACTTACGAATTGCCTCTTCCTTGCTCAACTCTTGCCGTTTGACGTGGAAGTTTTCTTTGACAATTTTCTGCATTTCTTTTTCTATTTTCGGTAGGTCTTCTGGAGTGATACTAACATCCCCAAAATCTACGTCATAGTAGAAAAAGCCTGGGCCAGATTCTACCACTGGGCCAATCGTTAGGAGTGCATCTTTCCATAGGCGTTGTACGGCCTGTCCCAATATGTGTGCACTGGAGTGGTAAAATACCTCTTTGCCTTCTGGAGAGTTATAGGTTAAAATTTCGAGAGTTGTGTCTTCCGTGAGTGTCGTGCTTAGGTCTACTTCTTTGCCATTGATTTTGGCGGCTAGGGCTTCTTTGGACAGGCTTTTGCCCAAATTCTGTGAAATAAAACTAGCGATACTGATACCGGCTTCCGCTTCTTTGCTGGCTCCATCCGGTAGTGTAATCTGAATCGAACTCATAGAAATTGTTTCTCCCGTAGTGAATTGTAGTTTGTATAAATCTATCTTATCTAGGATTTCGTCAAGTCCAATCTTTTTCTTGTAGGAGTATGTTTTGTAGTTTGTCAAAGCCCTCTGGTGACAGGGTTTTTTCCTGGCATTGCTGTAATAATTCGTCTAGGCTTGCGCTTTGCTTACCCCTTTTTGCCATTCCTAACTGGAGCACATGCCATTTTTGTTGCAATTCATTCCTTACGCTTACAAACAGTTGGTCGCTCCAAGGCATTTGCTGCAATAGTTTTGCTAAGGCATAGATGCGAAAGCGATCCATGGCTGGGTAGCGGTTGGAGAGCTGGTCTTTATGTCCTGCATAGCGTATGAGTAAGGCTTCCTCCAGTAATCCTACCTCTAGTTTTGCCGCAAGACGTAGCCAAAGCTCGTAGTCTTCGCAAGCAGGCAGTTCATTGGCAAAACCGGCATGATTGGTAAAGATCTCTTTTTTGAGAAATACTGAAGAAGGGGTGATGGCACAGAGTTTGAGGCATTGCGGAAAGACAAAGCCGGCTTGTTTGCGATGTTTTTTTCCAGAGTTTACCCGTTTGCCGTTGCGGTACCAGATCTCTTGTGTTTGTGAGAGTTGGTACTTGGGGTTCTGCCTATGAAACTCGATTTGCTTGTACAATTTGTCGGGTAGCCATTCGTCGTCTGAGTCTAAAAATGCGAGCCATTCCCCTTTTGCCTTGTGGATTCCTAAATTGCGTGCTTGGCTAACCCCTTTGTTAGTGTCTAGAGAGTGTAAGTAGATTTTTCCAGGGTATTTTTCTACATAGCTTTGCATTTTTTGGCCGCTGCTATCGCTGGAGCCATCATCGATGAGTAATAATTCCCAATAGGTATAGGATTGCTTTACGACAGATTCTATACTCCTAGTAATTACAGATTCTCGGTTGTAAGCCGGAATGATGACAGATACTAGCTTTTCTCTTGCATCCATTGGATACACTTTTCCAATTGCTGTTGCATTTCTTGCACAGAGTTGGCTTGCAGAGGATGGCCGTGTCCGGGAAGAACTGCGGTAAATTGGTAGTGTTGCAATTTTTGCATGGAGGTAATTTGCTCTGGCCAGGAATACCAACATGCCGTGCGAAAGGCGTAGAGGTTTGCCAAACTAGGAGAGTAGGCTAGGTGATCGCCGGTGAATAGGTACTGTTTGTTGTAATTGAGAACGCTATGTCCCTGCGTATGGCCAGGAACTGTGATAATTTCTATATCTTCTCCAAGTTGTGGAATGTTGCTTTCGTTAAAGAGAATTTCTATCGAGTTGGTAGAAGGTTTGGCATCAGTTTCGCATAAAATTCTTGTACAGGAAAACTCCTCTCGGAATTTTTCGTGGTCGGCGACATCATCTCGGTGTGTGAGAAAGAGCCATTTGATTCCACCAAGGCTATGCAGCTTATCTGCCAATTTTTTTGAAAAACGTGGTGAGTCGACCATGATATTGCCATCTTCGCGGGTGATGAGATAGCTGGCAGCACCAAAGGATTTTTCTGAATGGTAGCCCATATGGTAGACATTCTCCCCAACAGGATTTGGGAAGGATTCTTCCCCTTTTTCACGTAGGCTGCGGTTCTTACTTTCTTGGCCAATGGAAAAAGTAGGGCAGGCGATGAGGGCTTGCATAGCTCGGAGTTTGTCCATTTCGTTCTCAGGTTGTTTGTAGACATTTGACATACCACCGCTACGGCTAAAAATATCCTTTGCCATCCAACGGCAGGTTCCGCAATCGATGCAGCTTGTGTCGACATAAAAATCTCCCGCTACATTCTCTGCTCTGCGTAATTCGCTGCGCGCCATATCGATAGATGTGTTGGAGGAATAGAAAAAAGCAAGGGGATTTTTCTTTCTTGCAGCCTAAGGGATAGAGTTATTTTGCCTTTAAAAAAGAGTTGACTTTGATTGTAACTCAGTTACAATTGACTATGGCGAAACAAAAGTCCAAAAAAAAGAATAGACCTGAGAAAATTTCAGACTCTATTCTTATGGAAAATATTAAGATCGCCGTTGTGGAAGGTAACTATCGAAAAATGCCTCATGCACAAGATAGAGGTATTGAGAGAAAGATCTTAAAAACAGAATTTGAACATGTTTTAAAAACAGGTCGTCGTGCTAAGAAACACGATCAGTTTAAGGAAATCTATAAGCAATGGAATTATGCTATTGAGGGGAGAACTCTAGACGATAGAAGTATTCGAGTTGCTGTGTCATTCGATGAAGATGGCCTTCTCATCATAACATTGATAGATTTAGATTTGCAAGAGGAGGACTTATATGAAAAAGAAGAGAGAAACTAAAGTTGAGAAAGAATATCTTGATACTGATTTTGGTTTCAATGTTGTGCTAACTGATGTTCCGATGATAAAGATTCATGGCGAATGGGTTTTAGATATCAACCATGCTGAGTTTTCCAATGAAGTGTTGAAAGAATTGTTAAACTCCTCGCATCGTTTGACAGGAAATCATACCAGGTTCATCCGAACCAAGTTGGAAATGACTCTGCAAGAGTTTGGTTCTCAGTTTGGTGTGGCTCATTCCGCTGTGATGAAATGGGAAGAAACTGGTGATGCTGTTACCAAAATGCACATTTGCACCGAGAGAGATATTCGGCTTTTCGCCCATGATAAAGTGTTTGGTGGTACGGGACTTGTGAAGTTGTACCACAAGGTGCAGACTGTTGAGAAACAGCGAGAAGCTATTTCGGAGGTATGTATTGCTAAAGAGTTCTCGTTGGTTTAAAGTTTTCTGGGCTTGTCTACGAACAGGTTAGTAATTGTAATACAAAAATAACAAAAGACTTACTTGTAAAATAAACTAAAATCTATACCAATCTTTCCTTTTATTGATGCAAAGGCCAATATCGTACCCTTTCAATTGCTATACTTAGTTAAGAAAAGGGTGTTAGCAGAATTACGAATGCCTGTTGTTTGCCACTGAATACAAAACATGCCTACGCAAAGGACTTTCCTGAGGAAGTTTGGGATGGGCAAAGTAACTTTCTAAGCTCATACCAATTTTTTGCATGACTCGGATCGAAGCCTGGTTTTGCTCCGAAGTGAAAGAGTAGACTTTGGCCAATTGTAGTTCTGTAAAAGCAAACTTTAGGCACTCCCTAGCACCCTCACTTGCGAGGCCTTGTCGCCAATATCCCTTTCGCAAGCGCCAGCCTATTTCCACGCAGGGTGTGAAATCAGCAACAAAGTTGGTGTAGTTCAAGCCGATAAAACCTATGCATGCCTTGTCCACTTTGTGTTCGGCGGCAAAGAGACCATAGCCGTGTTGCTCTATGTCTTGGCAGATTCTATGGTAGAATTTGCTAGTCTCTTGTGGGTTGAGAGTCGAAGGGAAGTAACGCATTACCTCAGTGTCAGAGTTCATATGTTGTAGGGTTGCAAGATCCTGCTCTTGCCAGTCACGCAGTAGCAGCCTCTCACTTTCTACATAAACCTTTGCTTGCGGCATAACGCTACATAGTTACAAACTCTTCCGCAGAACTGGGGTGGATGGCAACGGTTGCGTCAAAATCGGCTTTGGTTGCTCCCATCTTGATGGGAATAGCAATGCCCTGGATAATTTCCCCAGCGTGATCTCCAACCATGTGTGCTCCTAAGACTCTATCGCTACTAGTTTCCACTACTAATTTCATCATAGTCTTTTCGTCTTTCTTAGGCAATGTATAGTACATCGGACGAAAGCGACTCTTAAAAATTTTTATATTGTCAGCACCGTACTTCTCTTGGGCATCTTCTTCGGACATGCCAACAGTCGCGGCTTCTGGGGTAGTAAAAATGGCTGTAGGAATGGCATAGTAACTCATGCTATTTTCCTTTTTGCCAAAAAAGGTATCGGCGAAGATGCGTCCCTCTTTGATTGCTACAGGAGTTAAATTGGGGTTATCTGTACAGTCGCCAACTGCAAAAATGTTTTCAACCGAAGTTCGGTTTTTTTCATCTACTGCAATCGCGGCATTTTCGACTTTGATACTGGTATTTTCTAAGCCGAGTTTGCGGAGGTTGGGTTTTCTACCTAAGGCTGCGAGAGCAATTGCATCGACTTGGATTTCCTGTTCGATACCGTTTTCTTGGGTGATGTGAACTTGCAAACCTTTCTGCTTGCGAATCGAAATATCAGTGGTACGGTTGATGATATTGACACCACGATTGCTCATCGCCTGCTGCACTTCTTGGCGGATGTCGCCGTCAAAGCCATTGAGAATGCTCTCACTACGAATGATTTGTGTCACTTCTGTTCCGTGTGCATTTAAAACACAGGCAAATTCCGAGCCAATGTAACCACCACCGAGAACTACCATCTTTTTCGGCTGTTCTTTGAGATGGAAGATATCATCGGAAACAATGGTGTGTTCGATCCCAGGGATCTGCGGTCTCACCGGTTTGCCACCAACAGCGATGAGAATTTTTTCTGCACGGATTTCGCGTAACGTGTTGTGGTTGCTGGGCTCTACAATGGCAACGGTATGGTTGTCTAAGAAGCGGCCAAAACCGGAGAGAATCTCAACACCGGCTTTGTCCAACATGGTTTGGTAAATTCCATTTAGGCGGATCACTTCGGCGTTTACCGATTCAATTAGCTGTTCCCAGGAGTGTTTGGGTTTGTTATCTATATCCCAGCCATAGCCTTGGGCTTCTTCAAACAGATCTGGGAAACGGGAGGAGTAGACCATGAGCTTTTTCGGAACACAGCCACGGTTGACACAAGTTCCGCCTAGCCTATCATATTCGATAATGGCTACCTTCGCCCCATAGGAAGCAGCTCTTCTCCCTGCTGCAATGCCACCAGAACCTGCTCCTATCACCACTAGATCATAATCATATTGCATGTAAGCTCTCCTAAGCAATCCTTACTCGCTGTATTTTGCCTTATGAGCAGAATTTTGCCCCCTGAAAGAAAAGAAAGGCATTTTTTTAAACTATTTGCCTTTATCACTTCTCAATCCTAAGAATACTTTCCGAACTGATGACGTTTCCCGAGCGTAGTCGAGGGATAAAAAATGTACTGGCAAATATAGCAGTCTACACCATTCTAACTTGGTATTTTCGCCAGCTACTCTGGCAACAAAGCAAAGGTTTATTATGAAAATCGCAAAAAAAGTTTTTAATCTCATTCTTTTATTAGGTCTTTTTTGGCAATGCCAAACCGTTACACCCAAAAAGCCTAAAGATGTTATTGATTATATTCAATACGGACAAAAAAAATACTATCGTTTTGACAGCCCCAAATCGCAGCCTTTGGTCGAACTATTGCGTGAATTGGAGGGTAAGGTCACATCGTTTACTTCAGATTTTACAATGGTGTTACAAACGGGCAAAGGATTGCGAGAAGAAAGGGTGCTCGATGGTAAGCTTTATTTTGATAAGGAAAAACAGAGAATGCGGGTAAACCTAATGGCCGAGGCCTTGTTCTTCAAAATCACCGTTGCAGAAGTCATTGCTGACCCGCAGACGATCCAATTGAAAAGGCTCAATGACAAAAAGCCATATGTCCAACCGATGGGAAACATTGAAATGCAAGACCCCAACACCAAAAAAATTATCAGTATCCCCTTCCAAGTGATCTACCACTCGATCTCTTTAAAGTTCTTGGAAGAGTTCCAAAATGGAAATAGTTTTTTCAGCCCAGAGGAAAAGCGTGTTTTGGTAAAGCGAGACGGTGATGTATACCAATATGTATTCTCGGCCAATGGTTTGGAAGCCTTAGATTACGCTTCAGAAGGTAATAATGTCAAAGCGATCTCGAAGGTCACCGCCAAGGATACAAAGGGCTTGCATCCCCCGCAAAAGATCCAAACTCGTGCGACCGAGTTCAAGACAGGTGAAGACACTGGACTGATAGACATCAAATACCGCAATGTGCGCCGAGGTATAAAAGTCCAAGATTCATGGTTTCGCTTCTGATTTTAACTTGCCTTCTGCCGTAAATGCTGGTAGAGAAAAATCAGCTAGGCTTTGCAGAAGGGCTAGTTTAGTCGTGTAGAAAGAAACCAACCTTGCCTCTCCTGCTAATCCTTGGATTCGTACCAGGTTCGAGGAGTTACTAGGTACAAGCGGCCCGTAGAAGTGCAGGTCGATGTTGTACTTTTGCAGAAAGTCCAGACTGGCGTGCTTTTCATGGCCAACTCTGCCTCGAATTTGCAAATCCTGTCGGGCTAGCTCCTTATTGGTAAGACCTGTCTCTGCTTCCAATGCGTAGTTATTGGGAAGACAATAGGCATAAAACGCCTGCGAACCAGCAAAGGCAAAGCGGATTTTAGCTTGTTCGAATACCGGTCGCCAGGAATTGATCTTTTGCGAGAGCCTGGTGATAAGTGGTAACTTGTAAATCTCGTGTTCGTGGCTGATTCCATCGATGATGGGAACTTTGCTCCGATGGTAGGGGTTGTAATAAGCCACTGTTGCGACAACTACAAAAGCTAGGCAAAGTACTTTTGGCCATTTCGTTAGGACAGAGATCTGGCTGTCTAGGTACAAATACAAAAACGGCAGGGTTGGTATAAAAAAGCGGGCAAACATAAAGTCACCTCCCACCCGCGTGATATAGACAATATGGAGTAGAACCGGCAGGTAAAAGAGAAATGGTACGAGATACCTTTCTTCTTGTTTTGCTTGCATAACTTTTCGCCAAAATGACAGCAAGAAAAGTGGGGGGATGAGCAAAAAAACATAGTAAGAAGAAAAGAATAGCTTGCTATAGTTCCAGCCCTGGCTGTAAAACGAGTGACCTGCAGATTTGGCATAGTAGGTATTGGGTAGAAGGTCGCCATAGTAGAATAATTTCCACAACAAGTAAATACTTAACAGAGTCAAAGCGGGACGAACCTGAAAAAATTTTTTACCTATCTATTCGCTAGAGAGAAAGAAATGGCTCAGAGAATAGAGGTAGAAATACAGGAACCCTTCCGGTCGGGTCAAACAAGCTAGAGCTAGTAAGAAAAGAGCGGTGCGCTTTTTTGCAGAATGAAAGAGCAGACAAGCTCCGCCAAAGAGCAGACAAGTGAATAGTGATGTTTCCAAACCTGAAGTGGCAAAGAGGAGAAAGTGGCTGTGGCAGGCAAGGGCAAGTGGTGCAAAATACAAGTTCTGTTTGTGGGAAAATTGTGCCAAAGTAACGAGACTTGCAAAAGCACAGACAATACCCAATAGGCATGCCACTTGCAAAGTAGAGATTTGTAAATACTCCGGTATGACCAATAGCAAGGTCCAGAGAAAATTGGTGTACCCTTCGACGTACTCACCTGGGTTAAAGACAAGGCCATTTCCTATTGCAGCGTGGTAGGCATAGCGGAAGGAGATAAAGGCATCATCACAGACCCAACGTTTACTATAGGCCTGTTGGACGAAAAGAATAAATACCATCCATAACCAAAGTGGTAAACGATAGATAGACAAAGTCAAGAAGGACAAAGGGGATTTACCATTCATAGATTTCCTGCATGGTTTTTCACTTCTCTCGCTAGGAAAAGCAGAAAAATAAATGGTTTTGGTTTGCAATATACTGTATTTTGCGGAGCTTGGAGAATATGCAGCTTAGCCGACGTCCGCGCAGAAACCGCAAATCAGCAGTCATTCGCTCACTTGTACGGGAAACTCATGTTTCAACTGATGATCTGATCTATCCTTTGTTTCTACAGGAAGGAGAAGAGCATACACCGATTGCCTCTATGCCAGGGATTTTTCGTTTTTCTATTGCTGCTGCACTAGAGGAAATAGCGAGTTGTATCGGAAAGGGTATCCGTACTTTTATCCTTTTCCCTGCCTTGGACGATGCGAAGAAAGACCGCGTAGCCAGCCATAGTTACCAACCTGATAACTTTTATTTGCAAGCGATTTCTCGGTTTAAAAAAGAATTCCCAGAGATTTGTTTCATTTCTGACGTTGCTATGGACCCGTATAGCTCGGATGGACACGATGGGCTCGTTGTTGACGGAAAGATCGCCAACGATGAAACTTTACCAATTCTCGCCAAAATGGCTTTGGCACAAGCGGAAGCCGGAATTGATATATTGGGACCTTCGGATATGATGGATGGCCGTGTTGCCTACTTACGCGATGCGTTAGATGCAGAAGGGCATTCGCAAGTCTCTATTATGTCCTATACCGCAAAATACGCCAGCCATTTCTATGGACCCTTTCGCGATGCCTTGGACTCTGCACCCAAGTCAGGTGACAAAAAAACCTACCAGATGGACCCTGCCAACAGAAGAGAAGCCATTCTCGAAGCAATCGCTGATGAAGAAGAAGGCGCTGATTTTGTCATGGTCAAACCGGCTCTTTCCTATTTAGATGTAATTGCGGCATTGAAAGAAGAGGTACAACTGCCAGTCGTTGCGTACAATGTCAGCGGCGAATACTCTATGGTATGTGCAGCTGCGCAAAAGGGTTGGTTGGATAAAGAAAAAGTCATGCAAGAAATCTTGCTTTCCATAAAACGGGCTGGTGCGGATATGATCGTAACATACTATGCTAAAGACTATGCACAGCTGTATCTGAAATGAAAATTGATACGCTACTATAGGAAATAAACCGATAATCAGGAATATAAAACAGAGGGGATTATGAAAACTACATCTAAGTGTATTGCCTTGCTTGCAGTGCTTATTGTATCAACTGGCCTAATGGCTCAGGATGCTGGAAAAAAGGACGCAAAAAAGGACGCAAAAAAGGACGCAAAAAAGGACGCAAAAAAGGACGCAAAAAAGGACGCAAAAAAGGATTCTGCTAAAAATAAATCAATCTATTATTTACCAAAACAAACGACTTATGGCTTCAACTCCAGCTATTCGGCTGTTTCCTTCCAGTTTGGTCCAGGGTTTATGGCACCAGGAGGCAGCTTTATCGAGCACGAAAAATCATACGATAGAGTGATTGCTGCTAAAGTTGTTACAGGGGTAATCTCTCGCAGCGTTTTAAATTTTCCAGCAGTTTACCATAAGCCAAACTACGAATACAACTACTTTAACTTTGAATACGAAAAAGCCTACGATGAAAACATTGGCTGGGGGATGTCTTTAGCACTGGGTAGAGTCCGCGCCAAAAGACAAAAGATAGAAAAACTTCTCTCTGTTTTTAATGATGAGGTAATTGGTTTTCCCAAAGACTATACTGTATACCGCGAAACGACTTTAAGTGGATTCGTGAGTTACCACTTCATGCCCAACCAAGTCCTTGACCCCTATGTGAAAGCTCGTTTGGGTCTGTCCAAAAACAGTGGGGATGACGTACACCAATACATCGACAATGATTGGTTGCGAATCGATGAGAATATGACCAATGGACGTTCCTTACTGTATGGTCTGGCTGCTGGTAGCAATTATTACTTTACCGAGGCATTTGCCTTAGGAGTGGAAATAGCATATATGTACAGATATATCCGATCTGACCAATTTTCTATGCGAACTATGAGTACGTGGAGTTTTCACGTAGGAGCTACTTGGAAGCTCGCAGGATATTCCTACTAATTTGTAATAAACGTTTTCCAGCATATATTACCCGATGGCGACACTGTGCGTGTCGCTGTATTGCGGTTCAAGTAGGTAATAAATGCATTCAAAGCCTTTGTTTCTAAATCATTAACATTCTGCATCGTTTGTTGCAAAGCTCTGTGAAACTTTGCAAATTCTTCTTTGATCTTAGCAAACGAAACTTCAAGGGGGCGGAAGCTAAGAGTATGGTATTCGATATAAATTGGTTCGTGGATAGAGGCTGGTTGCCAGTTTTCCCGACGAACGCATAGCCTGGCTTTGAGTGGCTCAATGGCCGTTTGGTAATTCACTTCATCAAATATGCTGGTTGGCGGCAAAACGCCTGCAAATGTATCTTCCGTTGGCTCTTTACTCGATATTTTGGTTTCTATAATAGACGGTATGTTTAGGGATGTGAAGTCAACTATATTACCATTTCTTTTCTCTACGGACCGGATAGGAATGATATGAATAGAATAGTAGATCCTGTCGGTTCTTACCGACATATTGTGAGAGCTGCTCTCTTTTTGGATGGTCTGTTCTAAGCTGGCTCCCCCCAAATGGCTAATAAATAGTTTTACAATATATAGATACTTGCTACCATCCAGAGAAAACTCCCGTAGCAAAAACAACTTATCTTCTTCTCGCTTGGGTTTTGCCTCCGGAAGAACATGACATTTGGCAATCGTTTCTGGAATGTAGCGCGCGATAGACTGCAAGTAGGAGAGAGAAGTTGCAAAGTCTGGACCAGTTTTGGGGCACGCGGGTAGTACATACGATTCAGGTAAAAGTGCGTAGGTAGTATGTAAGTTGTCTACATAGATACCCTCT
>JBCCIA010000036.1:0-23164 GCA_039028475.1 Spirochaetota bacterium | reverse complement strand
GGCTCTAGATGGTGAGTGGCAATTCTATTGGCAAAAGTTTTACTTCCCGGATGACTTTGCAAACGAAGTACCACCCAAACACGACATGCTGATACCGGTACCAGGGACTTGGGAAAAGCAAAGTCTGTTAGGAAAAAAACTACCTGCGAAAGGATACGCCACCTATCGTTTACATGTCAAGTTGAAAGATACCAGACCTATTGGCTTTTACACCAAAGGCTTTGGTACTAGTATGCGCCTGTATATCAATGGCAAGTTAGTCATACAATCCGGTAAACCTTCGCGGCAAGAATCACAAGCGAAACCACGTTCTGTACCTGTTAGCTTTACCTATTTTCCCAAGCAACAAGAGTTAGATCTGGTTTTGCATATATCCAATTACCATTATCGTATGGCCGGAGCTTGGTATTCTTTAGAGATTGCTGATCCACAAGTGTTGCTTAGACAGCAGCAGTACTGGTTATTTTTGCAGATCTTTGTATTTAGCTGCATGTTCATCATGGGGCTCTACCACATCGGGTTGTTTGTGAATCGTCGCACAGCTCGCGAAGCTTTGTACTTTGGTTTGTTCTGTCTTGTTTTTTCTTTGCGTAATCTTGTATTAGGGGAAAAGCTGTTGCCGTCCTATTTTACCGGTATGCCTTGGGAAGCCATGATGAAGACAGAATATCTCAGTTTTTATGCCAGTGCTCCCCTGTTTTTGATGTATTTTTACCACCTTTACCCACAAATTGTGTACCGCAAGTTTCTCTATTTTGTCCACGGAGTTGCTGCAGTGTTTATTTCCTTGGTGGTATCGAATGGTTCTTACTTTTATACTAACACAGTTGTCTGGTACCAACTCTTTGTATTGGTATGTTCTTTGTATCTATTGCTGATGCTTGGTTGGGGATTGTATAAAAAAATACAAGGAGTCAAATTATTTACAGCGAGTCTACTTGTATTCATTACAACAGTTGTACACGATATATTATTCAGCCATCAAATCATTATGAATACTATTCACCTGGCTCCTTTTGGATTCATTGCTTTCATTTTTTTGCAAAGCTACCTATTGTCTAAAAATTTTTCGCGGGCGTTTTCTGTTTCGGAGGAGTTGGCTTTGCAATTACAAGAAAAGAACTCTGCCCTTACGAAATTAGATAAGCTGAAAGATGACTTCCTTGCGAATACATCTCATGAGCTTAAGACACCACTGAATGGCATCATTGGTTTGAGCGAATCTTTATTAGATGGAGCTGCGGGAAAGTTACCTAAAAAAGTAGCGTACAATCTATCACTTATTATCACAAGTAGCAAACGTCTTTCGAATTTAGTCAATGATATCCTAGATTTTTCGAAAATGAAGAGCAATGAAGTCCAAGTAGCTAAACAGCCGGTTGATCTGTATTCTATTACAAATCTCGTTTTGACTCTATCACATAATTTGTTACAGGATAAAAAGATCGATTTGCGAAACTCTATTTCAGATGATTTCCCCGCTGCTTTAGGCGATGAAAACCGTATCCAACAGATCCTCTACAATTTGATTGGTAATGGAATTAAATTTACTGATGTCGGTCTGGTGGAAGTCAAAGCGGAACTACAGGGAGAAGTGATACACATCTCTATCTCTGATACAGGAATCGGTATTCCAGAAGAAAAATACCAGGCTATCTTTCGCTCTTTTGAGCAAGTGGATTCGGCTTCGGATCGTTCCTTTGGTGGCACTGGTCTTGGATTGACCGTAACAAAACAGCTTGTTGAATTGCATGGGGGTGAAATTTCTCTTGTATCACAAGTTGGCAAAGGTTCTACTTTTACCTTTACCCTACCGGTATCTCATGAAAAAGCCAAGTCAGTAGATGTGGAAGAGGAAGTTGTTGCAAGTGTTATTGATAAGGGTGATGATGCTAACAGCGAAGCAGAAATACCCATCGGTTCTTCTAATTACACAATTATGATTGTGGATGATGAACCGATCAACTTGCAAGTACTGAACAACCACTTATCATTGCAAAAATACTCTGTTTTGCAGGCGAACGGTGGGCAGGAAGCTCTAAACCTGTTGCAAGACGGTGATTTGCCTGATTTGATTCTTTTAGATGTTATGATGCCTAAGATGACGGGTTATGAGGTTTGTCGCAAGATCCGCGAAAAATATAATGCCAATGTTTTACCAATTGTTTTACTGACTGCGAAAAACCAAGTGAACGATTTGGTGCAGGGCTTTATACACGGAGCCAATGATTATCTAACCAAACCGTTTAGTAAAGATGAGTTACTAACGCGTATCAAGAACCACTTGAGTTTGTCGAAAACTTCTGGTGCCTATGAAAAGTTTGTTCCACAAGAATTCATCCGCTTGCTCAATAAAGAGAATATCATTGATATCAAATTGGGAGATTACTCCGAAAAGATTATGTCGGTACTGTTCTGTGATATTCGTTCTTTTACAACGTTATCTGAGAGTATGAATCCGAAAGATAACTTTAACTTTATCAACTCCTACTTGAAACGTATGTCTCCTATTATCCAAGAATACCAAGGGTTTATTGATAAGTACATTGGTGATGCAATCATGGCACTCTTCCCAGAAACAGCAGATGATGCTGTTAAGGCAGGTATCCATATGCAGCAAAAACTCAGTGAATATAACGAACACCGCAAGCAGTCTGGCTACCAAATCATAGAAATAGGCATTGGTATCAACACAGGTAAGTTGATGCTTGGAACCATCGGTGGTCTGAACCGTATGGAGGGAACGGTGATTAGCGATGCGGTAAACCTCGCTTCGCGTGTGGAAAGTATGACCAAAAAATACGCCTGTTCTGTACTGATTTCCGAGACCACTTACCAGAGCTTGCAAGATATATCCGAATACCATATCCGACCAATTGATAAAGTAATCGTAAAGGGAAAAACTAAATCGGTTTGGATCTACGAAGTCTTTGATTCCGATGCACAGGATTTACTCCAGGCAAAACTCGCTACGCAGAAAGTATTTGGTGAAGCTGTTCATGCCTATGTGGACAAAGAATACGAAAAAGCCCAGAAACTGTTCCAACAAATTGCGAGTGAGTCTCCACAGGATAGAGCTACACAGTATTTTTTGGGTGAATTGCAATCGATGTTTGTAGAGAGTTAGGAAATACGTATTTTTGTAAGAAATGATTCTTACCTTACTATTTCTTTTATTTTTTTTGCAATGCAACAAAGGATCTAGTCCACTTCTCGTCGCAATGCACCAGGGGAAGAAGCCTCTATCGATGCAGTATTACGATACGCAGAGAGAAAAACTCAAATCGCAGCGTTGTTCTACCTGCCACCAGGAAATTTACCAGCAGTGGCAGAAGTCCTCGCATGCAAAAGCATTTAGCAACAAGTTGTTTTACCACGCCTATCTGCGCGAACCCCAGGGCTGGTGTTTGAATTGCCATGCTCCGCTATGGAAATACCGCGGTACAAGCATGCGTGCGTACTATTCCTATCGGAAAGAGAAAGAGCCTATTATGGCAGAAGGAGTCAATTGTGCAACTTGCCACCTCCGTGATGGAGTGATATATACAGCAAAAGCTCCTTCCACAAAAGCAGAGCAATGTATCTATCCTGTCAAACAGGACAAAGCCTTAGGAGAAACACGTTTTTGTGCCAATTGCCACCAGTTCAATTTTCCGCAAGAGCATACTCCGCATGTTGTCTATGGAAGTGTACCTATGCAAAATGTAGTGCAAGAGTTTGAAAACACAATTTGGCACAAGCAGGGAAAGACCTGTCAAAGCTGTCATTATAAATTTGCTAGGCATAGTAAAATGACATCTCACAACCGTGAAGAGTTGGCTAAGAATTTGCAGGTGCGGTTTGCGTATCTACAAGATGCTGAGGGTATTGAAAAATATGTCCAGGTATTTGTATCTTTCGAAAAGTTGGGGCATCACTTCCCTACGGGGGACTTATTCCGTATTTTAGAAATCCGAGTGTTAGATGCGAACAAGCGGCTAGTGGGTTCACAATTGTTGCAAAAGTCGGTACGGGTGGCGGATCGCAAGCTGTTGTTTGACTCGACACTCAAGCCCAAAGTGGGAGAACGTGGAGCCAAGCAGGAGATCTGGATTCCGGTAAAACAGAAGCCAAAATACTGCGAGGTAATCTACCACTACCAGGGGAAAATTGAAAATCGTTTGCGGAATAAGCTGTCCAAGCAAGAGTTACAAGCTGTATTGTTTTCACAAGAATGCTTTGTTCCTATGTAAACGAGACAATTTAAAAAAGAATTTCTTTTTTAGAGAACTCGAAAAACCTTTCTCTATGCCTGTGCCTGCTGAATACCAAAGAATTTATGATCATTTATATGATTTTCTCCAAGAAGTGCGAGATATTTGCGATATAGAAACGACACACCGTTCCTATACAACGATCCAAGGCGTTTTCCAGACCTTTCGCCGTAGGGTAGATTTTGCAGAGGCGGTAGGGTTTTCCAACCTGCTACCCGCAGGGATACGAGCCTTGTTTGTTGCGGAATGGGATTTGCAAGAATCCAAGTTGGATTTCACATCTCGCACAGACTTAATCCATGAAATCCAATATTTGCGGCGTGGGCATAACTTTGCACCGGATACGGCCATTCAGGATGTAGCGCAAGCTTTGCATAGGCATGTTGAGTCAGACAAGTTAGCAAAGTACCTAGGCAACGCTGCGCAACAAATACAGAACTATTGGAACCCGAAATATAGGGGAGACTTTTTGGCGGATGCATAGGATTTAAAGTAAATCATTTACTAGTTCCAGTTATAACTATATTTTTCATCTTGCTCTCCTTGATATATGATTATTCAGATCTTTGTAGAGTAGGGTAGGTCAAATAACCTTCTTCTCCAGGTGTATAAAACGTATTCTGATCTGCTTGGTTTAATGCGGAACCAGACTTCAATCGTTCGATTAGGTCAGGGTTGGCAATGAAAGCTGCACCGATAGAGATGAGGTATTTGTCATTTCCCTGAACCAGGGTTTCAGCCTCATCTAATTTATTAATCCAACCACCATTGAACATTACGGTTCCAGGATAATCTTTAACTAAATCGAACAAAAATCCTTTGGAACCACCACTGGCACCCATTGCTGTAACATCAAGTAAATGAATATAGGCCAAATCTAATTCTTTCAATTCATCCAGCAAATGTTGGTACGTTTCAGGTACAGTGTCATAAACCGACATATCATTGAAAACACCATAAGGCGAAAAGCGAATCCCTGTTTTCTCTGAACCTATTGCAGCCACTGTTTTTTCTACCACTTCCAGTACAAATCGTGTCCTATTTTCGATAGAACCACCATACTCATCTGTGCGTGTATTGGATTTTATGTTCAGAAATTGGTCAGGTAGATAGCCATTGGCAGCATGAATTTCTACACCGTCAAAACCAGCATGTATAGCATTTTTTGCCGACTGGACAAATTCATCTTGAGTTTTCTTTATATCTTCAAGAGACATTTCGCGCGGTAAACCATTAGGCTTGAGACCTTCTGAGGTAAACATATCCCCCTCTGCTGCTATAGCCGATGGTCCAATAATTTCAGCACCTTCAGGAAGATTCAATTCATGGGCAATTCTTCCTGTATGCATAAACTGAATGAAAATTTTGCCTCCATTCGCATGTACCGCGTCAGTTACCTTTTTCCAACCATCAATTTGTTGCTGAGAGAATATACCGGGTATATTAGGATATCCCAACCCATTGGGTGACGGAGCTGTTCCCTCAGTTATGATAAGACCCGCACTCGCACGCAAGGCATAGTATTTTGCCATCATGTCGTTGGGAATATTCCCAATGGCTCTACTGCGGGTCAGTGGAGCCATAGCGATACGATTTTTTAGGTCTAGTTTATCTGTCTTAAAATTTGAAAATAATATATCCATTGTCTTAGATTTTGTCCTTATAGTGAATCATTTTTAAATCCAAACATTCCATTCTTATTTGCTAGCTTCTTAGATGGAATCTCTTGAATAATGTCCCAATGCTCTACAGCTTTTCCATTTTCAAATCGAAATAGATCATAGAACGCTTGCTTCTTGCCGCTCCATTCACCTTCACTGATTGTAAGGACAAAGTCACCTTCTCCCAATACCTTATGTATTTTTGTATATTTAAACATATTGTTTTGAGCGGTAAGAGCTTTTACGGCTGCTATAATACCCGACAAACCATCTTTGATGTCAGGATTATGCTGGTGGTATTTTTCTGTACTTATGTATTCAGTTATCTTTTTAGGGTTCTTACCCATTAAGATATCTTCTACCAGGGCTTGAGCTCTGGCCTTGTTTGCTTGTGTCTTCTCTGGAGCTTTAGCTAGAGTAGGCCCATCCGTTTGTGTGCGGCCACTGGCTGTTTTTTCTCTGAGCACAGTTAATGCATCCCAATGTTCGGCGATTTGGCCATTTTTGTCAAAGCGAAGCACATCAAAGGCTACCATCTTATCGGCACCAAATGGTTTTGCATTGTGCCATTTGTTGTGTAGTACAACGTAGTTTCCGTCTTGTAACATTCTGACTGTCTCTGCCTTCGTTTTAAATTTTTTTAAAACCGGAAACAGCGAAATGAAAGCATCTCTGCCGGTTGGTACAAAGGGGTTGTGTTGGATGTAGTCTTTGGCTACCATTCTTTCAACTTTTGTCTTATCTTGCGTGTTCACAGCAGCAATAAATTCACGTGTTTTCTGCTTGAGCGAGGGACTCGACTTGCATGCCGTTATCACCAGAAATACTAAAGTTGTGCAAGAGAAAGAAATTGTATTTTTTTTCATCATTTACTCCTTTTCAGGTTGCCCTTTTAGGCATTTGCCTTATAAGTAACTAATCAGTTACTCTTATAGGTAACTAATCAGTTACTTATTGTCAAGAATAAATTATGGGTCGTGACAAAAAATACAATCGAAGTGAATTATTAGATAAGGCTGTTGCCCTTTTCTGGCTCAAAGGTTTTCATGCAACCAGCACAGCAGACCTGGTGGAAGCCCTTGGCATCAACCGAAAAAGCCTGTATGTTGAATTCAGCTCCAAGCAGGGGCTTTTCGAAGCAGCATTGGAACACTATAATACTAATTATTTAAACCAGATTTTCTCATCCTTTGAAGGAGAAAAAGCCGCAGAATTAGGTTTAGATGCGATAAAGGCGATTTTCGCAGATTTGGCGAATGCAGCAGAGGGAGATAGTTACGGTATCGGGTGTTTCCTCTGTAACACGGCCTCAGAAAGAGCCTCACTAGACCCTGAAGTTGGCTCTCACATCGATGCCTATTTCGAAAGAATTGAGCAAAATTTTAGCCGAATTCTAAACGATGCTCTAAAAAATAAAACCTTAAGATCAGATCTTAACATTAAAAATATTGCTGCTTTCTTCACGTCTTCGCTATTGGGGGTAATAACAAGCATTCGAGCTAAAGCATCAGTAAAACAGATTTGGGGAACATACCAGACCATTAGTACTATGGTTGATAGGCTATTGGTAGATGAGAAGAATTGAATGGATTGCAATCAATCAGAGATTTCTAAAGCAAACACTTCTAACTCGCTGTATTCTGCTACCAGAGGTGCCATCTGCCTAAAGCCAAATTTTCCTTTTTTTAAGGCTTTGCCAAACTTGCCAGACTCTTTCCAGGAAAGAATCACAGTTCCATCAACGGAAAAGGTGATGCTACCATGTAGAACTTGGAACTCTAGCAAATGCTCTTTCTGGAATTGAATCGGATCAGCCGCAGTCCTCGCGATGTGGTGGCCATAGCTCTTACGCAGGCGAATATTAGGAGAGGCAATGTCGCGTTCTTTACGCCTGCGGTAGTACGATAGGTGATAACTATCGATGTCTCCGTGGTGGTATTGTTTGTATTCTCCAGTGCGAATTTGTAAGTGTTTGCTAAACAAATCACTTCCGTCCCTACCTTGTGCCAGGAAGAAAAAAACCGCCAAACCACGTCGTGACAAAGCCTTGAATTTAAAAGAAATCTTTACACCTTCTTTTACTTCCAAGGGGCACCATAAAACAAAGTTGGCCTTCTGTTTTGCGGACTCAGGCAATACGTTCTGCATACGCAAACGATCATTGGGGAAGTCCAAGCGAGCCTTTCCCTCTAAGCGAAACTGCTGTATATCTTGCGCATTTGCCAAAGGGTTGTAGTAAATACTTGATGTCTTCCTTTGTTGGCAATTCAGAACAATGAAGCAAAGGCTTAGAAGAAGCAACACAAACCGTATCATGGGAATTGGACAGAGTAGAGCTGTCTGACACCATTAGGTGCTGCATTGAAATAGATGCGGCCAGTTTTATGGCACCATGCTGGATGTGGGTGGACACGCCGTTTTGCCTTACCTTTTTCCATGCTATAGGAATTGAGTATACGAAAGCGAGACGTGGGAACATTGTACAAAAGAATAGAGACACGATTCTTACGTGGCCAGTGGAAAATATCGGTAACAAACTTAGTTTTGTCGTGATTAAAGCTGCCATGAATTCCCAAAGCATTTTTGAATACAATTTGTTTCTTACCATTTAGGTAGTGACTGAGTACATCTTGTGCGCGCGGATCTACACTAAAATCGATGCCAGAATGACGCGAATAGTAGTGGATGGCTGAGTGGTTGTACCAAAGTGGGTGCTGCCCTAAATGACCCATATAGCGAATTTTTCCTGTCTTTCGATCTATAAAGAAGAAAATTTTGAGTTTTTTCTTTTTACCAACACTACGCTTTTTAGCGCGGAAGGAAATAAAGAGCGTTTTGCCATCAGGGGAAATGCGTAGGTTTTTCAGATGCCCCTTTTGCGAACAAAACGTATTTTGCAAACAACCGGGGATCAATCTTTTTGCACCGGCATCTGTCATAACAGTTGTTGCCGTTTGTTTGGCTAAGTCGTATTGGACAAAACTCCTGGCTTGTTTCCCTTGTCCTCGCTTGAGAAATACGAGTTGCTTTTTGGCATAATACTCTTCTATGCGACCGGCAAGCTGGAGAGTTTTGCCAGTAGCGAGAGATGTTATGACCGATATATGTTTTTTAACGATTTGGTAGGCGATACGGTTTCTATCTAACCACCTTTGTTTTGCTGCATTGTGACTATTTGCATACAGCAATGGGCTAGAGTAGGAGATGTGTTTGTCGGACGTATGGATAATTTGTACTCTACCAGCATGTACTTTGCCTTTTTGTAGGTTTTTCTTTGCAAAGGTAAAGTAAACAACCCTTTTGCCGGTTGTATCTTCGGGACAAATGTCCATATAGGCATGCATGGATGGGTTTGGACCTTGGGAAATTTGTACAATTTTGTATTTTTTATCTGCCGACAAATAGTGGCTTGTAAGAACAAATATGAGGAAAAAAAAACTTTGTAGCATGACTTACCCAAGAGACTATCGCAAACTGTTGCGGTAAACTTTCCAATCTCCCGAGGCGATGATTTCCAAGCGATCCTTTTGTGGTTTTGTTTGGGCAATGTAGATAAAAAAGGGTATGCCTTCGTGTAGGTATTCTTCTCTGGTGTACAAACCAGAATTTACACCTTCGTACTCATCCAATCGTCCCAATAAGCGTGTCGGAATCGTATAGATGTCACCGACAATGCTATCTTGTGCATCTGCAAGCATGGCAAAAGGGTAGGGTCCGTGTGTGAGTAGGCGAAAGCCATGGAAGCGGATGGCACTTCTAAGTAGGGAGCCATCGCGCAAGAAGAAATTCGCCCTTTCTCCTTGTCGTAAGGTGCCGTATACGAAGAGATTACAAGTTTGCATTGCTATGTTCGATTTTAATGCATTTATCTTCCACATAGTCCAAGCCAGCATCTCTAGCTATGGCAAGGGATTCTTTATTCTCAATTCCCAACTGCAACCATAGACATTTCGCACCGATGGCAACAGCAGCCTTCGCAATGGGGGGAGTGTCTTCAGATTTGCGGAATACATCGACAATATCTACCTGGATATCACCTGGAATTTCTTCTAAACTCTTGTAGCATTTTTGCCCTAAAATTTCTGTTTGTCCGGGGTTGACAGGGATGATGGTGTAACCAGCCCGTAGTAAGTATTGTGCTACTGTATGTGATGCGCGTTCCGTTTTTGCAGATAGACCGAAAACTACAATCGTTTTGGATTCACTTAAGATAGTTTTGATGTCTCTCATAGACATGTACCTCAGGATAGATGTTATATTGGAATTTGAAAATGTACGTTATCTTCTTACTATAGAAAGAAACATTTTTCTGCAACCTTAGAGAACCCGTAGTGATAAATTTGTCTATCGTATTTTTCTTTTTTGTGCAATAGAACCTAGTTTCTTTAAAAAATCCGCTTGCTAGAAACTTTGCTTTTGAGTATAATTCCTATAACTTTTAGACGTGAGGAAGAGTTTGCCTAAATAGCAATAAAACGTTTTTTGAATGTGTCCTTTGAACTGAATTATAGGAAACCTAACACAGTTACAGCAGAATACAAATGAAACTTTATTTAGAAAAAATCCGTGCAGGAACCGTCCTAGAAGGAGTTATCTCCTCCCCTAAGGGTGAGGTGATCTACCAGGACAAGGTAGTTTTGACAGCTTCTCTATTGGACAAGCTTAGTAAGGAAAATATAGCATATATTGATTATCTAGCACATCCTAAAGAAGACTACCACAAGACAGACCATGAGAAACGTGAAGAAGATCGCTTGGAAAATCTATTGGTAGGCTACCACGCTGGTGTATTCGATAAAGATTCGATTCGTTCCTGCCTATCACGCCTGCGCAACCTAACATTTAGTTTCATCAACAACCATGACGCTATTGATTTCCAGTCTTGCAAAGATATCATTTTGGATGTATATACACGCATCAAAAGCAACCCTTCTGCTATGATAAACCTTCTTGATTTGCGTGCACACGATGACTATACTTTTTGCCACTCGGTCAATGTCGCGATCATATCTTTGAGTCTCGCCCAGAAAATGGGCTATACAGATGACGAAATAAAATTGATAGGACTCGGTGGATTGCTGCATGATATTGGAAAGGTAGCGATTCCAGCAAGCCTCATCAATAAAACGGGTGTCTTGTCAGAGGAAGAAAAGCGGATCATGAAATCACACCCCTCCCATTCCTACCGCATAATGCGTTTGGACAAAACTCTCGATCCACGCATTATGATGATGGCTTACGAACACCACGAGAGATACGATGGCAACGGCTACCCGCGTGGAATTGCGGGAGACAAATTGCACGATTATTCTGTAATTGTAGCATTGGCTGATGTCTATGACGCTTTGACAACGGTTCGCTCCTATAAACCAGCTTTCTCACCCGAAGAGTCGATCCAAGTGATTGAGACATATACAGGAACGCATTTTGCACCTAGAATTGCCGAGAAATTTATCCATGATATCCAAACTTCTCTGTCTGCAAAGACAGACTATGCACTAGGTACCTTAGTGCTACTGAATACAGAAGAAGTAGCACAAGTAGTTTATAATAAAAACAATGGGGAAACGGCTGAAATAGTTGTCCAGGTACTAACGGATAGTAAACAAGTAAAACTTCGTTCACCCAAACGCATAAATCTCAAAGTCGATACCTTGCGTAAAATCGTCCGGCCTTTAAATACAGAAGAGGTCGATGGAGATACTTTAAGGGTTCGTAAAGTCAAATCTTCCAATCTTTGAGTTCTAATAAATCTGCTAAGTTACGAATGTACCTACAACCTTTGGGTAGTTCAGATTCTTTTGTTTGTGTCAACAGGTACGAATCCCAACCTAAAGCCTGTGAAGGGTAGTAGTCTAACTCTAACTTGTCACCAACATAAATTAACTGACTCGGAGGCCTACCACTGAGCTTTTCTGCTTCCTGGAAGATACGTGGGGATGGTTTTTCGTAGCCAAATTCTGCTGAAATGATTACCGGTGAAAACTCTTTCAACAAACCAGCTTTTTCCAATAGACCGCGCAAACGTAAGTCCCAATTGGAAATAATTCCTAGGCCGATCTGCTTTTCACGGAGAAAGTCCAATAGCTGGTAGAAGCTACTTTCCACTCTCCAGGCTTTTTCGGAGTCAAAGGCAGCAAAGATCTCTTTGCTTGCTTCTTTGGGAAGGGGGCCAGTATACCCTAATTTTTTCACAAAGGCTTGGATCAGTTCCAACCACCAACCATCATTGCCATTTGGGTGTGTACAGTAACGATCACGGTAGTCTGGAGGATTTTTTGTTGCCATAAACTTCCAAGCAAAGGAAAAGGTTGCTTGTAGAGTTTTGCGTGGATACCCAGGCTGGATGATACCATATTTTTCTAAGACAGTAAAGTAGACTTCGCCTGGATTTTGATTCAGGTGTAATAAAGTATCGCCAACATCAAGAAATAGAAAGGGTGTCAGTTCACTTTTCTCCGTTTTTTTGTAAAATTTCTAGAGCCTTTTCGCGAAGAATCGGGTGTACCTGGAAGTCGCTTGGGGATACAGGTGTAGATTCTTGCGCTACAGGTTGTTGGATTTTGAATTTGTCTTTGCCAATCCATTCCGAAAGGGCCATGAGCATACGTTGGAAAATTTCATCGACTTTCTCTTGCAAACCAGCTTGTTTATAGTAGTTGTAGGCGAGCATAGGCAAGCGTCTGTCATACATATAGTAGTTGCCCATGCGAATCAAACCTTCTCGGTAATTGGTCTGGAGATAGAGTTTTCTTGCCTTGTCATAGTCTTCGCTGTTAAAGGCTTCGTTAGCTTCTCGGATTAACTGGGCGCGTTGTTTAGAATCCATATACCTACAGAATCCTGTCAAAAAGACATTTTGTAAAGAAAGTTTTTTGGAAAAAAATCGAAAGAGTCTTGAAAGTGAGGGAACCTTTTGAAAGTCTTTTGTTACAAGCCAGGCATCTGGCATAAGAGGAGGAAGTATGGATAAAAACCCAGACAATTATCGGAACAAACAGCTGATCCATGTTACCTGGAGCGATCTGGACCTGTTTGGCCATGTGAATAATGTCATATATTCTCGTTATTTTGAAGAGGTGCGGGCTGATTATTTTAGCAACCTACAACTATGGAAACTGGGGGGGAAAGGCAACTCTAACGGTTTGGTAATTGTCAATCTCAACATGGATTTTCGCAAGCAGGCAACCTATCCAGAGGTGCTTACGGCTTATTTGCGGATAGCTCATTTGGGTGGAAAGAGTGCAAGGATGGAGTTCTTATTGCAAAATGCTGCACAGGAAGCAGTTCTCACGGCTACGGGCACCTTTGTTTGGTTTGATTTTGACAAACAAGCATCGGATAGAATACCAGATCTATTTCGCGAGAAAGTCATCGCCTTTGAGAAGAAACTCTAGTCATGTTGCAAAGACTAATTGGTAAAATCAAAAAAGCATTTTACCAAGAATCCTTAGCTGTAAACCAACAACCCCTGCAATTTACGGATTTGGCGATTGCAAAAATCAAAGAATATTTGCAACAAAAATCAAAAGGATTCAAGTTGGTCTTTCAGATTTCTCTAAATTATAAATTACAGGAAGTTGTATACAAAGTTGGTTTTACAGAAGGCCTTCCTTATAGGCAAAGTAAGTTCCTTTATCCAGTACCCCTACTGCTTGAGGAGATTGATGAACTCTACCTACATGGCTCCTACCTTGATTTTCACGAAGAGGCTGAATCCTTTTTTATCTATCCAGATATCAAATTAGAAGTGGAATCCACACCAGACCCTACAATTACCAAATTTACACTAAATCGTTATATCATTGTTCCTACTTCAGAAAAACAAGAGTTTTCCATTGCTCGTGAGGATTGGCAGCAAGAACCGACGAGTTATCCTAAGTTGATCCAGTCTCTTTTTGCGGTTTTGGAGCTTGCCTCTCTCTACATCCATAGCAATTGCCTCCAATGTGAATACAATACATTGGAAAACGAGATGGAGAAAGAAAAGAGGATAGCGAATGTCTTGTTAGAGTATTTCGAGCGCAACAACTATCCATTGCTCTACCAAAATTCTTCTTGGCAAGTGCAAATACCAGGAGAATCTTTATAAGAGTCTATTTGAAAACACTACTACAGGCTCTTGCAGCTAACCTTTTATATAAGAGTCTGTCCTAAAACCAAACTACAGACTCTTGCAGCTTGCCTTTTAAATAAGAATAGACATGTTTAAGGATACGCTGTAAGATTAAACTTATTGTAAGAAACGCTGTAGGAATTGTTTACCAAATTTTCTTGAGATATAGTAGACATATAAATAACAAAGTACAACGAACTCTCTGCTTTTTTGGCAAGATTTTTACTTGATTTATACAACCTGATTTCAAGGATGGCCAAATAAACGATTTATAGAGGCAAAAATAATGAAAAAGATCATTCCATTTACTATAGTGCTTGTGCTTGCTATGGCTGCTTGCAAACCAAATGCAAAGAATGAAGCCAAATACTGGGCGAATAACAAGACAGAATTGGCAGAAGCCGTAGCTAAATATCCAAAATTTAAAACCCTTCTCGATAACAAACTCAAAGAAGCTGAGGTGATTTGGGCAGCAGCTGAGAAAATTAGTAAGGCAGAAGAAAAAGCTGCTAAGATGAAAGAAGCAAATGCAAAACTGAATGAACTTCTCAACCAGTTCACCCAAATTAAGTACAAGTCAAAGGGCATTGAGTCTTCTATCGCTAAGTTGCAGAGAATGAAAATATCCAAACTTCGTGTAGCTACACGTGATAGAGCTATCAGAGATGCTAGAAATGCTCTGTTCCAAGCCGATACAAAAATGAAAACAGCAGTTTTTACCGATGAGGTATCTGCAAAGGTAGTAACAAAAGATGTAATTTCTGGTTTGATCTCTGCTAAGGGAGCTCTAGATAGAAGCATTAAATCATTGAAAAAATAACAAGCATAGCATAGTTCCTACCCGTATTGTAAGATATGGGTAGGGTTGTAAGATCTCATTTAGCTAAATATATTCTTAACTTGTTTTCCAAGGTCACTTAACTTTTCAGAAACAACTTTCTTGGAGCTTTCCCATTTTTCATTGGCCTCTTTGCCCAAGTTTTCCATTTCTCCTTGCAGTTCAGCTAATTTTTTTTGCAACTCTTCTTTCTCTTTGTCAATTCCCTCTTTGAGTTCTTTGGTTCCTAAGTTGAAGTGCAAACGGAATGTATCCAACTGGGCTTTGAAGTTATCTGCTTTTTTATCGAGTAGAGCTTTGAATGCTTGTGTTTCTTCTTCGCCTCTTTGGGAAAGACTTTTGAACTTTGTACTGAGCTCTTCTAAAGATTTGTCTAGATTGGCCTTTTGTTTTTCAAATTCTTCCTTGGTTTCCACACGTGCCGTAGCAAGTTCATTTTGTAGGTTCTCTAGAGCAGATTTTAGTTTTTGCGAAGACTCTTCTTGTAAATTTTCCATGCTTTTCAAGGATTCGTTGATTGCATCCAAAAACTCTTTTTTCAGCTCTTCAAACTTATCAACCGCTTCTGCTTTTCCTAAGGACAGCTGCAATTGGATTTCTTCGTATTTGCCTTTTAATTCTTCGATGTAAGATTTTTTTTCTTGTTCCATAAACTCTCTTCTAGTATTTTTTTGGTTGTTTGTTCCAACTAGAATGTTAGAAGCCTTTTTATGTCTGTGTCAATCAATTTAAATGTACTATACAGTTTGGATACAATAGGCTTTGGCGAGAAACTAACACAGATTCAGAGGAAATGTAACTACTTGGTTATTTTACTATCTATTTTTTGCAACCATGATTTGCTGAAAAAGGGCTCTACTAACAAACGCCAATAGCTTCTCCCTACCGGTTCCTGGATACCAAATGTTTGTGTAGCGCGCTCCGGACTGTAATAGCTGCGGAATAGCAAATCCATCAAGGGAGACAAATTGGCAAAATTACAAGAGCCTCCCTTTTCTTTGTCATGGTGCCAATGGTGGAGGTGCGGAGCGCCAATGAGATATTCCAAAAAACCCAGACGTAGGTTGATATTAGAGTGGATCAGGAGTGCCCAAATTCCTCGAAATGCAATAAACCCTGCAATCCAATTCAGGTCAAAGCCTAATAGAAATGCGGGCAAGGTTTCGATACCACGTGTATAGATATTATCCAGTGGATGTTCTCGGAAGGCTGCGATGTAGTCCACCGATTCTGCAGTGTGGTGGACTCTGTGGAAGCGCCATAAGAAATCAAACTGGTGCTGCATCCGGTGTCCCCAATAGATGCAAAAATCACTCAATAGAATGACTTCAAAGGCTTGTAAAAATAAGTTTTGTTTGGCAAATGTATTTTGCAGCGGAGCTAAAACGCTAGGGCCTAGCAAAGAGAATAGATAGTTCAGACTAAACAGGGTAAAGGCGTTCCAAAGGAGACTTTGGCCAAAAAAAAACAGGACATCCGTCCACCATTCCCTGCGAAAAATAGCTTTTTCACGCGCTAGGTAAGCCCTCTCAAGAGGAATGAAAACAGCAGCCATTGCTAAGAAAAACAAACTGGCCTGCAGAACGTTGTCTAATAAGATCATCTGGAAAAATCGGGTGCTTTACTGGATGGCATAACTGGCAGCCATTGTACCGGAGCTTGCTGTTGTTTCGCATTTTTATTTTTTAGAGAAGATTTCTTTTTCGGTTTTTGTTTTTTTATTTTTTGGTCTTTTTTTGGCTTTTCTTTAGGTTTGAAGGGAAGGTCAGGTACTGCACTTTTACTAGAAGGGAATATTTTTATTTTTTGACCCTTTTTGGGCTTTTTTTTAGGTTTGGAGGGGAGGTTGGGAAGTGCACTTTTACTAGAATGGAATATTTGTGGTTTCTGAGCTTTTTCTTTGGAATACACAACGTAAGCACCACCAACACTAAATGCAAAACAGAATGAAAGAATTCGCATTGGTTTGGATTGGAAAAAAGAATTAGATTTACTCATATATACACCTACCTATAAATAGCTTGTGAATCGCCTTAGAACACGTATACAGATTAGCTTGCCTCTAGTTTATTTGGCTTGACAAGACTTTTTTTTTCTAACAATATTTTTGCTTATTTATGAGTAAGAATATAACAAAAGCTGCTGGCACAATCAATCGAATCCGTTTGATGCTGACTGGTTTGTATTTTGTCAGTACTCTTGTGACTAGCAAAGCAAATACAACACTACAAAATATCGCTTATTCTTTTGGTATTGGTTCTATGCTCTGTTATGGTTTAGCCTTTCAGTTTTTATATAAGAAAAAAGTTATCGCAAATTACATTCCTTTCGCGTTATTGGTTCTAGACACTTCTATTTTGGGCTTAGTTATGGTTACGGGTATGCTGGGAAGCATCCAAGCAGCTGTACAAATACTAAGTTCTCCTGCTTTGTACATCATTTATTTTTATTACATTCTGTGTTCTGCTTTCCTTGCTTCGAAAAAGTTTGTGATTTTTATGGGTTATTGGTCAGCTCTACTCAACATAATCCTGATTTTTGTCGCTTTTTCTGTAGGTGTAAAGTTTTCTAATATCCCCCAGGAGTTTTTTGCTGGAGACACACAAAATTTTAATGTAGAAATTTTAAAGATATTCTTTTTGTTAGGAGGAGCCTATATGGTGCGTAGCGTAATTGCAATGATCATGGAAGGGGAAAAAAATACTAAGCTTTTACAGGATGCCCAACTCGCTAAGAAGACAATGCAAGAAGTAGGTGTGAAAATGTTAAATCTTGCACGCAATCTGAAAGAAAATATTGTCCAAATCCAAGAAATGTTACTTATATACAATCAAAAATTCAGTAGCCAGGCCGCCAGTATTGAAGAGATGAGTGCTAGTATGGAAGAGTTATCGGCATCTAGTACAAACGCACAAGTCGCTGTGCGCAAGCAATTTACGCAGATGGAAGATATGGCCCATGCTAGTACGGAAATGGACTCTACCTTTGCACAATTGCAAGACACAACCCAAGGACTCGCATCAGCTGTAGAAAAAGCTCATGAACACAATACTACTGTTAGCCAGTTGAATGAAAAAACTACAGAAGTCTTCGCAAATATTCTGTCTTCCTTCCAACGCGTTAGTGAGATTAGTTCTATTATGAGAGAAATTGCAGAGAGAACGAATTTACTTTCCTTAAATGCTTCTATTGAAGCAGCAAGAGCTGGAGAATATGGTAGGGGCTTTGCGGTTGTTGCTACCGAGGTAAACAAACTGGCGAGTTCTAGTACAAAAAATGCAGCAGATATTTCCCAAACCATACAGGAGAGTGCAGAAATTCTCGAAAAAGCTCGTACCATAATAGGTGAGTCGGTAGAACATTTTCAGATGCAGGCGACTGATTTTAAGCAGATTATGGAATCAGAACAAAGGCTCAAACAAAAAATGTTGGAGCAAAATCATACCAACAAAAGTCTAAATGAGACAATTCACATGGTAAATTCTTTAGGCAAGGAGTTGGAGAGCATTGCGGAAGAACAAAAGTTAGGTACAGAGGATATGGCGCAAGGAATGAGTAGTATAGAGGGAGCTGTGAGCGAGTTAGTGGAGCAGAGCCAAACTCTAGAAGACGTAATCCAGTCGATTGAAGTTACCGTGTCTGATTTGGAACAGATTGGCAAAAAGAATTTTTCCCAGTAAGTCAGCTCCAATATTCTCTAAAAGAAGAATCATCTTTCCAGTTGTTTGTCTATAAGGCTACTGATTTCGGGACTCAGATATTCTTGCCATTTACCAGGGGTGGCGTTTTGGATGTGGTCCGCAAAAAAACCTCCGGCAGCTTTTAATTCTGTGATACTATTCGCGGATAAAGCATCTGTGACATTTTCGTCGCTATAGGAAACACCTAAAAAGTCTAAAATACGACAAAACTCCTGCTTCGTATCTGTCATTAGCGTTTCATAGGAACAGGTATAGAAATTACTAGAATTTGCAGTAAGCTTTCTGGCTTCTTCTCGTAACTCTTGCCAAAAACTCACAAAGCGTAGTGCAGTTTCACTCGAAACAAAATCTCCCTGTTTGCCTTGCTTGATAAAGCTGTCGGCTCGTAAAAGATCGCTTGTATTGACAAAAACCAGATCTCTACCGATGCGTTTGTCTCTATTCACTCTCCAATAGTGCAGAATATAAGAAACAAGAAAATCTTTCACATTGCGTATAGAGAAAATGATTTTTGCTTTGGGGAATAGAGCAGGAATTCTCTGTAAGTCTCCCTTGCGGAAGATCAAACTTTTGTCGCCAATCCAGCCAGAGTTGTTTTCTATGGCTTTTTGTTGGAAGAGATCTTGCAAGAACAGTTGTAGCATTTTTTGGCTTATCGTATCTAAGTTGTTGGATAGGACCTCTTCGGAGAGATAGTTTTCTCTTTCAATTGTTTTGATTTCCTCATCTAAGCCCAACCAGTTACGCTTGCGTTTTGCAATGTACTCGTTCCAGGGTGCTACCCCTTGTGAAATGCAGTCATAAAGAGACGGGATTGTTTTTTGTGTTGCGGAAAAGAAGTTTCCTTCCCCTAAACAGGTCACCCCTTGGATTTCTGATAGTAAATTCTGCAATAGGGAAGAGCCACTTTTGGCGTGTCCTGTGAGAAAGAACATTGTGATTTCTGACATAGCGAATTCTATGAAAAAAAGCTCTGCAAGGGAAGCAATCTTCTTTTTTACAAAAGCACATAGGGTTTTACAATTTACAAAGAGAATTTAGCTCTTCGATCAATCGTCTCTTTTCTTCGGCAGTATGCGATGTTCCTGGTACAATCTCTGTTGCGTGTATTTGCCTATCCAACCAAAATTCACCACTTATATTTGCAACTGCGGGATCAGCAGCCAACCAAATGATAGTATCTGCTCCTTCTTTTGCTGTGCGTAAAAAGCCTCTCATAATTTTATGGAATTCTGGTAGCGTTTGTTGTACCGCTGTAGTATCTGCCCATCCGGGATGCATTGCATTCACCTGGATGTTATCTTTTTGCCAAGTTTTGCTTAGATATTCTGTCGCAATGACTAAACCACGTTTTGCTCGTGCATAGGCAACACTTCCGTTGTAGTCTTTTTCGCTTTGCAGGTCATCTAATACTATTTTCTGGGTGTACATACCGCCGGAAGAAACATTGACGATTTTTGCATTGCCACTCTGTTGTAGTCCAGGTAGTAAGAGGTGGGAGAGCAGGTAGGGGCTTAAAAGCAAAAGTGACAGCGAGGTTTCATTGCCTTCAGAAGTTATCTCTCTTTGCGGAAACAAGTAACCTGCATTGTTGACTAAAATGTCTATTTTGCTGTGCTTTTGCAGAATTCTCTCTGCTACATTTCGTACCTGTTCTAGTAGAGATAGATCCGCCTTTTCCGTTTCTATACTACTATTTCCTGTTTCATCATAAATGTTTTGTTTGGCATTGCTTAGTTTTTCTTCATTTCTCCCCACCAGTACGAGAGTGGCTCCTAAACGAGCTAGGGACAGAGCCGTTTCGTAGCCTAGACCAGAGGTTGCTCCTGTAACAATCACTAGTTTTCCTTCCAAACGTTGGGTGATTGCTGGACGATGCTCCTCTATCGCGTGGTAGCCGTATTTCGTGAAATAGAGCATACCAGGTAGGATGAGCGAATCCGCAAACTTTTTCCACATGCCCAAATCTTTGACTTCGCTAACTTGCAAAGCCCTTGTCATACCTTGGAATGCCTTTTTACCTGTTTGGCTGAGTAGTAAGCGGAAGAAAGGTTCAAAGCTGGCATAGTCTTTGGTAGGCGTAAAGTCGGCCATGTATTGCACTTTTGTGCCACCATTGGCTTGTGGAGAAAAACGGATTCTGTCTACGATTTCAATGGCATGGTTGGCAGCAGAATAGACTACTTCTTTATGGGGAATAAGTTTGTCTAGAGTATAGGTAATTGGTATTTTCTGGAGGCCAAAAGATGTTTCCAGCATAAATGTATCACCTTCTTTAAGTATACCTTTGCTGGTTTTTTGTGAGGAGAGAACCCCTGGGTCCCAATCTGGTAAGTTGCAAAAGTCGGCGATAAAAGGAAATACTTCTTCAAGTGGGCGTGGGGTGTGGATATCTTTTTCTATGCGGATCATCTTGCTTGTGCAAGTTATGTTCTAGGTTATTTTTGGCAAGGAAAACCTGAGGTCTTTCACATGGGATTTTGCTTACAACTCGTCTAAGAACAAGTTTACTCTTTCAGCAAAGGTAAGCTGTAAGAACCTGTAGTTTTGTTTTCGGATAGGCTCTTATTCTTTTTTGAAATACCCTTTCCAACCATAAACAAGTGTACCAACGATTTCTTTGATTGCTATCGTAGAAATGGCCAAAGAATGGGTAGAGGGAATGAGCATATTCCAGTGACGTTTCCATTTCACAGAATGGTAGTCTGTAGGAAAGGGAATCACGTCAAAGCCCTCCTTACGAAAAAGTTTCTCGGAACGGTTCATGTGAAAGGCAGAAGTAACAAGAAGGATCTTTTTACTGGGGCTAAAGCGGAACAGTTCTGCTGTATTCCTGGCATTTTCTTGCGTATTTTTGGATTTTCCTTCTAAAATAATACTTTTTTTAGCGATACCAAAGCTTTCCAAGAACCTACCAGCATTTGTAGCTTCTATACTTTTGGGGGCGAAGAGAAGTCCCGAACCACCACTAAAAACAATACGCTCTGCCTTTTTAGCCCTATACAAAAGAATGGCATCAGTCAAACGTTCGCCAGAACCTAAGAGTTCGGTACGGTTGTCGTGCAAACTAAGTGGGTTTATCATACCTCCTAGTACTACAATGGCATCTGTTTGGGGAGCGTTTGCAATACTGATGGGAGTGTAAGGCGATTCTAAGTAGCGGATCAAAAGCTGGGAGACGGGAAAGGAAGAAAAGAAGACCAATAAGAAAGTGGCAAGCCCTAACAGCTTTCTTACAAACCCTTTGTCCATCTTCCAAAGTACGAAAAGCAAAATTGTACAAGCCAAGGGAAGCGGAAAGAGAAATACAGTCAAAACCTTGGAAAAGAAGAAAAACATACCTAAGCTAAAGCCTCATGGATTTTGTTGAGTGTCAATTCTGGCAATTCAAAGGGAAAGAAATGTGAAACTTCGTCCAATTCGTTGTAGCTAGACTTAGGGTTGCCCCTTTGGATTTTGTTGGCCGATTTTGCCGAACAGACCTCTGAATTGACGGGGGTAATGATATGACTTTCTGTTTTTACTTTGCCGAATTGGAACTGGCTGGTAAGGCTGTGCACTTTGAAAATTTTTGATTCCAGAGCGGGGTCGCAGCATAGCTCAAATTCACCGTTACCAGCTTTGCGCATACAGCTTTGCAGGTAGTCCTCAAAAATATCTGAGTTCCACTTTTTGAAAGCTGGAGAACGCCTATATCCCTTACGAACAACCTCAAGATTAGGAAATGTCTGCCTCCTTTGCGAAGCGGCCTTGGAAAGTGGGTTGCCAAATACTTTGGATAGGGATACTAAGACGAGGTTTAAAGTAGTGGGATCGAGGAGAATGAGTTTTTTAAAGAGTTTTTTTTGCTTAAATGCTGCCATAAGTAGGGTGGCTCCTCCTAAAGAATGGCCCACTCCAATGGCATTTTCTAATTTTTCATGCGCCAGTAAGGCTAGTATTTGGTCACGGAAGTAAAACCAATTGCGAAAATTCATACTACTTTGTGAATTTCCGTGGCCAGAGAAATCTAATCCGAGAACTCGGTACTGCTCGGATAAACGTTGCATATAATACCTATAGCAACCTGCACTATATCCATTTGCGTGTGTAAAGAGAATGGCTGGTTTCTCTGGTTTGCCGAGGTCGAAGTAAGATAGTTTGAGATCTTGGAATAAAAAGGTTTTTGTATTCATATGATTTTCTAATTGACCTAAAAGCATAATAATCTACTTTTATGTAAAGAACAATAGATTTTTTTAACTTGAAAGCTTTTATCTGCATAACCTTTTTAGTCTTCTTCTCTTTTTGTACGCCAAAGGAAGAGCCTCCACAAATACACCAACTTCCGGGCATTGTCAACCTATCATTTGCGCATCCGCAGAAGCAAGTCTTGCACCAGGGAGGACAAAGGCTCAAAGCTCCTAAGTACACTCTAAATCGCTTCTTACACAGAAGAGGGCAGAGCAATTTACGTTTCTACAACCAGCAATCCCGGCAGAGGGGAATCTATGTTTCCAAAAAAGTCATTTATCTCCATAAAGACGACTCCTTACATATTTCTATCCAAGGGCCATTAGAACATTTTTTATCTTTGCAAATAGCAGGCAAAAAGC